>NZ_JBHXSO010000013.1:0-156934 GCF_042714775.1 Streptomyces sp. NPDC058691 | reverse complement strand
CTTGGGGCGCCGATGACCTGTCACACCACGTCCGCGACCGGCCGCCGGCATGGCGCCGGCGGCCGTTCGCGTGCGTTCGCGTATATACGCTCACGTTCACGACGGGACGGCGGTCACCCGGTCCCAGAACCAGTAGAGGCTGACGATCACGATGGGCGCGGTCATCGCGGGCAGGACCCAGCGATGCGCGGGGGTCCTGCGCAGCAGCACCAGCAGCGGGAACACGACCACGATGATGCCCAACTGCACCGCCTCGATACCGACGTTGAAGCTCAGCAGCGACAACAGCAGCTCCCACGACCAGCTCTCGTCGATGCCGAGCGCTCCCGCGAAGCCCAGGCCGTGGACGAGGCCGAAGAGAAAGACGACCGGCAGCCGCCAGCGCCCGGTGCTCTCCCGGTCGCGGAGGAAGATGCCGGCGCACGCCATGACGGCGATGGAGGCCGCGATCACCGGTTCCACCACGGCCGCGGGCACCGTGACCACGCCCATGGCCGCCAGCAGGAAGGTGACGCTGTGCGCGGCGGTGAAGGCGGTCGCCGCGAGGAGCACGTCGCGCAGGCTGCGGGCGCCTATGAGCAGCGAGAGCAGGAAGAGGATGTGGTCCAGGCCGAACAGCAGGTGTTCCATGCCGAGCAGGAAGAACTCGGTGATCTGGTGGCGGGATTGGTGGGGTCCGCCGGTCTTCAGGGTCGGTTCGGCGGCGGTCAGCACCTGGGAGCCGCGCTGCCCGTCGATGTCGTAGTGGACGATCGTCTCCGTGCTGTGCACGAAGCTCTCGGCGTCCGGGAACAGAGCGCTGGAGATCGTGTAGGCGCCGTCCGCGCCGTCCGCGCCGGCCGGGCAGTCGTAGGCAAGGGTGAGGACGGCGAAGGGCCTGGTGCCGCGGGTGTGGACGTCCGCGTCCCCGGCCGGGCGGGGCGCGCAGGCCGTGCCGTCGTGGGCGAGCGCGAAGCGCCCGGTGACGTACTCGTTCACGGCCTTGGCGTTGGTCTTCAACTGACGCAGCTGCTCGGCGCGGTCCTTCGCCCCGTACGCCTCCTCGTACAGCCAGGCCGACTTCATGAGCAGGTCGTACTCGAGGTCGAGTTCCGCCTCGACGCGGGTTCCGGTGCCGGTCACATCGACGTACGCCGTCGTGGTCGCGTCGTGCGCGGCGGCCGGGGAGGCGCTCGCGAGGCCGGCGGCGAGCACGGTCAGGAGCGCCGCGAGGAGGGTGAGCAGTGCGGCGGGCGGGCGCGGAGCGGCGGAACGCATGGGGATCTCGGTTCTCGTAGTCGTACGGGGTGGAAGGCGGCGCGCCCGCCGTCCCGGACCGATGTGGTCCGGGACGGCGGGCGTGGGTACGGGTGACCCGTCAGCCGGTCAGTAGGTCACCTGCGGACGGCGGACGGCGTGAACCACGGGTACGCGGACGCCTCCGGTCCCCAGGAACCCGCCCGGCCCTGCGCGTCCTTGGTCACGAAGACGCTCGGCTCGGAGGTGGTGACCCCGCCGCCGGTGGAGCGCGCCGTCACGAGCCACGCGTGGGTCGTGTCCGGCTCCAGGTCCCGCCAGGTCACCGAGGCGACCTGGCCGGAGGCGGCCTTGGCCTCGCCGATGACGCTCACGGGGTTGTAGAGCGCCAGCGAGTCGGTCCTGAAGGTCGTCTTGCGGCTGCTGAGGTCGATCGGCAGCACCATGTTGTCCTCGGTGCCGTCGTACCGGTGGTTGGTGTCGTACTCGGTGGCGCCGAACTCGTCGAGCAGCGGCGAGTAGGTGTCGACGGTCAACTGGGAGCGCTTGACGTCGAACTGGAGCATCCGGAAGAAGCTCGCGCCGAACTGCAGCTGGTCGTCGGGCTTGTAGCCGCCGATCTCGGTGAGCCCGAGCCGGTCCGCGGACACCGTGTAGAACTGGTAGTCCGCCAGCAGCTCGACGACGTCGTGCGCGACCTTGCCGACTCGGGGCTTGATGTTGGTGCCGACGCCGTGCTCGTGACCGGCGAGGATCAGGAACACGTTCGGGTTGTCCTGGACCACCTTCTTGTAGAGCATCGAGCCGTCGGGCGCGGAGAACGGGGCGCCGCGGCCGTTCGGGTTGCTGCTCGGCGCGAGGTAGTCGTGCGAGAGCAGGATGCCGTTGCGGTCGGGGAAGCGCTTGAAGACCGAGTCGGCCCATTCGGCCTCCTCGCGCGTCACCCCGTAGGACAGGCCGACCACGACGAAGTCCAGGCCGCCGGCGGAGAACAGGTCGTAGTGGTTCTGGTTGTCGCCCTCGCGCCAGGGGCCGCCGTACTCGGCGTGCTCCCAGCCCTCGGACAGGGCCTGGTAGCGGTCGGGGCCGTAGTACTTGTTGTAGATCGCGCCGGGGCCGTTCTCGGTGCCCGACTGGTTGTCGTGGTTGCCCGCGATGACGCCGTTGGGCACGCCGGCGTCGTCCAGGATCTTCTGCTGCTTCGAGGACACCTCCAGCTCACCGGTGACCTGGCGCTGGGTGGCCTCGTCGGCGGGCTTGCGGATGTTGTTCTCGATCAGGTCGCCGGTGTGGGCGACGTACGCGATCTTGCGCTTGTCCTTGTTGTCGGCGATCCAGCGGGAGACGTCGCCGTACGCCTTCTCCCAGACCGCGCGCTCCTCGGGCGTCTCCTGCTCCACCGCGCCCTCGGAGAGGTACTGCGTGTCGGTGTAGTGGACGATCGAGAAGTCGTACGAGTCGGGGTCGGCGAAGGTGTTCGGGTCACCGGCGTCGATGTCGTCGGCGAAGGGGTCCTCGCCGGTCACCATGGCGTGGACCTTGGTCCCGTCGACGTAACGGCGGTCGACGACGGCGGTCAGCACGGTGTTGCCCTTGACCGCGCCGCGGGCGCTGGTCAGCACGTCCCACTTCTCCGTCGCGGAGTTCCACACGCGCAGCGCGGCGAGCCGCTCTGGGTCGATGGTCCCCTCCCAGCGCAGCACCGGCGCGTCGACGAGGCTCTTCACCTTGACGTCGAACCGCTGGTAGCTGACGGCGTCGGCGGCCGGCGCGTCGATCGTCCTGCCGTCGGCGGGCTCGATGCCGGTGGCCTTCAGCTTCTCCTCGCCGTCGACCTTGAGCGTGGTGGGCACGGCGGCGGAGGTGCCCTGGTAGACGTGGTCGGGCGTGACGATCTCGGTCTCGGAGAACGTCGCGCTGACCTCGCCGCCGTCGGGCTCCGCGACCTTCGCCGACAGCTGGACGCTGCCGCCCGCGTCGGTGGTGCCGGACTTCGGGCTCAGGTCGGCGGGGACGTCGGGGATGCCGGCGGAGGTGAACTTCACCTCGCGGGTGGCACTGTTGCCGACACCGTCGGTGGCGGACACCGCCAGCGTGTGCTCACCGGCGGACATGCCGGGGCCCACCGGGGCGCCGAGCTGGACCGCCTTGCCGTCGAGGGTGACGACCGGGCCGGTCACGACGGCGGACATGTCCTCGACGCGGACGTCGAGCACGACCGAGGCGGTGAGCTTCTGCCCGGCGGCGGGAACGCTGGAGACCACCTTGGGCGCGGAGTTGTCGGTGACCAGCGCGCGGGTCGCGGTCTTGCCGGTCTTGGACGTCGCGGCCAGGGTGTGCTTGCCGTCGGCGATCCGCGCGGTGTCGAGGTCGGCGCGCAGGCCCTGGGCGGGCCCGTCGACGAAGAACTCGAGGTCGATCTCGGTCAGCGGGTTGACGTTGTCGCCGCAGTTGCCGTCGCCGAGGCCGTACGAGCCCTTGAGCATGCGGCCGGCGGCGGTGCCGTTCGCCAGGGTGAGGGTGATGTCGGAGATCGCGAAGTCGTCGCGGTTGTCACCGCAGGACGTCGGGAAGGTGCCGGTGACGAAGTCGATCGTGTTCCAGCCGGGGACCAGCCACTCGTTGGGGAGGGGCAGGTTAACGCGCTGGCTGACGAAGTCGCCGTCGAGCACGTGCTTCTGACCGTTCACCAGCACGTGGTTCTGGTAGCGGGCCTCGATGGAGTTGGTGCCCACGGTGAAGCCGAGGGTGGCGTTGCCGGAGCCGAGGGTCGGCGTGACGTGCACGGCCGGGGCGTCGATCGTCCAGTGCAGCTCCGCCTCGCGCAGCCGCGTGGTGGTGTTGCCGCAGCTGCCGTCACCCATGGCGTAGGAGTCCGCGATGCCGTGTCCGGTGACGGTGCCGCCGTCGAGGGTCAGCGCGAGCCGCGAGATGTCGAAGTCGTCGCGGTTGTTGCCGCAGGTCTCCTTGAACGGGCTGGTGACCACCGTGATCGTGTTGTCACCGGGCACCAGGAAACGCGCCGGGACCGCGATGTCGACCCGCTGGCTCACCCAGGTGCCGCCCAGGTCGATGCGCTTGCCGTTGACGAGCAGGTAGTTGTCGTACTTGTCGTCGATCGAGTTCGAGCCGACGTCGAAGGAGAACGTCGCCGCGCCGTTGCCGAGGTTCGCGGCGGTGACGGGCTCCTTGCCGTCCACGGTCAGGGCCGCGGTGTCGCCCTCGGCGCCCGCGGGGAAGTTCGCGAAGACGGGCTGGCGGCCCTTGACCAGCGTGCCGTCCTTGGGCAGCAGCCCGGGAGCGCCCGCCGGGGCGTTGTTGACCGTCACCGTGTTCTTGACGGACTCGCCGGAGGTCGTGCGCGCGCCGATGACGTGCTCGCCGTTGGACAGCTTCGTGGTGTCCAGACCGGCGGACAGGCCGGTGGTGCCCTGCGGGTCGCCCAGGACGAAGAAGCTGAGCGCGGCCTTGGTCAGCAGCGTGGTGTTGCTGCCGCAACTGCCGTCGCCGAAGGAGTACGTGTACTCGTTCTCCTCGCCGTCCGCGACCTCGCCGAGCAGGTCGAGACCGATGTCGGAGAGCACGAAGTCGTCGTAGTTGGTGCCGCAGGAGCTGTCGACCGTGCCGGCGAAGAACTCGATCGTGTTCTCGCCCTTGTGCAGGTGCTGGTTCGGGATCTCGATGGTGCCGCGCTGGTTGACGAGGTCGCCGATGTCGGTCCGGTAGTCACCGTTGACCAGCACGTAGTTGTGGTAGCGGGCCTCGGTGGAGTTCGTGCCGACGTCGAAGCTGAGCCGGGACACCCCGATCGTCGGCTCGGCGTCGATCGCCTTGCCGTCGACGGTGATCCGCCGGATGGAGTCCCCGGCCGCCGTGGGCGTGGCCACGACCTTCTGGGTGCCCTCCAGGTACGCGCCGTCGGCGGGAGTGAGGGCCGGCAGGCTGGGGGTGTCGGCGGAGGCGCTCCGCTCGGCCGATCCGGTCTCGGCGGCGTACGCCGCGGTGAGGTTCCCGCTCACGAGCAGCAACGCGGCAAGGGCCGCCCCGAGGAGCCGCCGCCCGCCTGATCCGCCGGATCCCCCGGATCCGCCACCTGGCTGTCTGCGCCACTCTGTTGGCCGCTTCACGAACTGCCCCTCCTGATCGATGCAAGGTAAAGGGCACGCCGGGAAAGACCCACGACATGCCCATGGCGGATCTTGGGCGGCGTAAATGAACGGAGTTAAAGCAGAGGTAAACAACCAGCGGAATGCTCCGCTCAGGGCGGGCAGGGGTGCGGTGCTCAAAGGTGGGCGTTCACGCACACTTTGAGCGTGTCGCGAGCACCCATAACGTCCCCTTGACGATAAGTGATCCGCCGTGCGAGGCTGACGCAGCATCACGCCGGAGACCCTTTGACCGGCAGTCCGCCGGGGCCGCCCCGGACCGGTCGCACTCGACCAGGACGGCGCTCACCCCGACACGCTCAGCTCGGCCCGTCTCACGCGCACCGCCGGATCATCTGGAGGACACCCGTGGCCCACGCCCCGATATCGAACCCCCACCTGGACGCGCGGGCCTCCGACCGGGCCGCCGGGGTGCTGCTCGGCGCGGCCGCGGGCGACGCGCTGGGTGTGCCGTACGAGTTCAAGGCGACGCTGAGCGAGGACCAGCAGCCCCGGATGATCGGCGGCGGCCTGGGCCCGTACGAACCCGGTGAGTACTCCGACGACACCCAGATGCAGGTCTGCATCGCCCGGGTGGCGGCGACCGGAGCGGACCTGCGCAGCCCTGAGGCCCTGGACGCGATCGCCGCCAACTTCCTGCACTGGCTGAGCGACGGCGCCAGCGACGTCGGCAACCAGACCAGCGTGATCCTGGGCATCGCCGCCCACGCACCCGGGTCGGCGGGCACGGCGATGCGGGAGGCCGCCCAGGAGTACACCGCCGGCAACGTCCGCAGCGCGGGGAACGGCTCGTTGATGCGGACCGGAATCGTCGCCCTCGCCCACCTCGGCGACGCGGCCGCCATGGCGGAGGCCGCCGTCGCCGTCAGCGCGCTCACCCACCCGGACCCCGACTGCGCAGACGCCTGCGTGCTGTGGTGCTCCGGCATCCGCACCGCGGTGCTGCACGGGACCTTCGACGGCGTGCGCGAGGGCCTGGACCTACTGCCCGCCGAGCGCCGGGAGGCCTGGGCGAAGCGGCTGGACGAGGCGGAGGCCAACCCGCCGCACCACTTCCAGAACAACGGCTGGGTCGTCCACGCGCTACAGGCCGCCTGGTCGGCCATCACCCGCACCGACGTGCCCGAACTGAACCTGGCCGAGCGCCGCTTCCCCGCCCAGCACCTGCAACTGGCCCTGGAGGCGGCGGTCCGCGCCGGGACGGACACCGACACCGTCGCGGCGATCGCGGGCGCCCTGCTCGGCGCACGCTGGGGCTGCTCCGGCATCCCGCTGGAATGGCAACTCGCCGTCAACGGCTGGCCGGACCTCGCCGCGCCCGACCTGGTCCGGCTGGCGGTGCTCACCGCCCGGGGCGGGAGCGACGACAAGCTCGGCTGGCCCTCGTCGCCGCACATGCCGCCCGGCAGCCACACCGCCTTCGCGATCCCCCACCCGCACGACCCCGGGGTGATCCTGGGCAACCTGGCCCTGGCCCAGGGTGCCGAGCCGGTCGGCGTCGACGCCGTGGTCTCGTTGTGCCGTATCGGCACGGCTCCGCTGCTGCCCGGCACCGACATCGAGCACGTCCGCGTCTGGCTGGTGGACAGCGACGGCTCGAACGCCAACCTCCACTACGCCGTCGACCAGGCCGCCCGCCAGGTGCTGCGCCTGCGCCAGGAGGGCAAGCGCGTCCTGCTCCACTGCTTCGCCGGCCAGAGCCGCACACCGGCCGTCGCGGCGGTCTACAGCCACCTGTCCCAGGGCATCGACGCGGAGACCGCCCTGCGGGACCTGCGCCGCACGCTCACGGGCGGCTGGCACCTGCACGCACACCCCGAACTCCAGGACGCGGTCCACGAGCTGACCGCGGGGGCGGCCGCCAGCGAGAGCCAGGAATCCGTGAAGGCGAAGGTCGCCGTGTCCCGGGTGCGCGGGCTGATGCTCGGCCTGGCGGTGGGTGACACGCTGGGACGCGCCGGGAGCAAGCTGCCGGCCGAGGGCTCGCTGCGGGCCGGGGTCAGCACGCAACTGGCGTGCTTCACCGCCGAGGGTACGATCCGCGCCCTCGTACGCGGCGCCGAGAAGGGCATCTGCCACCCGCCGTCGGTGGTGTGGCACGCGTATTGCCGATGGGCCGCGCTGCAGGGTCTGGAGGCCAAGCGCTGGGAGTCGGGCGAAGAGGTGTGGCCCGACGGCTGGCTCGCGCAGGTACCCGTCCTGGCCGAACGCCGCGGCTCGGCGCCCGCGACCGTGGCCGCCCTGGCCAAGATCGAGCAGGGGACCGTGGAGAGGCCGACGACGACCAGCCGCGGCTGCCACGCCCTGACCCGTACCCTCCCCCTCGCGGTGCTCGGCGCCGCGCAAGGCCCCGAGCTCGCAGGCACGTGGGCGCGTGAAATCGCCGCCCTCACGCACGGCGACCCAGCCGCGCACTCCGCAGCGGCCCATGCGGCGGTACTGGCCGGCCACTGCCTGACAGGCACGCAGGTGCAACAGGCCCTCGGGGAAGGTCTCAAGGCGCTTCGCGCCGCAGACCGCGGCCCGGCCGCCAGGGAACTGGGCCGGCTCGACGCGGCACTCCAGGAGGCCGTCGACCACCGCGCCAACGCCCGGCGGCTCGCGCAGCTCGCACCGGACGCCACCGCGCCCTCGGCCCTGCTGGGCGGCGTGTACGTCGCCGCATCGTTCCCGGCACGGGAGCAGGTGGGTGATGCCCTGCGCTTCGCCGCCGGGGCGCCGGACGGCGACTCGGTCGCCTGCGTGGCCGGCGCGCTGCTCGGAGCGGCGCACGGCGCGGAGGCCCTGCCTGTCGACCTGGTCAGCCGCCACGAACTGGCCTGGGTCCTCGACACCCTGGCCCGCGACCTCCTGGCCCAGCTCGCCGACGCGCCCGGCGGCAGCGAGTACCCCGGCGGCTGGGACGAGCACTGGCAGGGGCGTTACCCCGGCTGGTGAACTGCCCCCGTCAGGTTCTTCTCGGTACTGCAATGGGGCCGCCGGCCCACGGGCCCGGCATGGCCGTTCCCTCTGCCGAACGGATGACCTGGGGGGGCACCGGGCCCGCGGGGTGCTGTCGGAGACGCCGATGAGAGGTCCGACAGGAGGGCAGGGCTTGATCAAGTTCCGCAAGTGTCCGGATCGTTGATGATGCCCAGGATCGGGAGTGCTCGTTCGGGTTCGTCGCGGATGGCCCGGGTGGGCTCGGCGATGTCGGCGGCTCCGAGGAGCTTCAGCACGCCGATGTCCAGCTCACCGGGCATCGAGGCGAACGAGGTTGAAGGCATTGACATCCTTTCCCCCCTGAAGGGGGGAGATTCCCGCCTACCGCGCCGTTGAAGGCTGCGGTGTCGAGTGGGTTCCTGCTTCGCTGCGCGGTGCCGGGACGAGTCCCGGTCTTACCTGCGCTCCACAGGCTGATACCGCCAGTCCGGCGGCCTTGGCGACGTTGACCGCCGCGTTGATGTCCCTGTCCAGGACAGCGCCGCACGCTCCGCAGGTCCACTCGCGGACGCTGAGGGGCTTGGGGCCGTCCTTGACGCCGCAGCGTGAGCACACCTGGGAGGTCGGCTCGAACCGGCCGATCTTCACGAAGGTGCGCCCGTACCTGGCGGCCTTGTACTCCAGCATGTTCACGAACGCCGACCATCCGGCGTCGTGGACGGACTTGGCCAGGCGCGTGCGGGCGAGTCCTTTCACCGCCAGGTCCTCCACGGCGACCGCTTGGTTTTCGCGGATCAGCTGTGTGGAGAGCTGGTGGTGGAACTCGCGGCGCGCGTCGGCCACCTTCGCGTGAGCGCGGGCGACCTTGATCCGGGCCTTGTTCCGGTTGCTGGAGCCCTTCTCCTTGCGGGAGAGATCCCGTTGGGCCTTCTTGAGGCGTTTCTCGGCCCGGTGCAGGAAGCGCGGGGAATCGACCTTCGTCCCGTCCGAGAGGACCGCGAAGTGCCCGAGACCGAGATCGATGCCCACCTCGGGCGCGACCTTGGGCAGGGCTTCCTCCGGGCCGGTCTCGATGACGAAGCTCGCGAAGTACCGGTCCGCCGAGTCCTTGACCACCGTCACCGTGGACGGCGTGGACGGTAGGGAGCGGGACCACTTGACTTTGAGGTCGCCGATCTTCGGCAGGCGCAGCTTCTGTCCCGGTGTGATCGACCAGCGGGCGTTCGCGGTGAACCGGACGGACTGCCGGGTGTCCCTGCGGGACTTGTACCGGGGCGCGCCCGTGCGCGGGCGCTTGCCCTTCAGGCCGTCGAAGAAGTTCCGGTACGCCGTGTCCAGGTCCCGGAGGGACTGCTGAAGGACGACCGCCGAGACCTCGCCGAGCCAGGCGCGCTCCGGGGTGTTCTTCGCCTCGGTGATGAGCGCCTTCGACAGGTCGCCGGTCTTCGGGAACGGCAGGCCTTCGCTGCGGGCGGTCTCCCGGGCCCGGAGGGCGTCGTTGTAGACCACCCGCGCACACCCGAACGCCTTCGCCAACGCGCTGCGCTGACCGGCACTCGGATACATGCGGAAGCTGTACCGAAGCTGCACGAGGATAATGATAGACAGTTGGTTTATGGCTCTCGATGAGAACGTTCGCACAGGCCGTCACTGTGTCTTCCGCATGCACGTCCACTTGGTTTTTGTGACGAAGTACCGGCACAAGGTGTTCGCCGACCGGCACTTGACGCGGTGCGAGGAGATCATGCGGGCCGTGTGCGAGGACTTCGAGGCCGAGCTGGTGGAGTTCAACGGCGAGGCAAACCACGTCCACCTGCTGGTGAACTTCCCGCCGAAGGTCGCCGTGTCCCGGCTGGTGAACTCCCTCAAGGGCGTGTCCTCGCGCAGGCTCCGCCAGGAGTTCCCCGACCTCGTCCGCCACTACTGGCGGGCACAGCGCCTGTGGTCCGGCTCGTACTTCGCCGGGTCGGTCGGCGGTGCGCCGCTCAGCATCGTGAAGCAGTACATCGAGCAGCAAAACCGGCCGCTCTGACCGGGCCGAGGTGAACAGTGCAGTTCCGTGCCCACGGCTGAGGTCAGAGCAGTTCTCAGATTCGCTTCACCACCGGGCTGAAGCCCGGTGCACTGCGAGTAGACCGGGTAGCCGCGAGGACGTGTGCGAGGGCCTTCATCCGCTGCCGCCACCGCCGGCGCTTCAACCCCCAAGACGGAAACAACGGGGACGCCTACCGGGTGGTGTCCGCGGAACCGACGGCGGCGCGACGATCATCTGCCGGGCGCGTTGCAGGCACGTGTGCCGTGCGCGTCGCGGCTGGAACCCGATGGATCGATGACAACGCCGGGGTTGAGGATTCCGGCCGGGTCGAGGACCGTCTTGCCGGCCTGCAGGGCGGCGGCGAACAAGTCGGGGCGCTGGCGGTCGTACCACGGGCGGTGGTCACGCCCCACCGCGTGGTGATGGGTGATGGTCGCCCCGCCGCTGATCAGCGCCTCAGAGACCGCCTGCTTGATCTCGTCCCACTGCTCGACCGTCCTCCCCCACTTCCCTGCGGCGTAGACACCGAAGTACGGGGCCGGACCATCGGGGTACACGTGGGTGAAGCGGCAGGTCACGACGCCCTCTGCGCCGACCTGGCGCATGGCGTCCTGGGCAGCGGCGTTGACCGCGGCGCGCAGGGTGTCGAACCGGTCCCATGTGCAGGCCGTCTCGAACGTCTCCACGATCATGCCCTGGGCGGCGAGAGCGTCCCGCTGGTAGGGCATGCGCAAGAAGGAGTTGCGCCAGGTGTCGGCGGCCCCGGTCCGTGCGTCCTGCTCCGCGGTGTCGGCGTAGCGCGGTTCCTCGGCCAGGGTGCCGCCGTGGTCCCTGCACAGGTCCAGCGCGCGTCCCATCGAGGCGTTGACGGGGTGGTCGGCGGATTCGAAGCCGAGTACCAGGACGGCGGTCGGGGCGCCGGCGTTGATGAACGCCTCCATGGGGTCCAGGAGGCGGCAGTTGGCGGGGTTCAGGCCGGACTGCGACAGGGCGCGCACCGCGCGCACGCCCGCGTCGTGGTCGGCGAAGCCCACCGAGGCTCCCGCACGCCACCGCGGCCGGTCCTGGAGGCGGACCCAGGCTTGGGTGATGACGCCGAGCGCTCCCTCCGAGCCGAGGAACATCCGGTCGGGGGACGGTCCGGCTCCCGAGCCGGGGAGACGGCGGGACTCGAGGACCCCGCTGGGAGCGATGACCCGCATCGATTCGGTGAGGTCGTCGATGTGAGTGAGGTTCGTTGCGAAGTGGCCGCCTGCGCGGGTGGCCAGCCAGCCGCCGAGGGTGGAGAACTCGAACGACTGGGGGAAGAACCTCAAGCTGTAGCCGTGGGGCCGCAACTCGTCCTCCAGGCGCGGGCCGAAGACCCCGGCCTGGACGAGCGCGGCCCGGCTGGTGCGGTCGATCTCCAGGACCTGGTCCATCGCGCCCATATCCAAGCTGACCACCCCGGCGTAGGCGTCGCCCACCCTCGGTTCGACGCCTCCCACCACCGAGGAACCACCGCCGAAGGGAATGGCCGCTATGTTGGCGTCACTGCACCAGTCCAGGAGATCGACGACCTGTGCCTCGGAGGTCGGGCGCACTACGAGGTCGGGCACGTGGGGCAGGCGCCCCAGCAGCGCCCTCACGACATCGCGGAACGCCTGCCCGTGGCTGTGCGCGAGCCGGTCGCGCACATCGGCGGACGCGATCGACGCCAGAGCCGGCGGCGCCTGGACGCGGCTCGCCCGCACTCCGAACGATTCGATCGGCGGGGCCTCGTGCACCGTCAGGTCGGCGCCCGGGAGCAGCTCCGCGGTACGCCGGGTGATCTCCGCACGCTCCGCGCCCGTCACCGCGTCCTCGACGTTTCCCCATCCCCACCACGACCGCGTCTTACTGCCCAATGCCGCACCCCCGATCTGAACGCCGAGTAAATTACCCGCCGGTCACTTTGGCATAGGATGGGACCATGGACAAGCAGGAGAAGGTCGTCCGCACGGTCGGGACCAAGGGGATGCCCCGCGCCGACCGGGAGAGGCTGATCCTGGACGCGGCGGCACACGAGTTCGGCGCCAAGGGCTACACACGCGGGTCGACCGCCGCGGTGGCAGCGCGTGCCGGAATCAGCAAGCCCATGATCTACGAGTACTTCGGTTCCAAGGACGGCCTCTACCTGACGTGCCTGGAGTACGCCGGATCTCGCCTCGTTGAAGCCGTCGCCGCGGCGCAGGAGGGGCCGTCCGACATCACGCGTGCCGCTCGCACCCTCGAGGCCATCTTCCGGAGGCTGGAGTCCCGTGTCGACGACTGGGCTCTCGTCTATGACACGACGCTGCCGGCCGACGGGCCCCTCCATGCGGCGGCTGCCGTCTACCGACAGGAGCTGAACCGCCTCGGAGCGGTCGGCGTAGCCGAGTTCCTCGGCTCCCCGGAGGCGGGCGAGGCGCTCGACACCGACCTCGCCACGCACCTGTGGTACGGGACCGTGAGCGCCGCGGTCGCCTGGTGGCGCCACCACCCCGAGCAGAGCGCCGACGACATGACGGCACGCTTCGAACGGATCTTCGCGGTGCTGTATCCGCGGACTGCCGCACCGGCCACGGCGGGCCGACCTTGAAGAACGGAAAATCGCCCGCCCGGCCGAACTGAAAAACGGGCCGCGGTGTTGCTGGCGTGTGCCGGGACGCTGGTCCTCACCGGATTCGGTGTGTGGCTCGGTTCGGTGACGGGTCACCGGCCCGCGGACGAGCCATTCCCCGGGGGCAGGAGGCGTCCCGTGTCATCGTCCGACGCCATGTCACGCTCGCCAATCCGGCAGCGCGGACCGAGCAGTCGTCGGCCCCGACCTCTTCACCGCGCGGACCCCGCGCGGACCCCGCTCGGCACCTGCCGGGCAATGGCCGACCAACGGGAGTCCACGTCCCTGTGCCAGGGGGACTCGACCACGCTGCGGTGCTTCCGGTCGCCCTGGACCGGGGTGTCGAAGGACCATGGAAGAGAAGGTCGTTCGTGGACATCGGTGTGACCGCAGCGGTCACACCGGGATGGTGACGCGAACATTCCGTTGCCCCCGGAATCAAGGAGGGTCGACGGAGGAAGGCTCCGAACAGGACATTGACGTGGCACGACCCTCCGGGAGCGCAGATGCCCACTCTGGACCGCCAGGACAACGTCTTCGTGCTCGACATCGGAGACGGCGAGAACCGCTTCCATCCCGACTGGCTCGCCTCCGTCGGCGCCGCCCTGGACGAAGTGGAGAAGGCAGAGGGGCCGCGTGCCCTGGTGACTGCCGCGACGGGCAAGTTCTTCTCCAACGGACTGGATCTGGACTGGCTCGGCGCCCACGCCGACCAGCACGAGAGCTACCGCGACTCCGTCCACGAGCTCTTCGCCCGCGTGCTGTCCCTGCCGATGGTCACCGTGGCCGCCCTGCAGGGGCACACCTTCGCCGCCGGCGCGATGCTCTCCCTCGCTCATGACTTCCGTGTGATGCGCGCCGACCGCGGCTTCTGGTGCCTGCCCGAGGCCGAGATCAACATCCCCTTCACGCCCGGCATGTCCGCCCTGATCCGGTCCCGCCTGGCGCCGCAGACCGCGCACGAGGCCATGGTCGCCGCCCGCCGGTACGGTGGGACGGACGCCGAGGCCGCCGGGATCGTGGACCGGGCGGTGAAGGAGGACGCCGTGCGTTCCGCGGCCCTGGAGATCGCCGAGGCACAGGCCGGCAAGGCCGGCGACACCCTCGGCACCATCAAGGAACGGATGTACGCCTCGGCACTGGCCGTTCTGCGCGGTGCGGCCGGCTGAGCGGAGCGCCGGCAATCATGTCACCGGCCGCGGTACGGAACATGGTCCGTGTCCCTGTCATGCGCCCCAACCAGTCACAGCCCGACCACCCCGAGCGGGGCCGTCCGGACGGATCCGGCGCCACGCGCGGCGCAAGCTTCCCGACGCAGTCACATCGGGCCGGGACACCCAGCCGGATGCGACACGTGCACGGCGACCGCGCACCGGAGTACCCGCCCACACCAACGGTGCTCGGCGCTCGGCGCTCGGCACTATTTTCTGCGCGCTCTCAGCGTCACGTCCGCGCGTTGCGCGGTCACACGTCACCGGGACGGCGCAGCGCGGCATGAGCGTCCCCCGCAGAACGGAGCCCCCGCGCGCAGGGCATCGCGGGCCGAGCCCGACCGCGCCCTGACACCCCGGCCGAGGCGGGGAGAGGAATCCCCCTGAGCAGCAAATGCCATGAATAGGTAGATTCCGCCTGGAGGCCTGGGGCACGGACGCTCGTAGAGGCCTCCGCCGCGCGACCCCGAAACCGCGACCCCGAAGCGAGGAGGAAGTCCATGTCCCGACCGGTCGTCGCGGGCATCGGCTCCCAGACCCGGGCCGCGGGCGGTACGCGACCGCTCGTCGTCACCCGCCGCGCTGCGACCCCGGCAGCGGCCGCGAACGCGACACGCCCGGACAACGAGAACTCCGGCCCGCGGAGGCCGCCGAGGAACGGGGAGACCGACCATGCCCACTGACACACCCATGCAGCTCGGCATGATCGGGCTCGGCCGGATGGGCGCCAATCTCGTGCGCCGGCTGATGCGCGACGGCCACCGGTGCGTCGTGCACGACCTCAGCCGCGATGCCGTGCTGGAGCTGGAGAAGGAGGGGGCCACGGGCGCCGCCTCCCTCCGGGAGTTCGTGGAGAAGCTGGAGCCGCCCCGCAACGTCTGGCTGATGCTGCCCGCCGGGGTGGTGCAGCCGACGCTCGACGAACTCGCGGCGCTGCTGGAGCCGGGTGACACCGTCATCGACGGCGGCAACTCGTACTACCGCGACGACATGGCCCGTGCCCGGCAGCTCGCCCCGCAGCGGATCCACTACGTGGACTGCGGCACCTCCGGCGGTGTGTGGGGGCTCGAACGCGGCTACTGCCTGATGATCGGCGGCGAGGACGAGCCCGTGGCCCGCCTGGGCCCGGTCTTCCGCACCATCGCCCCCGGCCGCGGGAACGCCGAGCCGACCCCGGGCAGGACCAGGGCCGACGGGACCGCGCCGGAGGGCTATCTGCACTGCGGGCCGAGCGGCGCCGGTCACTTCGTGAAGATGGTCCACAACGGGGTGGAGTACGGGATGATGGCCGCCATCGCCGAGGGCCTGAGCATCATCCGGCACGCGGACGCAGGGCTGGGCCATAGGGCCGTCGACGCCGAGACCGCGCCCCTGCGCGAGCCCGAGGCGTACCCGTACGAGATCGACGTGGCCGAGGTCGCCGAGGTGTGGCGCCGCGGTTCGGTGATCGGCTCCTGGCTGGTCGACCTCGTCGCCGACGCGCTGGCCCGCTCGCCACAGCTGGACTCGTTCACCGGCCGGGTCTCGGACTCCGGTGAGGGCCGCTGGACCGTCCAGGCGGCGATCGACGAGAGCGTGCCCGCCCCCGTCATCAGCGCGGCGCTGGCCGAGCGGTACGCGTCGCGCGGACTGGGCGAGTTCGGCGACAAGGTGCTGTCCGCGATGCGCGGCGAGTTCGGCGGCCACGCCGAGAAGAGCGGGTGAAGGCGCCATGACGCACCGTTCCCTCTCGCCGAGTCACGGTCCGCTGCCCGACGACCACGTGGTGGTGCTGTTCGGCGCGACCGGCGACCTCGCCCGGCGCAAGCTGCTGCCGGGCCTGTTCCACCTGGCCAAGGCGGGGCTGCTGCCGGCCCGCTACCGGATCGTCGGCTCGGCTCCGGCCAAGAGCACGCTGAGCGACGACGAATTCCGCAAGCACGCGCGGGAGGCGGTCGCCGAATTCGGCCGGTCGAAGCCCGAAGGCCGCGCGTGGCAGGAGTTCGAGGCCGCCCTCTCCTTCGGCGCGTGCGACCTGGGCGCCGCCGAGCCGCTGCTCGCGGCCGTCCAGGAGGCCGAGCAGGCCATCGGCGGCAGCCCGCGGCGCCTGTTCCATCTGGCGGTGCCGCCGAGCGCGTTCACGTCCGTGGTGGAGACGCTCGGGGCGAGCGGACTCGCCGACAACGGCCGGGTGATCGTGGAGAAGCCCTTCGGCACGGACCTCGCCTCGGCCCGCGCGCTCAACGCGTCGATCCACGCCGTCTTCGACGAGTCGCAGGTCTTCCGCATCGACCACTTCCTCGGCAAGGAGTCGGTCGACAACATCCTGGCCCTGCGGTTCGCCAACGGCCTCTTCGAGCCGATCTGGAACCGCGAGCACATCAGCCATGTGCAGATCGACGTTCCGGAGAGCATCAGCATCGAGGGCCGGGCGCAGTTCTTCGAAGGCACCGGCACCTTCCGCGACATGATCGTCACCCACCTCTTCCAGCTCCTGGGGTTCGTGGCCATGGAGCCGCCCACGGCACTCGAGGCGCACTCCATGCGGGACGAGAAGGAGAAGGTCTTCCAGTCGCTCAAGCCCATCGACCCGGCCCATGTCGTCCGCGGGCAGTACGAGGGATATCGCGCCGAGCCCGGCGTGGACCCGAAGTCCGACACCGAGACCTTCGTCGCGCTGCGCGTCGGGATCGACAACTGGCGCTGGGCCGGAGTGCCCTTCTACCTGCGCTCGGGCAAGTCGTTGGGCGAGGCGCGGCACGTGGTGACGCTCGGCTTCCGGGAACCGGCCCTGCGTATGTTCCCGCTGGCCGCGCGCGGGGGCGCCGGTGTCCGGAGCAATGAGTTGCTGATCGACTTCGACGACCCCGGCCGCATCATGGCCTGCTTCCTGGTGAAGGACCCCGGACCCGCCATGCGGCTGCGCGAGGCGGAGATGGTCTTCAGCTACGCCGAGTCCTTCAACTCGATGCACGCGCTCGAGGGCTACGAGCGCCTGCTCCTGGACGCGATGCTGGGCGACCAGTCGCTGTTCACCCGTTCCGACGGCATCGAGCGCCTGTGGGAGGCGTCCACCCCGCTGCTGGAGAACCCGCCGCCGGTGGAGATCTACGCGCCCGGTTCCTGGGGACCGGAGCCCTCGGTGCGCCACCTGATCGCGCCGCACCGCTGGAGCCTGCCGCGCCGCACGTGACCATCGGGCTGCCGGCCTGGCCGCACCGGGGGACGGCTGTTCCCCGGCCCCCCCGGTTGCGGTCATGTTCTAATCTCCGGATGACGAAGATCGAATCGGGGCTGATACGACGCTGGGTGGACGGCTGGACCGTTGCCCGCTCCCTGCCCGAGGCCGAGCCGGTCGAGCCCGCCGGGGACGGCCTGCGGTCCACATGCGACCAACCCGGCCGCGAGGTCGAGGTGTTCGCTCTGCGTGCGGACGAGGAACCCGAGTCCGTGGCACGACTGGCGGCAGCCGTCGCCGCCGCGCGGCAGATCACCTGGCTCACTGTGCCCACGCTGCGCCCGGCCACAGTCGAAGCCGTCGTGGGCGCTGCCGGACTGGGGTTGCTCCACCGGTCCGAGTGGTTCATGACGACCGACCTGACCGAGCACCCGCGGCACGCGCCCCTGGCGCCGTACGAGCGCGAGGTACGCACGGAGGGATCCGTCACGGTCGTCTCCCTCCGTGGCCCCTCAGGAGAGGTGGCGGCGCGCGGATCCATCGCCGTGGTCGGTGGTGATGCGATCGCCGATCGCATCGAGACCGACCCCGGGCACCGCCGACGCGGCCTGGGCCGCGCCGTGATGAGCGCTCTGGCGGAGTCCGCCGTCTCCCACGGTGCCCGTACCGGTCTGCTCATCGCCAGCGAGGAAGGCCAGGGCCTCTACTCCTCCCTCGGCTGGCACCACGCAGCCGACGTCTTGATCGCCCGCGGGCCGGTGGTTCCGTCCGTGCATCGGTAGGAGCTTGCCGTAGTCGGGGGTGCGCGAGTGCGTGCGCTCGGCGAAGGGCGAGGACGTACCGTCCGACCCGTCGACCAGGCCCATCGACGCGCCGTACCCCGGTGTGAAGGACGCCGACAGGTTCACTTCCCAGGCCACCGGCACCACTGTCAGTCCGCCAAGGGAGCCGTCAGCTTCCCGATCCGCGTGACCGCCCAGCGCACCATGATCACGGCCACGAAGCCGCTCGCCACGACAGCAGTGACGATCGATGCGGCGGAGCCGGAGTGCAGCGCGGTCAGGAACGGGACGACCAGCAGGGCCACCGCCGCCAGCATCCCGGCGCCGTACCAGCCCAGGAACAGCACCGGGCCCATGCCGCCCGCAGGGGACTGGGCCGACGACATCAGCAGGTGGTGCTTGGTCGCCCCTCGGCAGGCGTTGACCAGCGAGGCGCCCACCAACGGCGGCACCAGGGCCGGTGCCAGCAACGCGCGGGCCCCCGCGCCTTCCCCGGCCAGCACCCCCGCCGCCACCAGCGCGCCCACCAGCCCCAGCACGACGGGCACCGCCGTGTGCCGCAGCATCAGGTCCCGGTAGGGATACGGCGCCCACGACCCGCGCCGCGTGTCGTCGGTCTCCACCCGGGCCGGCTCCAGGAGCTGGGTCAGCGACCAGTAGCCGAAAACCAGTGAGGCCAGCGCCGCCGCCACGCCCGTCCCGCCGTGGGCCGAGGCCGCCAGCACCGCGCCCAGCACCGCGAGCACCCCCAGCACCACTGCCCGGCCCAGCCGGCCCGGGGCCCGCAGCAGCGCGAGCGTGTCCCGCCACGGCACCGCCAGTTCCGCCCAGCGGGGCGCCGGCAACCGCCATCGCGCTGAGCGGCCCCCGCCGATGACCCCGGCCACCGCCTGCCGCGCGGTACGGAACTCCGCCGTGCGCAGCGCGGCCATCACCCCGGTCGCGGTCCGCGAACGCCGCCGTACCGCGGACAACGCCAGCGACCCGGTGAAGCGGTGTGCCGCGACCAGGGCGCCGGCCACCACCACCGCCAGCAGGACTCCCGCGGCCCAGCCTCCCGGCAGCGCGGCCGGTGTGGGGGCCAGCGCGGCCAGACCGGCCCAGCCCCAGGGCCCGGACCACAGCTCCACCCGTTCCAGTGTCGGCAGCCGGTCGCCGTTGACCGCCAGCACGGTCTGCGCCACCAGCGCCAGCACCGCCATACCGACGTACGGGGTGGCCAGCCGGGCCCAGCGGGCCACCCGCTCGCTGCCCTCCACCGCGGTGGCCAGCGCGGTCGCCAGCAGCGGCAGACCGCTGCCGCCCAGCAGGCACCAGCCGAACGCGGCCGGCAGACCCACACCGACCGTCAGGCCGAGCGCGATCATGCCGATCGCCGCGACCAGCAGCCCGGCTCCGCCGGAGATCGCGGCCGCCCCCCAGAACCACGGCCGCAGCACCCGGGCGACGTCCACCGGCTGGGCCAGCAGCCAGTCCACGGTCTCGCGCGGCGGCACCACCGGCCCGCGCCACTGGGCGTCCCAGGCGGCGACCAGCAGCCATCCCAGCCCCAGCGCGCAGGACCCGGCGGGCAGCGCGGCCAGGATCGCCGGTCCGTGACCGGAGTAGTCGGCGCCCATCGACTTCTCGAGGAACAGCCCCATGCTGGGCAGCCCTCCCCATACCGCGAGGAGCAGCACCACGCAGTACACGGTGTAGGCGATCTGGCCGGTCTTCTTGCGGCGGTGCGGGGTGCGCAGGTCGCGGATCAGCCGCAGCGTCTCCCGCGTCCAGTCGTCCCCGTCGGACCAGGCCGCGGAGTGCTCGCCAGTCTCCCCGGTCTCCTCGGCAAGGGCGGTCACCGGGCACCGTCCGGGCTCTCGGCCAGCCAGGTCAGTCCGTCGGTCCCGGTGGCGAGCACCTTGTCCGGGTGGCCGTCGGCCACCACCTTGCCGTCGCTGAGGACCAGCACCCGGTCGGCGACCGCCCGGGCCAGTTCTCCGTGGTGTGTGACCAGCAGCACTCCCACGCCTTCCGCGGTCTCCTTTTTGATCAGGTCCGCCAGCTGCCGCCGCGCGCCGGGGTCCAGTCGCTGTTCCGGCTCGTCCAGCAGCAGCAGGTCGCGCGGCCGGACCATCGCGGAGGCCAGCAGCAGAGACTGGAGCTGCCCTGAGGACAGTGCCCCGGGCAGCGCGTCGGCGTGGTCGGTCAGCATCCGCTCGGCCAGCACGTGGCCGATCCAGTCGCCGGCGTCCTCCACCCCGTGGGCCACCGCTACGAGCTGCAGATGCTCGCGCACGGTGAGGTCGGGGTAACAGGCCGCGGTGTCGCCGACCACCGCCACGCGGGCCCGGACCGCCGGGTCGTTCTCGTTCATCGGCTTGCCGTCGAACGTCACCGTGCCGGTGCTCGGCCGGTCCCGGCCGGCCGCTATGCGCAGCAGCGTCGATTTGCCCGAGCCGTTGTGGCCGAGCAGCGCCACGCACTTCCCGGACCGGAGCCGCAGGTTCATGGTGGCCAGCGCTGTGCGCTTGCCGTAGACCCGGCTGACGCCGCTGAGTTCGAGCAATGGTGGTGCACCCATGTCGCCGGGCCTCTCGTCAACCGCGAACACTGTCCCCGCTTCGACCTCGGGGATGACGGCCCGGAGCGGCCCGGCCATTCTCCACGCTCCGCCCGGCCGGGGGCCATCGGCCCGCTGTTCACCCGCTCCGACGGCATCCAGCGCCTGTGGGAGGCGTCCGCCCCGCTGCTGGAGAACCCACCGCCGGTGGAGATGTACGCGCCCGGGTTCCTGGGGACCGGAGTCCGTGCGCCGCCTGATCGCGCCGCAGGTGTTGGTCGGGCGGGCGGTGGAGCGGCCGCACGGTCGAGTGCGCCAAGGCTCGCCCCCGGCGCACTCGGCTTTACGGGCAGGGGGCTGGCGGCCGACAGGGCAGCAGCGCCCCCTCGTGGGGCACCGGCTCAGTCGCAGACGTGGTCCGCACGGCTACCCATCGGAGTCAGGGCCGTCGCTCCCCAGCGAGAGGCCTCGCCTCGTCACCGCGCACACGTTCTCCAGCCATCGCTGCGGATCGAGCGCGCGGAAACCGTCGGAACCGACGACCAGACCCAGTGACGTGCATTCTGCCGTCAGGTCGCTGGCCGCGCCGCAGCCTGACATGAAGTGGTCGCGCCGTCATGGGTCAGCACCACGAGGAGCCGTCCTGAGGACTCCTGGCATCCGCCGGCAAGGCTGGCGTGCGCACCGGTCCGTCCTGGATCATCGCAGGGGCGAAGGGGCCTGGGGGCTGACGAGCGGGCCGACCTGTACTCACACACTTGTCAACCAAGTCACGAAAGGGTGGGGACAACCTGATGTGTGCTCATGGGATGCACGGGGTCGAACTTCTCGCAGAAATCGAGGATCCCAGGTCCGAGGAGGATCTGGCTCGATACTTCGGAACGGCGAATCCGGACGACCAGTTCTCGGCCTTCACCGGAGGAGATTTCGAAAAACTAGGAGGCGGCGGTGACAACGAGGACGTAGCCGACAGGTTCACTGCCCAGGACATTGTCGCGGTGTCCATGCTCGGCGTTCACGTCCCCGGGCGCGCGGCACGCGACCTATTGCAGGGCCGTCTGGGGGAGGCACTTTCGGCGCAACTCCGGAGCATCCCTGCACAGACCGACCTGGTGGAAGCACCACTTGGCGACGTTGACCACGGATCCGCAGCCGAACGGGCATGGAAGTTGTTGGTCGCACCCGAGAACAAAGGAGTCAATTGGGTCATAGCGAGCAAATTGCTGGCCCGAAAGCGGCCCCGCCTGCTTCCCGTGTACGACCAGGTAGTGAAGTGCGCCCTCCATTGGCCGGGCACCAGTTTCTGGGTACCACTGAGATCCGAACTGCAAGCCAACGGCCGGGTCCTGCACAACCGCCTCAAGCGCATGGGGGCCGCATTGCCGACAGAGGTAAGTCCACTGCGAGTTCTTGACGTTGTGCTATGGATGCGCCACGAGAAGGAACACTTCGCGAATTTGAGGGCCACAGGGGACTGCCCCGGCCTCCCGCCCCGCTTGGCTACCAAGGAGTGTTAACAGGCTCCGCGTCGCCTTGCCGCACATCCGCTGCTTGCCCGCTCGAGCGAGAGCGATTGCGCAACTCCAGGCCGCCCGCCGTCACTGGACTGTCACACGGTCGTTCCTGGTCCGTAGGCCACGGTGAAGCCGAGTTCCTGCAACCGACGGGCGACGGTCTTGGCGCCACCGCTGAACTCATCAGCGGTCAGGGCGACACCGGCGCAGTGGCCATGGGCCACTCCGGCAATCGCCTTGGAGTCGTACGTGCGTCCGTCATGGACGAGCCGATAGGCACGAGCCGGTCCAAACGCGTACTTGTGAAGGAACGCGTCCCTTCCCAGTTCATCGCACTCACGGATGGCGGCGAGCACCCCATCGCGCGTCAGGTCGGCAAGTCCCATGTTGGAAGATTAGCCATTCGCAGCGCCAGTCGAGGCCGTGTCACCACTACCGAGGGCGGCCCCGACTGTTTCGCCGAGCGAAGGCCACCCCCGGAGTCGTTTAGCAAGGTGCTCTTGCAGGTGAGGTCGACGCTTGAAGCAGCTTCATTGAAGCGCTACCGCGCAGAGAGCTGGGATCCGGCAGGCCAACCAGCACAATCGGCCGGATGCGCCACCGGCCACCGGCCACAATCAGGGACAGAACCCCGGAGATCTGACCGTTACGTCCCCAGCCCAGCCAAGCCGACCAGCAGTTCTGCGTTGCTTCTCCTGGCTACGGACGAACCAGTGCCCCCTCCGGTCAGTTGGCATGGCATCCGAGTGCGGTGGCAGGCCCTGCGGGAGCCACAGGGAACGCGGGCCACTTCGCGTCAGTCCTGCTCCGGGCTTGGATCCGAGCGACCTCGACGGGGAGGATGAGCGGGGCTAAGGGACTGCTGCGCCGTCGTCGGCGAGCAAGAAGTAGCGGGGGGAAATCATGGACGTAACTGAGCTTTGCGTCTCATTCATCGGCGTCGCAGGGGCACTGGGTGGCACGCTCGGTGGGGCGATGCTCAGCCAGCGTGCCCGCAAGGACGAAGATCAGCGTGCCGAACGAGAACGGGCCCGCGAACGCGAGGACCGCGCGGTGCAGGCCAGGCGCGACCTTTATGCACAGATCAACACTGCCGCTCGCGCGTACCGGGTGGCCGCCCGGGATGCCGTCGAAGCAGCCAATCGCGGTGAAAACGTCGACCCAGCACACCTGGACACCGCCAAGGAGGCCTGGGCGGAGCAGTACTCCCAGGCACAAATGGCACTGACAAAGGACGTACTGGAAGTGGCGTCCGACCTCAACCGGGCACTGGGCGCGGGCTACTCAGTGGTCAGAAGTCTGCCGGGCACCCCCGACACCGACGTGGCGTACCGGCGGGCGAAGGCATGGTTCAAGGGCCCGCTCTCGAATGGCGTGTATTTGCTGCGGGTCACGTTGCGACACGACCTCGGTGTCGAGGACGACCCACACTTCCAGCACAACCGCGCACACTTTCTCGCCGAGCTCAACAGCGCCCGCGTCGAGCTCGAGCGGCAGCTAGCCGCAGAGCGACGCCAAGGGGCGGTTCGGACTGCGCGTACCCCGTAGATAGGCCGCCCGTTGCGCCGTCAGGGATCAGATGACGTGGCTCCGCCGTACGGCGGAGCCCACCGGCTTCTCCGAAAGATCATCAGCGGCCGGCGAGTCTCACAAACGGCACGAACCGGCTCAACGAAACCCTTTTGCGGACGTGCAGTCCTTTCCGCGCCCTCGTTCACGCCACGGACGGCAGGTAGCCCCTGAACATGATGTTCGCCTTGCGTCAGAGGCTCTCCACCTCGGCTGGCGTCATTGTCTTCACTGGAAGTTGGCGAACAGAGCCGCACGTGCGCGCTCGCCCCACCTGACACTGTCCCCGCAGCCCGTTGCCTGCCCCTGACCTGCAACGAAGCGGGGCCGCAATCGCGAACCTCGACCATTGCCAGCCCGCATCCAAGGCTGCGCGCGGAGCTATTTGACCAACCGCCACCCGAGCTGACACATCGTCATATGCCTATCAGAGAAGCACAGCCGAACTTTCCTCACGCCTTAATTCATGCCTTGACAGAACATCGACAAGCTGTTTCGATCTGCTCGCGTCCGGACGAGGGAGGAGAACCGGCCGTCACTGGCCCGACGACGCCCGCCCCGATCGGTCCGGGCAGAACACGGTTGAGAGAGGCGGAACCGCCCGAACGGACCCCCATCAGCAGCGGGTTGCACGAGATCCCTGGCACGCCGTCCTGAGCCGCCGTCAGCGCCCAGGCGACAGCAGTCCGCGGGATCGGGACCACGTAGGACCCGCTCGTCCCAGCAGAAAGGAAGAACATCGTGAGACGTTCCCTCATCGGGGCAGCCGCAGCTCTCACCATGGTCGTTCTCGTCGGCACGGAGTCGGCGGCCCCGGCCGCCGTACCGCACCACCACGGCTCCTCCGTGACGGGCACCTACTCCACAGGGGCCGACCACGCATGGCAGCCGTTGCCGAGCGTGAGCCCTGGCACCCCCACCGACGCGACCGTCGTCGTCGACCCGAGCACCCCCCGTCAGAAGTACTCGGGCATCGGGTTCTCCCTGGACGAGACCAGCGTCTCCAATCTGTGGAAGCTCACCCCCGCCAAGCGTGAGGAAGCCATCCGGCTGCTCGTCGACCCGAAGACCGGAGCGGGCCTGAACCGGTTCCGCCTCACGATCGGCAGCCCCGACCTCATCGAGCACCTGCCCTTCTGGTCGGAGGACGACCTGCCCGCCGGAGTCACCGACGACTTCCAGCTGAAGCACTTCTCGATCCAGCGCGACATCGACCTGCACATCATCGACACGATCAAGCTGATCCAGCGCTACAACCCGAAGGCCACCTTCTTCGGGTCCGCGTGGAGCGCCCCGGCGTGGATGAAGACCAACAACCGCTTCACGGGTGAGGTCGCGCTCAAGCCCGGCAGCACGACGGACTATTACCAGGTCGGCAAGCTCCGGGACGACTGCATCGACGTCTTCGCCCGCTACTACGTCAAGTTCGTGCAGGCGTACGCCAAGCACGGCATCCGCGTGGACGCACTGACCCTGCTGAACGAGCCCGGCATGGACGTGGTCTACCCGGCCATGGACATCAGTGTCGCCCAGCAGCAGAAGCTCGCCATAGCGATCAAGAAGGCCCTGCACAAGGCCGACCTGAACACCGGTCTGTACGTCCACGACTTCAACTTCTGGGACTGGCGCGACCCGAACAGCACCGCCACGAAGAACTACTACCGCATCTTCAATGACGCTCCCGACGGATCCGTGACCGGCCGGCAGGTCCTGGACGCGACCGACGCCGTGGCCTTCCACCCCTACTGGGGCGACCCGAAGGTGATGCGCGACGCGTTCGAGCAGACCGGCAAGCCGGTCCACATGACCGAGACCAGTGACCTGTCCGCGTCCACCATCCTCAACGACTTCCGCCTCGACGCGAGCTCCTACATCATGTGGGCGCAAACCACCGACCAGGACGGCGGCACGCTCCACTGGACGCCGGCGCGGGACAACAACATCGACTGGGACGAGGTCGCCGCGACGACCAAGTGGCCCGACCGCCTGGTCAAGGTGAATACCACGACCAAGGACTTCACCGTCCGCGACGAGCTGTACACCATGGGGCAGTTCGCGAAGTACCTCACGCCCGGCGACGTACGCCTGGAGTCGAGCACCACGGCGGCCGGCGTGAGCAACGTCGTCTACCGGCACGGCGCCGACAGGTTCGTCGCGGTCCTCGGCAACGCCAACAGCACCGACACCACGGTGCGGGTCGTGCTCGCCGGCAAGTCGTTCGCGGTTAAGGTCCCGGCGAACTCCTACGCCACCTACCGCTGGCAGCAGCGCATCCCCCGGGACCGGCACAATAGGGCGCCCGTGGTGGCCGCCGTGCCCGACGTGGTGGCGGACCAGTACAGCACGGTCCAGGTGCCGCTCAAGGCGACCGACCGCGACGACGACCGGCTCGCCTTCTACGCGACCGACCTCCCGGACGGCGTCACCCTCGACCCCGCCACGGGGGTCGTGACCCTCAAACCGACCGCGGCCGGCGCGAACGACGTGACGATGACCGTCACGGACGGCGCCGCGCACGCACAGGTGACCCTGCACGTGACGGTGCGCCCGCACAGCGCGCCGGTCGGGGTACGGGTGGAAGCGGAGTCGTACGCCGCCCAGCATGGCTGGACGTCGGGCGGCGCCAACTTCATCGAGAGCAACCCCGCGGCCAGCGGCGGCGCGAACGTGGGCTGGACCGCCGCAGGCAACTGGCTGGACTACGCGGTCGACGTCCCGAAGGCCGGCACGTACGACCTGGAACTGCGCGCCGCCACCGGCACGGGCGCGACCGTCCCGGACGCGCTGACCTTCCGCGACGCGGGCGGCACGACGCTGGCCACGGTGTCCGTCCCGAACACGGGCGGCTGGGGCTCGTACCAGTCGGTGCACGTCCCGGTCAGCCTGGCGGCGGGCGACCAGGTGGTCAGGCTCTTCTGCGAGACGGGCGGCTTCGACATCGACTACTTCCGCCTGTCGTAGCACTCTGCCGGCGGTCCGCTGTCACTCCCCGGCTTCGGGCGGGGAGTGACGGCGGGCTCCGCGGGGGCCGGTCAGGAACGGGGAATCCTCATCTCGTCGAAGCGCTGCATGAGGGACGGCTTGCCCCGGTGCGCGGCCCGCAGTTCACGGACCCGCCGGTCGAATTCCGCGGTCCCGCCGGTGCGGCCCTCCAAGGCGCGCAGGTCCCCCAGGAGTACGACGGCGGCGTCATAGGCGCTGGCCTTCTTTTGGGCGATCAGACCGTCGACCTCACGCCACGCCTGCTCGATGTTCCGGACGAGCTTGTCCAGGCGCGCTTCCTGCGCCTCGGCTGCGACGCGTGCCCGGGTGCTTTGCTCTCGCTGCCTGCGGTCGGTACGACGGCGGTAGGCCGCGTCGAGAAGTTCGGCCGCGGTGCGCCGGCCGGTTTCGTCACGAGGGCCGGGGACGGTGATGGCCGCCCGATAGCGAGCCAGGAGTCCAGGCCCTGGAGAGGCCGGGCCCAGCGCGGCCTCGACCAGCAGGGCGTCCTTGTCGGCGGCGGGGAGACCGGCCAAGAAGGCGGCCAGGGCTGTGCGGTCCACGACGTCCGCGGGGGCGGGCTGGCTGGCCTCGGCGGCGACCATCAGCAGGTCCGCGTCGATGCCCAGGAAGTCCGCGAGGGCCCGCTGCGGGCCGGTGAGCGAGGCCAGCCCCGCGGGGACGGGCGGCTCGACCTGGCGGGCGTAGTTCTCCTCGTCGTCCTCCACGAGCTCCCAGGCGGTGAGCCCGGCAAGCCATGCCACGTACAGCGGCCGCTGGTCTCCCGCCGCGAGTTCGGCGCGCAGCCCCACGAAGGCCGCAAGCGTGTAGGACGTCTCGAATTCCCACTCGCATCCGTCCTCCGCGGACACGGAGAAGTCCAGCAGCGTGTGTCCGGACCGGGTCCACACACCGAGCACGTCGTCCATGGCGTACGGGGTTGCTTCCTTGGCCGTGAGCGACCCGGCGGGCAGACGGAGGACGAGACGACGGCTGCCCCAGTTCGCGTAGTACAGATGGGCGTCGTAGAACTGCTCGACCAACTTCGTCGTATCGCCCTTGAATTCGCCCCAGTGGTACTCGTTGACGAAGCGGGTCGCGGTGATGTCGGCCCGCGTGGACAGCGCCCGCACCCGGCTCACCTCGTCTTCGTCCAACGGCCGGTCAAGCGCAAGGAACTCGTAGTACTGGTACTCGCTCACGTTGCCGCAGCCTAGCCATCCTGGTCACGCAGTGCGTAGAACCAGCCCAACCACCCATCGCTGCGCCGCTCCCGTTCCCAATCGGCCTCCGCTTCGGCTCGCTCGGACGCGACGCGCTCACGCTCCATGCGACAGCGCACGCATTCGTCGCCACGGGCTAGGCCGGGGCCATCATCTGGGTCGACGTCGTCACCGCAGGTCGGGCAGGGCCACAGCGAGGCGCGCCACCGCTTATGCTCGTCCTCCTCGCGACGCCTTTCCTCCGCCCACGCAGCACGCTGGGCGGCGAGACGCTGTTCCTCTCGGCGGTCGTAGGCACGGCGGTCGTCCGGGTTGTCCAACGCATCGATGAGGCCTTGCGCTGAGCCGTGGCCGAAACGCCACCAGATCGCCCCACGAGGGCCGTTCTGCCGCAGCCGCTCGAGCGTGGTGGCCAGCAAGGGAACCGCGCCTTCGTAGTCCCAGTAAGCGTCACTCTCCCCGGTGCTCTCGATGTGGCGCCCGTGGCACCACTGGCCCTGCCAGTGCTCACGTGAGAGGCGGGCGACCTCTTGTATGCGTGCTTGAAGGGCCTTGGGCCCTACCTGCTTGGTGAACACAAATGCCAGTGGTGGGAATCCGTCACGACCGGAGGCCTGCCAGAGCGTCGACCACAGCGGGACTTGCTGCCCGCTGTGGTCCTTCACAGTGCGCTGGAAGAACCGGCGGTATCGAACGATCTTGTCTGCCACCTTTGCCGGTGGTTCGGTGCCGTTGTCGACCTCCACGAACAACACCGGCAACTTGTCCTCCGGCGCGGTGAGGACCGCGTCAGCGCGCAAGCTGCCCTTGCCCGGCGTGGTAAACGTGCCGGAGATGGGGAGAGCGACCTCGGTCTGCCAGCCGTGAAGTGTCCCCAGCCCCGGGGGCCTGACGGGCATCAGTCTCGTCGACCCAGCAGCGGGTAGTACACCCCGGCGTACAACCGGCTTGGTCTGCTCCGGCGGCGCCTGTAAGAACGCATCGATGGTGTCGGCCACCTTCACCGCGTGCGCCGCGCCAGCCCTCGCTGCCGCCTGCGCTGTGCCGCCCATCTCTGCGAGCGGCCGGTCCAGCTCGGCGGCAGCCGCGGCTAATCCGGCCGTGGTGAGATTCCACAACTGCTCGCTGACCGGCCGTCCCGACGGATTCATGCCGGTCACCTTGCCGACCGATTCCAACAGGCCGGCATCGCGAAGGTCCTTGCACGCGTTGCGGACGGTCTGCCCGTCGGCAGTGCCCGGCAGGACCAACCGCCTCAACTGCGAAGCCGTGGCGACCTTCACCACCCCCAGCGCGACCAGCACCAGACTCCGCGTCCGCGCCGTCGACCCGAACCGCCAGCGTCTCGCACCCGCCACCGCGCTCTCCCTCCCCACCGCTCCCGGAGCCGCACCACCCCGCCCGCGGACCCACCGTCCGCGCCGCCACGGCGGCAGCCGGACATCCGGGGCTGGGCGGGCACCCGGGGCCCACTTCGCAACCCCTGCACGACCACTCCACCACCCCCCACTGACACACAAGACCAGGAACAGCAGGAGCAAAGGGGTTGTCGAGGCGCCGCCCACCGGCAAACGGGTGGGCTGACCTGCGGCAACACTGCACGCGAGGCAGAAAGTCACCGTAGGGCAGGGTGTAGGGAGGACTGTAGGGGCCGCGGTAGCGACCTCTGTCAGCGCGGAAAGCAACCGTGGTCACTGATTTGGGAAACCTGCCAGGGCTATGCACCATGCTCAAGCCACTCGCCGATGGCCGCCCAACTCACCGACAGCTCATGCCCTATGAACCGCCCACGCCGGTCATGCGCACTCACTTGAGACACGACAGGTAGTGGTGGCCCAACCGTGGCCGGGGTACCGAGAACTCACCGACCTCTACGATCGCGCTCACCGCCGGGGCCGCAGGTCGTGGCCGGTGAGTAGCGCGGGTCCACGGCAGTGAGGCCCCGCCGGTTCGCAGCCCGAGGAGACGAACGGACCGGCGCCACGCTGCAATCACCGTTGGATCAAGTATCCGTGACTCGCTGCGCCAGCTATTCGCCAGGGCCAGAGCTCTCAGCCACGAACGACCCTTGCCCCAAGACCGTACGCAGCCTGCCCTCAGTGCGCAGCGCAGCCACCGCCTTCTGCACCGTGGACGGCGCAACGTCCAGCTCAGCGGCCAACGCGTTCACAGCGGGGAAGCGCTCCCCCACTGGATACGTGCCGGCGTCGATACGACGGCGCAGTTCGTCCCGCACCTGAGTCCATACGGGAACGCTCCGGTCAAGATCCATGGCCTCAGCGTGCGCGAATACGCGAAAACAGGCGACCGCGTATACGCGAATACGCGTATGCTCGAACGAAAACACCCCGACAGTCGGGCAAGGACTGCCGGGGCTGAGCCGATCGCTACTGAGGAGCGAACGACAATGCGAAGCCTAGTGGCCGCACTCTTGAGCATCATCCTGCCCGCCCGGGGAAAGCGCCGGGCCGAACCCGAGCCGGCAACCGCCGTCCACCCCCTTTCGCCACCGACCCCCCGGGCTCCCCGTACGGCAATGGTGATCGACGCCGAGACACTCCCGCTCGTGCCCCGGTATCTCGAGGCATTCGAGCAAGCACGTGAACGGCAGGCCCAGCGGGAACGGCGAAGGTCTCTCGCACTGGCAGCCATGGGACAGGACTACGTGCCGGAGCGCGTGGCATGACTGACGACGCCGTGGCGGGGCTCCGCCTGCTGCCGTGGGAGGGTCCCAATGGGAAGCCCGTGTACACCCCCGACGACAATCCCGAGGGCATGATCGCGCGACTCGCCGACAGCATGGAACGCGAACAGCTCACCGCAGCGTCAGCCCTGCTTGAGCTTGCCCGTCAGATGCTCACCGTTACTGAGCCGCTGCCCCCGGACCAATCGCGCTTCGTCGTGGCACGTCTCTGCGACGTCCTGTCGAACACGCTGCGGGTCGCCGAGTCACGCGGCATGCGTCTTACGACTGAGGGCGCCGATGAGTAGGCGCGGGCTCCGCTGATGACCATGCGCGTGTCGCGTGACGGCGGGCAGACGTGGGGGCGCCGCCTGCGCTTCCACAGCGGCGACAACCTCAAGCCCCTCCAATCTTCCGTGTGGCCACCGTGCGAGTGCCTCCGATGTATGCCGGGGCTGCACCGCACATAGCAATCCGCCCGAACGCAGAGATGCCGTGTAGCGACCTGCGGACTCCCAGGTCGCTACGCGGAGCAAAATCACCCGCCAGTCCGAAGGCTGGTCAAAGTCCCCCCGTCACCACCCCCTGCGGCTCGCCGTTCACCGTTACCGCGGGGTCGGCCTCCACAACGCGCACGGACATGTCAATCGGTGCAGGGCGGGCGTTGGCCATTTCGGCTGCCGAGAGGTTTCGAACGTTGGAGGAGGCACCGGCGAACGGGCGGACGGTGTGGGCCAGAAGGCGGGTCAGCTCGTCATCGAGGCCGTGCTGCAGAGGGGTGCCGTCAGGGCCGAAGGAGTCAATCTCGCGCTCGGCAAGCACCACGCCGGTCTCCGCGTGGGTGGCGGTGAAGCGCAGGATGCCGCTCTCGTTGTAGCGGAACTTGATCTCGATTTTGTTCCGGCGGATGTCCTGTTCGCGCGTCGGGAGATCCACCTCGATGTTGGCGAGGGGGAAGGCACGGTCGCTGTCGGCCGGGTGGCCGACCTCGCCCTCGATCACCGGCACGCGTACGAAGGATGCGCCCGGCGTGTCCGGGTAGAACTTGCCCGAACCCTCCGCAGGGAGCGTGGCGTTACGTCGGATGATGGCGCGGAAGCCCTTCTGTTCACCAGCGCTCACAGCCGTGCCCAGGTCGTAGCTGGTCACCAGGGAGAAGTCCCTCTGGTCGCCGAGTTCGCCGTCAAGGGAGGCCGCATAGATGGCTGCGCCCCGGGCGACAGCGGTCATGGGCCGGCACAGGCCGCTGTCGACGATGCGGTCATGGCCGAGGAGCCCGCCCAGGGCATGACGCACCTGGGGGATCTGCGAGGTGCCGCCGATCATCAGGACCGAATCGATGTCGTCCGAGGTGATGGCCAGGTCTTCCAGGGCCTGCTGAACCGGCACCAGAGCGCGGGTGATGAGCGGGGTGATCGCCTCGGTGTACTCGGCCGTGGTGATCTTGACCTCACGCCTCGAGATCGAGGGGGCAAGGCCGACCGGGAGGTCGAAGTAGAGCGCGCCGTCCAAGGGCACGGAGGACAGAGCGATCTTCGTCAGCTCGACCGACCGGCGCCAACGGCGACGTTCGGATTTGGTGAGCTGGTCCGTGGTCAGACCGATCTTCCGCTGGATCAATTGGGCCAGCGCATTGTCGAACTCCAGGCCTCCGAGGGCGGTGATGCCGCGGGATGTCTGCTCCTCGAAGAGGCCGTCATCGTATTCGAGGACGGTGACGTCGATGGTGCCACCGCCCCAGTCGAAGACAAGGAAACGGCCGGGGATCGGTACGTCGTGGACGTACGAGATAGCAGCCGCGGTGGGCTCGTTAAGCAGGGCCCGGACTTTCACCCCTCCGAGCGCTGCTGCGGCGCGGGTGCGGTAGCGGGCGCCGCCCGTAGCGTTGGCGGGGACGGTGACGACCGCCTGTGAGAGGTCGAGTAGCTGGGCGGAGACGCCTTCCTTCATCCTGCTGAAGAGGGAGGCGGCCGCGACCGTACTGTGGAACTTCTCCGAGCCGACCCAGACGTGGTGCTCCTCTAGCTGGGCTGCGACCTCGAGGCCGTCGATGTCGCCGTCCTTCTCGGCACCGGAGCGGGTGCCGAGCATGCGCTTCACGGCGTCGAGCGGCTCGCTGGTGCCGGTCTTGGCTTCCCAACCGAAGCAGAGCGTGCGCTGGATGTCGCGGACGGAGAGCACGGAGGGGAAGAGCTGCTCGAACTCCGACATCCGCCACTGAGCAGGCACGTTGTCGCCGTCGACCGGCAGCACTTCGGTGCTGTGCCCATTCCAATGGGCCACCACAGAATTGCTGGTGCCGAAGTCGATACCGAATGTCATTGCGTTCCTCTTTGCTTCATCGGGCGGTCCTCGTCTCCTCCAGGGCGGGGACGTGTCTCGTTGTTTCGCCGCCCGTTGCCTCTGTTCCGCTGGTTTTTCGGTTCCTGACCCCGGTGGGGCTTCTTCCTCCCCTCCTTGGCAGCGCGAGCCTCCTTGTCCGGCTGCTTCCTCGCAGCTTCGACATGGGTTGCTCTACGCCTCTGCCCGGGCGTCATTTCCTCGGGTGGAACCTTGGCGACCGCCCGTAGCCAGCCACGTTCGACGAGCTTCCCGGACTCCTTGTCGACGTAGGCCGGTGCCATGAGTTCGAAGGTGATCGGGTCGCTGTTCATCACACCGGGCTGGCCCTCGAGGACGTTGAACAGTGACTGATCGCCGGTGTCGTCCACGATCCGTAGGCCGGCCTTCGCAGCCTCGTGGTCGAGGCGGGTCAGCACCACCTTCAAGGACTTCGCGTCCAGCGCCTGCCGGTGCAGGACGGCCAACTGGGCCAGGTGCATCTGACGCATGCGGATGCTCTCCAGCACTCCCTTGCGCACCGCCTCGGTGAACTGGGGCAGCACTCGACGCATCAGCTCGGCCTGGAAGGCGGAGACCAGATCGGCCTCGGTCTCCTTGTCGACCAGAGCTGCCCCCAACTTCTCCGCCGCCGCCTCCAGCTCGTTCTCCACCACGGGCAGGAGCGTCTCGTTGACCGACTTCAGGATCGCAGCGGCGTCCAGAGTTCCCGGGGTGACCTCGGGCAGGTGACTCTCTGCAAACCGCCAGGGAGAAGCCTCGGCCGCCCTGAGCTCCCCCCGATTCCGCACGCTTCCGCTGTTCGGCCCGCGTCGCCGGTGCGGCCGGGGTTCGTCACGGGAGCCAGAACTACTGTCGCTTCTACCGGCTCCATTGCTCACGATGCGCTGCTCTCTGGGTCTTCAAGGGCTGCGGTGTCTTCAGCAGCCAGGGAAAGGTGTTCTGTCGCCTGGATGATTATTTCGCGAGCCGCCTCGGTACGAGACCACTCGCGGTCACTGTCCGTAGGCGGCCCGGTGAGCCTTTGCAGAGGCTCGGGCGGGAGTTCCAGCCGCTGGCTCGTACCGGTGGGGTCCTTCCAACGGTGCGGGGCGAGCGGGGCGGCGAACCACGGTACTCCCTGCTGCTCCCGCTCGGCCTTTTCGATCATGTCCTTGGCGCGATTGATCCGCACACGGCCGCTGTCGTCAAGTTCCTTTCTCAGGGCGCGCCAGGCCTTCTTCCAGCTGTCCGCCCCGTCGGGCACGCCAAGCACCAGATACGGGTTGAGCGGCTGGTCGCGCTCTCCGAGCGAACGGCCCTCCAGGAACGTCCGATTCTTCCGAAGGTTAGCCACAGCACCTCCACCGAGCTCGTCTTGCACCGGGGGGCGGCCTTCGGCATCCTGCCCCAGAAGCCTGACAGCCTCCGTCATCTCCTGGTCGGCGCGCAGGTAGGCCTGGATGTTCTGGGCCTCCCAGCGCACCGGCTGCGAGTGGTGCCGGAGCCTCGTGGCCATGGTGAGGGCCGCCGCTCTCCGCTGCTCCACTGTCTCGTCGTCCCCGCGGAGGAGGGCACCGTGCATCTGTCGCACCGCCCTGATCAGAGTCCGCACGCCGATCCAGCCGTTGAACTTCCTGTTGCTCGCGCTGAGCACGCGAGGGTGGATCCGCTCAAGAAGAACCCACAGGCGCTCGTCGGCAACGAGGTCGTCCGGGACCTCTCCGGTTCGCCGCACCTCGCGCAGGGCGTCGAGGAGTTTCTGCATCGGCGGCAGCAGGTCGGTCCACTCTTCGGCGATGGCCTTGGCGTCGTTGGCCTGCAATCTCACCAACAGGCGCCAGTCCTGCGGCCAGTCACGGCCAGGTTCCGTTTCCGGGCCGGCCTCCCGGCGCTCCCGTTCCAGCGGCCAGGCCAACAGGTCCATCTCCTCGTCGGTGAGGGATGCCGGGTCCAGGCGGGCGCGGAAGTAGGCGGCGCGGGAGGTGCCGTCGCGTTCGGGGAGCGCGCCGAACCACTCCTCATCGATGTAGTCGTCGAGAAGCGGCCGGGGAAGCTTCGCCAGAAGCGCCCTCTGCCGGGCGGCCGACAGATTGGTCTCCGCCAGGCGACGGTCGTCCTGGTAGATCTGCCACATGCTGCCCGGCTCCCCCAGGAGCGGCAGCGGCTTGTCCTCCAGCAGTGCGCGGGCGCGGTCGTCGAGCCGGCCGTTGAAGACGTCCAGCCCGTGGTCCTGTGCCATGACGAGCAGGGAGACGCCCGCGACTGGGTGATCCTGCCGGAACGCTGCATCGGCCGCGGCCCGGGCCAGCTTTCGCGCGGACAGCGTGCCGTTCCCCCCCTTCAGCGCATCGGGCAGCATGAGTTCGGCGAAGGAGCGTGCGCGCTCCCAGGCATGCCGGTCGGTGAATCCTTCGGGGACCGGCTGGGGCACGGCCGACTCCGGCTGCTGTGGCGGAACGACCGGAGCAAGGTCGCCAGCGGTTTTCGCACCCTGCGGGACTTCCCCAACGGTCCGGCCCTGGGCGCGGGCCTGGCGGAGGGCTAGGCGGCGGGCGATCTCACGCTGCCGCCGCTCTTCCAAGCCGGCCTGCTCCTCCTGGCCCGCCCCCAGTGGGTTTCCTTCCGTCATCCGAGCTCCTCCGCGAAGATGTGAACCTGCTCGATCACCGCGGCCGGGGTCCGATCGAAACTGTAGGAGTCGGCGAAGGCGATCCTGGCGGCGAGACCACCGGCCCGGACTTCGTGACGCAAGGCTCGGAGCCGTTCGTTCTCGCACTCCTCGCCGGCGGACTCCAGCGGATGTTTCACGGCGACCGCGACGGGCTCGGCCGTGAAGTCCGACGTGTAGAGCGCCACCGGTCCGGCGGCGGTCTCCTTCAGGCTGACGTTGGGCTCCTCGTCCGTCCAGCCCCTCAGCAGGACGGCGTGCTCATCCGGGTCGATCTGCAGTTCCCGGCCGCGCAGGGCGTCGGTCAGGTCGCGGGCGAGCCGCCAGTCGTACAGCGGGTGGAGGCGCATGTTGGAGTAGTCGCGCAGGCATGCGTAGCAAGAGCTGCGGCAGTTCCGCGCATGATGGTCGGTCTCCAGGTCGTGCACGTACCGGTCGACCGCCTGGAGGAACTTCTCGATGTGTTCCTCCGAACCGAGGTGGGTGCTGAAGCCCGCGCCGTTGTCGAGGCTGTCCGCCAGGTAGGCCATGACGGGAGCGGCCACCGGGGCGTCCGAGCCGTGGATGCCGCTGAGGAGCTCCTCCGGCTGCACGTCCAGGTGCGGGGCTGCAGCACGGCGCAGCAGGGCCGCCAGCGAGTACCAGGCGGCGCGCCGGCCGTGGTAGGCCTCGGGAAAGCCGTCGATCTGCTGGGACTTCGAGATGTCGAAGCGGAGGCCCCGGCTCTTGTCGAGGGCACCCTTGGCCCCGATGAAGAGCATGTCGGTGTGCTGGGTGGCGCCGAGGGCGATCTCCAGGTCGGCTTCCGCCTTGGGGCTGTCCAGAGCAACGTATCCGCGCCACGGGCCGGCGTTTTTGACGAACCGGAAGAGCTTTCCGCCGTTGGTGTTGACGATGTAGCGGTCGCCGCTGCCGGTGTGGACGACCATCCAGTCGTCGGCCGCACGGTGGATGCGCGGGGCCGTCTTCTCCAGGTCGGTTGCGGTCCGTGCGCTGGTGGCGTTGGAGCCGTGCTCCCGGTAGCCGTCGTAGTCCCGTGCTTCGTGGGCAGCCCGAAAGCCTGCGGGCTCCCGGAAGGGGACGGCCCTGTAGTACTTACTCTCCGCGCCACAGGCGGGGCAGGAGCCGGCGCTCCCGCTTTCCAAGTCGACAGCGGCCTGCGGGTCCACGTGGGAGCAGATCCGGCACATGGCGACCAACTGTTCCGGTCCGAACGGGTCCTCGGCGGCCTGCACTCCGCGACCGCTCGGGACGAGAGAGACCACTCCCCTGGAGCGGAGCAGACGGCCGTCCTGCGGGGTTTCGCTGCCCGGAGCGAACTTGCTGAGGGCGACGGCAAGATCGCGGTTGACGGAGTCGGCCGGCGGCCAGGGGAAGGTCTTCTGCGGGATGCTCCGGTAGAGGAGGCGGGAGCGGGTCGGGAAGCCGAACATGGGCAGGAGACCCGCCTCTGCCAGACGCTGGCTGAGGTCCGAGTGGCCGACCGTCCGGGCTGCCACCTCGTCGACCTGGCCGAGGAGTTCGTCGGTGGCGGACACCGGGTCGATGGCGGCGATGCTCTCCGGTGTTCCGGCCCGGAGGGCGGCGGCAGCAGCTCTGATGCGGTCCGGGTGCTCGGCGACAAAGCGGCGGACGGCACCGCGGTGCGTCGGCCAGTCGGCGGCGAGACCGAACTGTCCGTGGACGTTGGTCGTCATGTCCGGCCCCTTCCGTCGCTCCTCCGGCTGCAGGGGTTCGAATGCCTGGCGCAGCACCTCGCCCAGCAGGACCCGCCGGAAAACGGAGACCATGCCAAGGACCAGGTAGGGCGGCGGAGTCGGGTCGTTGGTGATGGCTTCCGGGCGCGCGAAGTAGTGCTCGTCGTGACTGCGGCCACGGCAGACAGTGAGGGCCACGGCAACCGGGCTGTTGCGTCGGCCTGCGCGACCCACCCGCTGCTGGTAGTTGAAGCGGGTGGGCGGCATGTTGGCCATGATCACGGTGTTGAGGGGGCCGATGTCGACACCGGCCTCCATGGTCGTGGTCACGGAGAGCAGTTCCAGGCCGTCCGCCTGTGGGACGTCGTTGTCGCCGAGGAAGACGTCCTGGAAGAGGCTCTGCCGACGCTGGGCCTCCAGCCGGTCCGTCTGGCCGGTGAGCTCCGCGGTGCGCAGGGGGAAGTCACCGGTGCGGTGGGCGGCCTTCCATGCGTAGTAGTCGTCTTCAAGGACTCCGCTGTACTGCTGGGGCACAGCGGGCAGCGGGGTCAAGCATTTGGTGCACACCCCCGCGCCCGGGTGAAGGTGTGGCCGGTGGCAGGAGCGGCACCTCCAGGTTTTGTTCTCGCCGGGGCGGAGTGCCACCTTCTCCGGCTTGATGACGTAGTCGATCACGGCGTCCTTCCAGACGCCGAGCACCCGGTCCTCAACCGTCTGCAGTTCGGTGCCCTGGCGTTCGGCGACTTGCTTCCAGAAACGCTTCAGAGGGGCAGGCGGCCTTTGCAGAGAGGCACGTATCCGGGTGAAGCGCCGCATCAAGCCGAGAATCCGCAGACTGGCACGGGCGACGGCCTGATCGCTGTCCGGACCGATCTCTACAGGTGAGCGGTCGTCGCGCAGGCAGAGCCAGCCGAGTCCGAGCGATTCGAAGTCACGGCCGCCGCCGGAGAAGAGGCTTCCGATGGTCTCGAGGCGGAGGCGGGAGCGGATGCGGTTGAGCAGTTCCTCCTGTGCCTGGGTCTCCGCCACCGCTTCCCGGTCGCGCTCCCAGTTGTAGAGCGCGGTCCAGGGCTGTCCGGCCGAGGTCTGCTGGAGCGAGGCCGCAGGGCCGGCGGGGTTGGTGCCGTACTTCAGCAGCATGCCTTCGAGGTCGGAGGCGAGGTCGTCCAGCGAGGGAAGTTCGGAGAACTTCCGCTCCAGGTCCGGCAGGAGTTCTGGTTCCGCGTCGAGGTCGTCGGCGAGGATCGCCTTCAGGCGCCCCCAGTTCGCCGGGTTGCGGTCGCGCAACCGTTCCATGGCGGCACGGGCACCGTTACGGTCGACGGCTTCCCCTGCGTAGTGGGCTTTCACCAGCTGCAGGTCTCCGAAAGGATCCCCCTGATTCTCGACGGCCTGGGCGCTGAGCAGGCGGAGAAGGTCTTGGTGGTGGCGGAGGGCGAGACCGCTGGCGAGCTCGGAGGCGTCGTCACGGCTGTCAGAGAAAGCGATCGCCTTGCGCCGGCCGTCGGGAAGGTGGCCGAGGGCTTCGGTCACCAGCACCTGATTGATCTTGTAGAAACCGGTGCGCATCCGCCGGACCGGCGCGTTGCGCAGCCGGTCTGGAGATTCCAGCGGGATGAAACGGCCGTCCCTGTCGTACTTGATCTCCCAGTCGTCGCCGCAGGCGGGGCAGCGGGTGGGGAAGGCCTGCAGCCGGGCCGGGTCGTAGGCCGGCTTCTTGCTCTCCTTGTCCAGGGGCACGGAGATGTGGAACGACCATCCGGTGTGCTGGACGTCCCGATTCTCCAGGCGGCCGGTGGCAGGCTGATAGGCGCTGCGGCGGAACTCGAACTCGACCTGCGGTCCGCCGTCGGAAAGGCCCGCGTGCCAGCCGGGGTCGTCGAGTCCGAGGCCTTTGGTGCGCGGCCAGTACACGACGTAGTTCGCGGCCGTGGGTGCGCCGCTGGCCTCGTCGGGGAGCAGGTCCAGGTCCGGGAAGTCGGTGTGGAGAGCACCTGTGAACTTACGCCGTTGAGTGTCCTTGGGGCTGGCGTACCCGCCGAGCATGAGGTCGCCGCAAGCTTGGCAGGACAGAAGCTCCAGTACGCGGGCGCCGCAGGTGCACCGGGAGGTGGGCTCGGCGAAGAGCCGGCCGACCCGCCGTTCGGGGCCGTGTCCCACGGGGATGTCGGGGCACTGCGGGTCGGAGCAGGCCCAGATACCCTCGATGTTTCGGAAGAAGAAGTGGGCACGAAGCTGTGGAAGTTCGGGGTCCTGGGCGGTGCCGAGAATGCGCAGAACCCCGTGCAACGCGTCCTGGCGCTGTTCCTCAGAGACGTCCGGGAAGAGGTTCTTCGCGAGTTCAGGGGCGGGCAGAGCACGAGGCTTAGCGCCGGGGGTGAGTGCGCGCTGGAGCGCCGGGCCGAGGCCGGTCTCCCGGGCCAAAGCGACGGCTTCGTCCTGGTTGACTGAGGCCTTCGCGGCTTGTGCGAGGCGTTCGGTGTGTGCGGCCAGGTCGCCCTCGCCGTGGATCTCCTTCACCTTTCCAGGAATGATCACGCGTCGGGAGCCGGGCAGGGCGAAAAACCCGTCGAGGAACTCGTCGTCCCGGCCGGCCTCCAGAGAGGCGGAGGCGGCGAGAACACGCAGCTTCTCAGGGTTCTTGTCGAGGCCGAGGCGGTGACGGAGGTTGCGCAGCAGGTAAGCCACCTCGGTGCCGGCCGTGCCGCGGTACATGTGGAGTTCATCGAGGATCAGGGTGAGGCGGGCGTCTGGGGTCTCCTCCAGCCACTTCCTCGTGGCGCGGAAAATGTGCTCCTCCTGCTTGCGGAGCAGCATGATGTTCAGCATCGAGTAGTTGGTGACCATGATGTCCGGCGGTGCTGCCTGCATGTCCCAGCGGGCGTGCATCTCCGCTCCGCCGAGGCGCGGGATGAAGGGCTGCAACTCCTCGTTGAGCTTCTCGTCGGCCCTGCGCTGTCGCTCTTGGACTTCCCGTAGATACTGCCGGAGACGGAAGTTGGCCGGCTCGGAATCGCGGCTGCCGGAGACGGGGGTGGCTCCGGTATAGCGACCGAAATAGAAGCGGTGTCCGTTGCGCTTCCGGTCCAGCCATGCGTGGGCCTCGCGGCTGTCCAGCGACTTCCGGAGCCGGACCAACTGGTCATCGGCGAGGGCGTTGGTGGGGTAGAGAATCAGCACGCGCAGGGCGGCAGGGTGACCGTGCTCGCTCTGTCGGCTGGGCACGTAGTCGCCGTCTCCCTGCCACCATTCCCGCTGCACCGCACGGGTGCCCTGCCAGTGGGCGGACTCGGCGACCAAGTCGGCGAGGACCGGCAACAGGAAGGACTCCGTCTTGCCGGAACCGGTACCCGCCGTGACCACGAAGTCCTTGCCCTCGCAAGCTGCGACCAAAGCATCGTGCTGATGCTGGTAGAGGCTGGTCACACCGCCGGGGAGCGTGAAGTGGGCGAACTCCGCGGCATCGGGATGCGCCCCTGCTTCGGCGAAGGACTCCGCGATGCTGACGCCCCGGGAGGCGTACCGCGGGCGCAGCTCGATCAGTGGATCGCGCCAGGCACCGTTGTCCCGGTCCAGGAGGTTGCGCCGTTCCTCCATGATGGAACGATCATCGACGCTGAACGGGGTGTCGTAGTAGCGGAAGAGCGCGCTGCGCAGGTCGTCGAAAGTGCCCATGACGTCCTGAACGTCGGTGTTCGTCACCGCCGCTGTCTCCTGTTCGACGCTCACTTGGTCCTCCCGCCGGCGGCCGCCACCGGTCGCGGCATGGTCTCCAGGTTCTGCTGCAACGAGGCGGCAATCGCTTCGGCGATCGCCCTCGGCACGTTGTCGTACGCGCGGGTCTGCGACTGCTTGCCCACCGAGGGCGGGAAGCCGCTGCACAGGACGGCCGCGCGCTCGTGCAGGGCAGGCAGGGGCGCGTACCGGTCGACGAAGAGTCGGCCGATGCCGGCACGGCCTTTGCCGGATTCCGGCCGCCAGCGCATCGCGCCTGTGCGCTGGCGGGCGAGCTCCAAGTAGATGCCCGTCTCGCGTTCCACTGCATGGAAGACGCCGTTGCGGCGGACCCGGGTCAGGCGCGCGTAGTCAGCTCCGCGCCACCGGTAGAGGCCGTCCTCGCCGTCCCTTGCCACAGGGACGAACCGCTGGAGGCGCAGTTCGTACTTCTCCAGCGTGTTGGCGGTACTCCCACCGGGCGGAGCGGACTCGGGGCCCGGCACCGCCTGCGGAAGCAACTCCATCAACTGCACTGCGGCGCAAGGAACGTAGCGGGCTCCGAGGAACTCCGCGGCTGTCTGCAGGGTCCGCGGATCCTCGTACTGGCACAGGAGGGTGTCGGGCAGCGGGGCCTCACCGGCCTCCGGACGGTGAGGAACGGTGATCAGCTCCATCCACTCCTGTGCCGCCTCCTCGAGGCGCGTGCTGATCTGCGCGGTGCGCGCACCGGTCAGCAACGCGAGGCCGTCGGCATGGGGCAGCCGGGTCAGCACCGGCGGGGCCATTGACCAGCGGTCGGCGCGCAGGTCCACGTCGATGAAGCCGAGGGCGGCGGCCTTGCGCATCCAGTCCCAGTCGGCGTACTCCTTCAACTCCAGGCCCCATGCCTGGGCCTGGCTGCGGACCCCGTCGCGCAGTGCGGACGCCTTGCCGCTGCAGCTCTCGCTCAGCCAGCGCAGGAGGATCCCACCGAACTCGTTGCTGCTCATCGGTCCCGTCATCGGTCGAGCTCCTTCGCTGCCTGCACGTACGCGGCCCACGAGGGTTCGACGGACACCTGCTGGGCGTTGAGGACGGCGCGGGCCCAGGCCCGCGGGTTGCCGGCGCTCTTCGGCTTCGGCGTTCCGGGGTTCACCGGGCGGCCCTTCCAGCGTCCGCTCCGGCGCTCCAGGAGCCAGCCTCCAAGGCCGTGGAAATCGGCCTCGAAGCGGAGCGGGGCAGGGGTGTCGGGGAGACGTTCCGTCCACCAACCCGGTTGCTCAGGGGCCTCCAACGTCCACAGCCGTCCGTCGGCCGCCGCGAACAGCACCTCGTCCGCGTCTCGACGGCACAGCTCCATGACGGCTGCCGCATCCTGGGTGGTGGCGCTCGTGCAGTCGGCGCCGGTGATGCCGGTCGGCAGGGTCTGCTCGATGAGGAGGGAGGGTGACTCCGAGGCCTTGCCGTCCATGACGGTGAAGCCGCAGACCTTGGTCATCTTCGGCTCGACGCCGGCCTGGTCCACGGTGGCGAAATCGATCTCCACACCTGCGTAGCTCACTGTGTGGCGGCCCGGATCCAGACGGAGCACGGCCAAGGGGAGGGGGCGGCCCGCGGCGATCCCCTTCCTGAGCTCGGGCCGCTCCTTTCCGTCGATCAGGAGGGTGCCCATGCCCTCCGTGACGTCCGGGAGGACCACTTGGGGCTCGCCTCCCCGCAGGTACAAATGGGGATCGAGCGAAGGCGCGAGCTTCAGTCCGCCCTCGAGGCGGAGCTTGAACTGCGCCGGGGGCTGCAGGAGGCCGACCGCGCCCTGGACCTCCTGGAGCGCCCGGCGCAGGGTGACCGCGTCGTCGAACGTGACGGGCTTGTGCAAGGACCAGCCTTGCGGCACCCAGGCCAGCTTGCTGGTGTCGGCGCCCCGGCCCGTGGTCGCGGCCTTGTCCAGCAGCCGCTGCACGTCCCGCTGCGCGGTCGGGGCGGCGAGCACCACATGTGCCTCTCCCGGGCGGAAGCCGTCGGCGCCGGCCCAGACACCGAGCACGTCGTCCCGTGAGAGCACCAGGACGGAGCAGGAAGCGCGGCTGAGCACCAAGTTGTCCCCGTCGCGGCGGATGCCCCTGGCGAGGGTGTCCGCGCTCGGGGCGGGCAGGCCCGTCACCTCGTAGTAAGCGGTATCGCCAAGCTGCTCGAGGACGCCGCCGCCCTTGAGGTCGATGCGCTTCTTCTGCTCCACGGACCGCAGGCGCGCCACCCAACTGAGACGCCCTGCGTCCAGCCGCACCAGGAGTTCGGCCCGGGTGACGCCGGTGGGCACCAGCTCGTCCGAACCGTCCCAGGAAGCGGCGTAGTTGCCGATCAACTTGGCGAGGATGGGGCGGAACTCCTCCTCCTGCGCAGCGTTGCGAAAGCCCTTGGAGAAGTGCCGCTCCATACCCCGGATCTCGATCTGGGCCAGCAGTGTCTGCCCTGGCAGCGGCCATGTCGTGCCGTGCTCCCGCAACGACCGGAAGAACTTCGGCATGAAGGACCGGTCCGCGCCGCTGAGGAGCGCCTGGGACTGGGCGAACCCGATCATGCTGCGGTTGGAGGGCAGGTCGGCGGGGGCGGGAACGGTGCAGATGCCCCGCGCACCCTTCTGACTGTGCTGCCAGGAGGCCAGCACCTGCCACATGCGGGAGATGGGCTCGTAGTGATGACTGCCGAGTTGTTTCTCGTCACCGGTCAACAGCTCGGAGAAACGGGCGTGGTAAGTGGTGGCCCGATGGTTCCGGTCGTTCACCATCCGGGACGCGGCCATCACCGAGCAGGCCAGCAGCGGCAGGAACGCGGGCACGCCGTCCTTGTCCTGCTGCCGCTTGCGCCAGCGGTAGTCCTCCAGCGCGCTGTACGGTCCCGCGGTCCCCAACCGGATGAACTTGCCCACGCACTGGGCAAGGGGCTCCTCAATGCCGTATCCGTGCCTGAGCTCCTGCTCCACGTCGTCGTCGACGTAGAACAGTGTCGGGTGGCCGGCGTGCTGCCGTCCGAAGAACTCTTCGGCCAGCACTTCCTGCCACACTTGATATGAATGATCCACTCTGTCCCCAAGAGAGAGATTCCGATGCCCCGTTTGCGAAGTCCCCCGGGCATGGAACGGTCTTTCGCATCACTCGAACCCGCTGCAGACAACGGGTCGCCGCCGAACGCCCCTGGCGCGCTGCCCCCTCGGGCCCGGCCGCCCTCGACCATCATCGCCAACGCACTTAACGCCGCGCGACAAGCGAAGGCATATCCACTCATCCCCCACCACTTTTCACAAGCGGCCCATCACAGTGCCTGCACGGCGAGCCGAAAGCCGGACATCAACTGCAGATCCCCTGCAACCAAAGGCTACATGTGAAGGTTATGTGTGTGAACTGGGGCGATCGCGAACTGCTCTACTGTCGGGGCGGCGCGGCCGGGAAGGCAAGGCGAACCACTGACACTTGTCGCCCGCCCCGGTGACTGCCGTCCCGCCCCTCCGATCATCTCGGGAGGCGACGCCTTCTACGCCGCCTCCTTCGACGCGACGGCCCCCGTCCTCATGCGCGGCTCCCTGCCGAAGAACGCGCGGTACTTCTCGACCGTCCCGATCTCCTTGAGGACCTTCTTTATCCATGCCTGGGTGTAGACGTATTGGTCGAAGGCCTCGTTGTACGAGCAGTACCTGGCGACGGTGGCATACGGGTCGCCGGAACCCTTGATCGGACGGACCTTCAGTCGCTGCCACATCTCCACGTGTTCTCGGGATGCGCTGAACCGGAAGGGCAGTTGCTCCTCGACACGGGCGGCAACCTGCGCCGGTCGCATCCTGTTCAGGTCCGCCACTTCGACATGTCGGTCCCTGGTGATGACGGAACCATCCCGCCCAGCCTCGACCATGGTGCGTCGCTCGTCCTCGCTCAGGTCGTCGAGTTTGACAAAGTTGACCGCCAAGTCGGCGTCGGTCTTGGAGCCGGTGATCGGCACCAGCCGTACGCGGTAGTCGTACCTGGGGTCGTCGAGGACGGACGGATCGATGCCCGCCTCGTACCTGGCCACCAGGTCACGGGTCTTCCTGGGCAGCTCCCTGGCGGCCTTCCGCATCTCCTCGTATCCGTCCGCGGTCAGCGCCTGGACAGAGAGCGGGAAGCGGAGCCGGTCGGCGAGGCTGTAGCTAGCGCCGAAATGGCCCGCCATCTCCTGTTCGTAGTTGATCACGTAGGCCTGGGCCCTGCCGCCCGTGGCGATCCTCAGGTTGTGCTCGTAGCGGTGTTCCACCTTGTTGCGCAGGGCGACGAAGAGCTCCGCGTTGAGGCGCACTGTGTCGCCGCTGTTGGGAAAGCGCTCCTTCAGGCACCTCTCGAGGTCCCAGGCCTTGGGTTCGCCGTCGATCATCTGGTGGCGGCCGGTCTTGGCGTCCCGGTAGTGGTAGTCGATCTTGGCCTTGTGGAACTCCGCGTGGAGCAGGTAGTGCCATGCCTTGTGCATGTGGGTGAGGAAGTCGCTGTAGTCGCCGCTGGAACTGTTCCACTCGTCGAGCGCCTTGAGGGCGTGACGCTGGGACTCCATGAGGATGTGGTGCCACCGGGGATGGGCCATGAAGAGCGTCGCTCACTTTCGTCCGGGGGTGGGGAGATCGGTTCGCAGGGTGGTAGGGCTGTCCTCAGACTGCGTGATGTGGGCTGCCTCGCGTGTCCTGCGGCTGTCCGCCTCAGACCATGGGCTCAGGCAACAACCGAGAGGGGGCCAGCCCCGGAGCCGAGCGAGCGCAGGATCCGCGCTTCCTCCTTCCGCGCGGCAGAGGAAGGAATTTGGCCGTTGACACGGCGGAGGGCGAGGCTGGCGAAGGCGTCGGCGGTTTCGTTGAGGTCGTGTCCGATGTGGCCTTTGAGCCAGCGGACCTGGACACGGTGGCGGTGGCGGTGACGCAGCAGGCGGTCCATCAGCTGCCGGCTCTCCGGGAAGAGGAGGGTGCGGTGGGCGGCTGTCGGGTCGGCGGAACGCAGGGCCGTGTTGACTGCCTCTACTGCCTGGGTGCTGTCGCAGAGAAGAACCACGGGTGCGTCCTCGTGGTACTCGAGCAGGCTGAGGGCGGCCGCGCAGATACCTATGACTTCAGCTTCGCCGCTGCTCGAGGCGACTGAGTCGCCGTATCCGGTGGTTCCGTCTTCGGCAGCCCAGCCGTAGCCGCACAGTGCGGACTCGTCACCGACGGCGGCGTCGGCGACGGCCACGACGGCGGTGTCGGGAAGGTCGGCGAGCATGGCGTAGCGGTCCCCGTCGGCCAGAGTCGTTGCCGTCGGATCTTCGCCGTCGCCCTCCTCTTCCGTGTTGGCAGGATGGGGGTCGGTGAGGAGGGTGACGAGGGCGCGGTGACAGTGCGGGCAGCCGTCGGCCCGTTCGGGGCAGTGCGCCTGGTGCCTCACGGTCAGCTCACGCACGCCGTACCACACCTCACGTTCGCCGTCGGCGAAGCGCGCCAGAGCCGCGGCGCGACACTGCGCGATGAGCTCCGCGAAGGGCCCTGCGGTCACGCAGGCCTGCATCCGGTCGTGGAGTTCCGTGACCCTGAGCAGGGCTTCGCGTGAGCGGGCAGCGAGAACCGCTGTGTCCTGGTACGCGTCGTCCAGAACGTCAAGTCGGGTGTGTCGTATGGAGAGAGAGCAGGCGAGTACATCCCGTTCGGCCTGGGCGATCGCGTAGCGGCCCCAGGCCAGCGCGGCACGGGCATGGCGGCTCCACCGTTCGGCCACCGCGTCGTGCGGGAGGTACGGGTTCTCCTCCTCCCGGGCATCCCGCAGGAGGGCCTGAACGAAGGCGTCGTCGTCGCAGTCCCGCAGTTCGCCCACCGGTGCCGGCAGTTCGTCGCATGCCGTTTTCCGGTCCCAGGCCCACTGGGCAAGGTCGCTCTCCGGCGCCTGCGGCGTGCCGTCCGGCAGTCCCCTGTCGCGGAGTTCCTGCCGCAGGGCCTCGGCGAAGGCATCTGGGGATGCCATGCGCGCCACCCTCAGCTCCAGCATGTCCACCGGCCGGGAGCGGCCGGCGAGGCGGCGGGCACGCTGCTCCTTGTACCCGACCTCCGCCTGCGACCGTGCCCGTCGCACCTTGCGTGCGTGGGCTCGCAGCCGACGCAGCCGCTCGGGGGGCTGAGCCGAGAGCTCCGCGCGCCGGACGGCCCCACGAGCGAGGACGTCGGCGTGGGCGAGTGCGACAGTGACGGGACCGGCGAGCGAAGCGTGTTCCAAGGCCGCGGCGGTCTCCGGAGCGCAGATCCCGTTCATTCGTGCGAGGACGGCCTCCTGCAGGGCGGTGAAGTCGTCGGCGAAGCGACGGATCAGCTCCGTGCGCTCGGTGATCGTCACAATGGCCTTCCAGGTCGCGGGGGGTGGTGAGCGGGCCGCACATGGTGTGCGATCGGGGCGCGCATGCTGACGGGAGCGGAGCCGCCCCGGGGCGCGGCATCGCAGCCTGGACGTCACGAATACGCGCGTGCTGGAGCCGTGGGTCTTGCCCGCAGGTGGGCCCTCGTCGGGAGGGGGACGTTCGGCTGAGAAGGTCTCGGCGTCAAAGAACCCGCGCCGCGAGCCTGTTCAGCTCCGCATCCCCCGGATCTTCCGGCCCAACTCGCTGTTCGGGTCGAGGAGCGCGCCCACGACGCGGCCGGTGGAGTCCTTGACGCCGCCACTGAAGTTGAGCCGGCCGGTGGAGCCAACGCTGGCGGAGACGCCGTCCCAGTAGACGGGTTCACGCTCCCAGCGGACGTCGGCGAGCAGGTGCTCAACCGTCTCGTAGTTCATGGCGTCGCCGGGGGCGCACCAGGGCGTGGCGCGGTGCAGCAGGACTCCGAGGCCCGCCATCACGGCCGGGGCGGTGATCGCGCTGCGCCGGGCGAAGTCCGGGAAGTGGCCTCCGATCAGCCGGGACACCAGACGGACGACGACCGCCTCCACCTCGTCGGCGTCGGTGTTGGGCGGCAGGTCGCCCGCCTGGACGTTGGCCGCCGAGTACTGCACACCCTTGCTGCCGAAGACGGTGGTGACGATCAGCGTCCGCAGCGCGGACAGAGTCACGACCTCCTTGTCGGTCCTGGTGAGCTGCCGCTTGCCGGCGTTGACCAGCTTGCCGAACGGCATCCGCTGACCGTTCGACTCGACCTCGAGCTTCTCGCCGACGATGTAGGCGAGGCGGGTGGCGAGGTCGCGCTGGTCCATGGACATGGCCAGGTTCTTGGCGACGTCGATGCCCTTGACGTTGCGGTCGTAGAAGATCTGCCGCGCGTCTGCCGGGGAGATCCCCAGGTAGAGCTCGAAGGGGATACGGACCCGCAGGCTCAGCTCGGTGTAGGTGAGGTCGAAAGATTCCGGGTCCTGGTAGATGTCGTGCAAGGCGGTGGTCTGGGTCTCGCCGTCGATGGCGATCACCATGGCGTCTGGGGCGACGGTCAGCGTCCGCAGGCCCGAGTCGGGGACCAGTTCTTCGCTCATCGCGGCGATCTCGCCCGCGTGCCAGAGCGTGATCGGCGGCGTGGACCAGGCGGAGCCGTGCTTGCCGAGAATGCCGGCGGCGATGTACCGGGCGTAGTCCGGGATGTTCTTGCCCTTCTGGGACTTCAGCGTCCGCTGCACGGTCGCGCGCAGCTCGGCGTGGCGCCGGTCGTGCCCGGACGCGGCCTTGAGGGCGCGCGGGTCCTCCTCCTGACGCGGTGACGGCACGAGACGTACGAGCGTCGCAAGCGACATGGTTCCGATGACCGCGTCCTCGCGGAACGGCATGACGGTGAGCGGGATTCCTTCCGGGATGCCGCTCGGCATGGTCAGGCGCATGGGCGTCCCCCCTGGGTGGTGGTCGATCAGCCATCGCCCGACTCCGACGTTCCGCAGGCCCCTGGGCACCCCGCGAAGAGGGGTGGGGCAGCAAGGGGCTGGGCTTCAGAGACACGGCTATGGCAAGAACTCACGCTTCACTCCGGGGAGCGACACTCACCGTCGGAAGCATTCACATAGAAACACAACCATGAAAGCGTTGTCCAACAGCTTCCGGTAGTTGACTCGTGCTGTAGGGTGTGACTACTTCCCCCCATCGGAGCCAGGACAACATCCATGTCGCAGCCACCCGCACCATCCGCCCAGGTGACCGCCGCCGAGATCTCCCGCATCGCGGGTGTCACGCGCGCAACGGTCAGCAACTGGCGCCGCCGGCATGAGGACTTCCCCGAGCCGTCCGGCGGCACGGAGAGCAGTCCGCTGTACGACCTGGAGTCCGTGCGTGCCTGGCTCGCCTCGCGCGGTCACGCCTCGGCGGCGACCCCGTCGGAGGAACTGCGGACGACGCTCCGCCTGCACGCGCATGGCGGCGGCGGTACGTCGGATCTTCTGCTCCTCGTTCTCGCGGCGGCGGGCCACTCGCCGGAGGAGCTGACAGCCGCCACGCAGTTGCCGGACGCCGACCTCGCCGCCCGCGCACAGCGCGACGCGGCGTCCACGGCCGACGCCGTGCCGGCCGCGGAGACGGTCCGCTTCGATACGGGCGACGCGGCGGTGTTGCGCGCGCTGTACGCGTGTGTACGCGACGAGGGAGGTCAGGCCGCGCTAGGGGTGCTGGCGGAGCGGGAGTTGGAGGACAGCGCCGCGTCCGGCGCCTACCAGACCCCCGCGCCGCTGGCGGATCTACTCGCCCACCTGGTCCCCGGATCTCCGGCCCGCGTTCTCGACCCGGCCTGCGGCAGCGGCACCCTCCTGGCGGCCGCCGCCCGCCGGGGCGCACGCGAGCTGTACGGTCAGGACACGCTTCCTGTGCAGGCCCGGCGCAGCGCCGTGAGTCTGATGCTGACGGCCCCGGAGGCCACGGTCACCGTGCACGCCGCCGACAGCCTTCGCGCGGACGCCTTCCCCGGCCTGGTCGCCGACGCGGTGCTGTGCAACCCGCCGTTCGGCGTTCGGGACTGGGGTCACGACGAGCTCGCGTACGACCAGCGCTGGGCGTACGGCGTGCCGCCGCGCGCCGAGTCGGAGCTGGCCTGGGTACAGCACGCGCTCGCCCACCTGACACCCGGCGGCTACGCGGCCCTGCTCCTGCCGCCCGCCACGGCCGGCCGCGCGTCGGGCCGTCGCGTACGGGCGGAGCTGGTACGCGGCGGGGCGCTGCGCGCGGTGATCGCGCTGCCGGTCGGCGCGGCGGTGCCGCTGCACGTCGGTCTGCAGATCTGGGTACTGCAACGGCCCGAGCCGGGCGGCCCGGAGCGCAAGTCGGTGCTGTTCGTGGACACGGCGGCGGACGCGGCGACGGCGGTCGGGCGCGGTGGAACGGCGGTGACCGCCCGGACCCGGGGCGCGAGCAGGTCCGCCTCTCCGGACTGGGAGGGGATCACGGCGCGTGCCCTAGATGCGTGGCGGGCGTTTACGGAGAACCCGGACGCGTACGAAGGCGAACCCGGCGTCGCACACGCGGCAGGCGTCGTGGACCTGCTGGACGACGTGGTGGATCTGACCCCGGCGCGGCTCGTACGGACGTCACGGGCCGAGGTCGACCCGGCGGAGTTGTCGGTGGAGGCCGACGCCACACGCCGGAATCTCGCCGAGGCCGCGAAGTCCCTCGCACGGACGGCGGGTCAGGAGGGCTGGAGCGCGGCGGGCACCTCGGCCCGCGAATGGCGGACGGCTACGGCATCCGACCTGTCGCGCGGTGGAGCACTCACCCTGCTGCGCACGCAGCCGGACAGCGTGCGCAGCAGGGGACAAGCCGCGAGCGGCGGGGACGGGAGGCCCGAGACGCGGGCGGTGCTCACCGGCTCGGACATCGCAACCGGGTCAGGTCCTACGGGAGAGCCGATGGGACTGTACGACGACACGGCACCCGTGATCGCTGTCGGGGACGTCCTCGTACGAGCCGTCGCGAGCACGGACGGCCCCATGGCCCGGGTCGCGGGCAAGGAGGACGTCGGCGCACTGCCCGGCCCACAGGTGCACCTCTTCCGGCCGGACCCGGCACGCCTGGACGCCTGGTTCCTCGCCGGTTTCCTGGGCGCGGAGGAGAACATCGCGGGCGCGTCGACGGGCAGTACGGCGCTGACGGTCAGCCCGGGCCGGCTGCGCGTGCCCCTGCTGCCGCTGGAGGAGCAGCGGCGTTACGGGGAGGCGTTCCGGCACGTGCACGCGCTCCGGGCGGCGGCGCAGCAGGCGACGCGGCTGGCAGAGGAGACGGCACGGCTGCTGTCGGGCGGACTCACGGGCGGCCAACTGCTGCCGCGCGGGACGTGACTGCATGGTCACCGTGCAGCAATTCGCCCCGTTAGGTAGCACATAACCACTTGGCAATGCATTTGTACGGCTAACGGTGCACGACAGGAGCTGAACGCTCGCAGGAGGAACTCGGGGAGCCACTTGATGAGCAGCGGCCACACGAGGGCGGCAAAACACGCACACTCCAAGTGGACATCGCCGGGAGACGACGGGCGTCCTGACTGCGACCGACCCACACCCAGCCAGAGCTCTCCACATGTTCTCCACCTCAAGTGGTTGACATCTCCATCCGGCAATCCGCGTTCCCGGCTCCGACCGCATCCACTACCGTGTCTTCAGGCGCGCATCGCGGCTGATCAGACGCTCGCCACGACCGAATCTCGAGGACACACGTGCAGATCACGCCCCTGAACCCCGAGGACCCCCTCTCGCTGGGCGACTTCGACCTCCTCGGTCGAATCGGCCAGGGAGGCATGGGCCAGGTCTTCCTGGGGGAGTCGCTCGGCGGTGAGCCTGCCGCGGTGAAAGTGATCAAGCCGTCGGTCGCGGATTCCGAGTCCCGCCAGCGATTCGCGCAGGAGATCGAGGTCCTCAAGACCATCTGGGGTCCGCGCATCGCCGCATTCCTGGGAGCCGACGCGGAGGCGGAACAACCGTGGCTGGCCACCGAGTACGTGGACGGCCCGGACCTCGCCCGGCATGTCGGGACGCACGGACCTCTCCCGTCCGTCCTCACTGCCGCGCTCGGCGCGATCCTCGCCGAGGCACTGTCGGCCGTGCACACGCAGGGCTTGCTCCACCGCGACCTCAAGCCGGCCAACATCCTGCTCGGGCCGAACGGCCCGAAGATCATCGACTTCGGCCTGGCCGCCTTCACCGAGTCGCACGTCTCACTCACTGCCCCCCACCAGGTCGTCGGAACTCCGATCTGCATGGCTCCCGAGCAGGCCGCCGGCCTGAAGCCGCTGACGGGCGCCGTGGACGTGTACGCACTGGGCGCTGTGCTGCTCTTTGCCGCGACAGGCCACTATCCGCACGAAGCGGCGACCCCGTACATGGTGTTCCACCTCGTCACCGACCCCGAGACGGCACCAGACCTCTCCGGTGCGCCCAGCGAACTGATGCCGCTGCTGACGGGCATGCTCGCCCACAACGCCGAGGACCGGTCCTCCCTGACCGACGTGGTGCAGCAGTGCCGCTCGGTCATCGAGGCTCATGGCATGAAGATCGCCCAAGCGCGTCGCAAGCTCACCGCGCACACTGCGGGACAACAGCACACGACAGCGTCAGCCGACGACTCCCCCGTCTCTTCCCGGCTCGCACCCACGACCGACGCCCCAGGCACAACGACCGCGCCGCCCGCCCCGGAAGCGCCGGTCCCACCCGGTTCCCCGGCCCCCTCCCCCACCGCGGTCGAGTCCTCCGGCCGCACCGACCATGCGGTTCAAGACGCCCCAGGCCCCACGCCTCCCGCCCATCGAGACCCGTCCGAAGGCTTCCAGCGCGAACAGCCGGCGCCGGGCCGCCCACCCACGGCATCCAGGCGGCCCGGGGAAGCATCGTCCACTCCGCGGCACTCGCTGCAGGCCCGCAGAACGGCCGAGCGCCTGCGTGCTGCGTACGCGGCAAGGGCCCCTTTCTGAGACCTGAGACCAGCCCGCCGCGCCGCACAGCAACCCCCTTGACCACGCGTTCCGCCGGTTCGTCAGTGCCTCCACCGACCTCCCGCAACGTGACGCATCCAGCCCACCGACATGAACGACGCCCGGGAGGCACCGCGTGACCGCCGACTTGAGCACCGCCCCCACGACCAGCAGCGAGGACGCCCTGTTCCCGCCGGGTGCCCAGATCCTCGTACGGGACGAGGTGTGGCTGGTGCGCAACGCGACGCGGACCGAGCACGACGGCGCCCGAATCGAGGTGGTGGGCGCATCGGACTTCGTGCGCGACCAGGAGGCGGTGTTCTTCACCGGGCTGGACCGGATCGAGCTGCTCGATCCGAGGCGGACCCGCCTGGTGCGGGACGACTCGCCGAACTTCCGCCGCTCGCGCCTGTTCCTGGAGGCGGTGCTGCGCAAGACGCCGCTGCCGCAGGCCGAGCGCGGCCTGGCGCTCGCGGACTCCTTCCTCCTGGACTCGCTCCCCTACCAGCAGCGTCCCGCGCAACTCGCCCTGTCCGGCCGCAATCTGCGCCCCCGCATGCTCATCGCGGACGTTGTCGGCCTCGGCAAGACCCTGGAGATCGGCCTCACCCTCGCCGAGTTGATCCGCCGCGGCCGCGGCGAGCGCATCCTCGTCGTTACCCCGCAACACGTCCTGGAGCAGTTCCAGCACGAGCTGTGGACGCGGTTCGCGATCCCGCTCGTGCGCCTCGACTCGGTGGGCATCGAACGGATCCAGCGGGAGATCCCCGCAGGCCGCAACCCGTTCACGTACTTCAAGCGCGTCATCGTCTCCATCGACACCCTGAAGAACACCGACCAGTACAAGCACCACCTGGAGCGGATCACCTGGGACGCGGTCGTCATCGACGAGTCGCACAACCTCATCAACAAGGGCTCCCTGCGCAACCAGCTGGCCCGCACGCTGGCCCCGCACACCGACGCCCTCCTGCTCGCCTCCGCGACCCCGCACAACGGTGACGCCCGTTCCTTCGCCGAGCTGATCTCCCTGCTAGACCCGGCCGCGATCCGCGACCCGGAGCACTACCGCGCCGAGGACATCAAGCACCTGTTCATCCGGCGCACCAAGGTCAGCCCCGAGGTGCGGGAGCAGATGAAGGGCCAGTGGGCGGACCGCGGACCCTCCCGTTCGATCCGGGTGACGGCAACGCCCGCCGAGGAGAAGGTCTTCGAGGAACTGGCCGCCGTCTGGCTGCCGTCCGACGGTTCGAAGTCGGTCAGTGACGTCCCCCTGTTCCCGTACACACTGCTGAAGTCCTTCCTCTCCTCCCACGCGGCCCTCAAGGCCACGGTCACCACGCGCATCAAGACGCTGGAGAAGAAGAACGCCCCGGAGTCGACAGCCGCCGAGCGCGCGGCCCTGCACCGGCTCCTTGAGCTGGCGTCGGGCATGACGGAGACGAACTCGGGCAAGCTCGGGGCCCTGCTGGACCAGCTGCGGGAGATCGGGGTCGGACCGCAGTCCGACACCCGAGTCGTGGTCTTCTCCGAGCGCGTGCAGACCCTGGAGTGGCTCGCGCGTACTGTGCCGCAGGCCCTCGGCTTCAAGGGGAAGGCCGCCCAGGAGGCGGCCCGGGTCATGCACGGCGGATTGTCGGACGAGCAGCAGATGCAGTGCGTGGAGGACTTCGGCCTCTCGGACACGCCCGTGCGCATGCTGTTCACCGGCGACGTCGCCTCCGAGGGCGTCAACCTGCACCGCCAATGCCACCAGCTCGTGCACTACGACGTGCCCTGGTCGCTCATCCGCATCGAGCAGCGCAACGGCCGCATCGACCGCTACGGGCAGCCCCACCAGCCGCAGTTCCGCGCGCTGATCCTCACCAGCTCCATCGACGGCGCCAAGGACGACACCCTCGTCGCGGAACGCCTGCTGGAGCGCGAGGCGCAGGCCCACCAGGCGCTGGGCACGGCGGAGGCGGTCTCCGGCCTCTACCGGGCGGAGGCCGAGGAGAAGTCCCTCGTCCAGGACCTGCTGCGGGGCCGCACCGTGGACGAGTCCCTGGACGCCGACCGCACCTCCGACGCCGGCACCGACGACGGTGTGGACGACTTCCTCGCCGAGTTCTTCGGCGCCGTGAACGACGAACCGGAGGAGGACGCGGCCGCCTCCGACGCGGGCAGCGGCGACGGCACTGGGGCGGTGCCCCGGGCGCACGTGCCCGGGCTGTTCACCTCCGCCCGCGAGTTCCTCGACGAGGCGCTGCGCGAGGTCTACCCGGACGCTCATGACCGGCTGGACCTGGCCACCGACCCCGAGACCGGACTGCTCTCCTTCGTCCCGCCCTCCGACCTGGTCCACCGCCTCAAGGCGCTGCCCCCGGAGTACGTACGTGAGCAGGGCCTGCGCGATCGCCTGAAGGTCACCTTCAACCGGCGGCTCGCCGACCACAGCCTGACGCGAGCCCGCGCCTCGGCGACGTCCAGCTGGCCCGACATCTCCCTGCTGACCGATCTGCACCCGGTCATGGAGTGGCTCACCGACAAGGTCCTGGTCCGCCTGGACCGCCAGGAGGCACCGGTGCTGACCGCCGACGTGTCCCAGCCGACGTTCCTCGTCCAGGGCATCTACTCCAACGCGCTCGGGCGCCCGACCGTCGTCAAGTGGATGGCGGTCACCGCGGACGGCGAGGTCGACGACGACATGGTGGCGGTGCTGCGCCGCGCGCAGGTTGGCCCGACGATGGCGAATCCGGGCCTCGCCCACGACACGGCCCGCCTCGCCGAGGCGATCCCCGGCGTCCTGGACACTGCGGAGGCGTTCCTGGAGCGCCACCGCGAGGCCTGGGACGAACCGCTGAGGGCGCCCATCGAGGAGTACAAGATCCGCCTGGGCTCATGGGAGCAGCCGACGCTGACGAACGGCGCCGCCCCGCCCACCGGCACCCGAGAGCGTCTCGCCTCCCTCGCGGACTCCCTCCTCACCACCGGCCGCCCGATGCTGCGCGTGCTCGCCGTCCTGGCGCCCGCCACCGCCCACGCCGCCTGACCGAATCCCGCAGAGGTACACGAAGATGACGTACGACAGCCTGGTCAACCGCGGCGACTACTTCTCCGCGCACTACCTCGCCGAGGTCTTCCCGAAGGACCTCAAGTCCGGTCTGCTCGCCGAGTGGAAGCAGCGCGAGGAGGACGCCGCCGGCACCCGGCCCGACGGCGCGCTGCCCGTCACCCCGCGCGCGGGCCTGCGGGCACTGCGTCGCCCCTACTTCGCGGCCCGTTCGTACTTCACGATGGACGAGGAGCGTGCGGCGACCGGCGACGACGCCGTGACGTACGACGCCCCCGAGTGGCGCGACCGCGTCCGCGCGCTCAACACGGAGGTGCTGCGCGCCCTCGGCTTCGACGCCAAGCCGGGCACGCTCACCGTCGTCCGCGCCGACCAGTCCCACGAAGTGACGGTCGCGCACGCGGAGAAGGACCTCGTCGCCCTGGACTGCGGCTGGTCCGCCGAACCGGACGACGCGCTGGACCCCGACGGCGCGGGACGCCTCCTGGACGAAGTGCGCCTGGACGGCCAGCACACCATCACCACCGGTTCCAAGCTCGCCTCCTTTCTGTTCGCCTGCGAGGACGCCCCCCGCTATGTCCTGCTGCTGGTCGGCGGCGTCGTCGTGCTCGCCGACCGGGCCGCGTGGGGCGAGGGCCGCTACCTGGCCGTCTCGCTGGACGCGGCGCTGGAGCGCAACGACGTCAAGTCGGGCGGCGAACTCGACACGGTAGCCGCCCTGTTCGGCGCCGACTCGCTGCGCACCCCGGAGGAGGGCGGCGAGAATCCTCTCGCCTCTCTGCTCGACAAGTCGACCAAGCATGCAGTGGGCGTCTCCAGCGAACTCCGCGACGGCTTGCGGCTGAGCGTCGAACTGATCGCCAACGAGGTCCTGGACCGGCTGCGCGAGGCCGGCGTCCGCCCAGAGGAAGTCAAGGAGCTACCCGAGCTGGGCCGCCAGTTGACCCGCGAGTCGCTGCGCTACCTGTACCGCGTCCTGTTTCTGCTGTACGCAGAAGCACGCCCTGAGCTGGGCATCCTGCCTTCCGACTACCCCGAGTACCAGATGGGCTACGGCCTGAGCCGCATCGGCGAGCTAATCGCCGAACGCGACCTGGTCGACGAGAAGTCTCGCAAGGGCTTCTACCTTTACGAGTCGCTGGACCTGCTGTTCCGCAAGGTCCAGGAGGGCCACCGCCCGCGCCGCACCCACGGCGCGGACGCGGAGCTGGCCGAGGCGGTGACCGCGAAGACCTCCGAGGACGTGGGCCTGCGCTTCGAGCCGCTGCACTCCAAGCTGTTCGAACCGGACGCGATCCGGCTGATCGGCCGGCACGCCGTCCCCGACCCGCGCGTCGACACCGAGGCGGAGGCTGCCAGCGGGGAGCGCTTCGTGGACACCCGCCTGCGCAACGAGACGCTGTACCGGGTGCTGCGCCTGCTAATGCTGACCCGCGGCAGGAGGCGCGAGCGCGGCGGCTTCATCTCATACGCCCAGCTCGGCATCAACCAGCTCGGCGCCGTGTACGAAGGCCTGATGTCCTACTCGGGCTTCGTCGCGGGCGAGGAGCTGTACGAGGTCGCGAAGAACGGCGACCCGAAGGACGGCTCCTGGCTGGTCCCGGCGACGAAGGCCGACGAGTACCCCGACGAGGTGTTCGTCCGGCACAAGGACGAGGACACCGGCGTGGAGGAGCGCGTGCGGTACGCGCCGGGCGCGTTCGTATACCGCCTGTCCGGGCGTGACCGCCAGACGTCGGCCTCGTACTACACACCCGAGTCGCTGACCCGGGTGACGGTCCAGCTCGCGTTGCAGCACCGACTAGACCAGGACGACACGGTCACCGAGGCACGCGAGCTACTGGACTGGAAGATCTGCGAGCCGGCGCTCGGCTCGGGCGCCTTCCTCAACGAGGCAATCAACCAGGTCGCAGCAGAGTACTTGCGGCGCCGTCAGGACGAGCTGGGCGTCGCCATCGACACCGAGAAGTACGCGGTCGAACTCCAGAGGGCCAAGGCGTACATCGCCCTGCACAACTCCTACGGCGTGGACCTCAACAACACGGCGGTTGAGCTGGCGGAGGTGTCGCTGTGGCTGAACACCATGCACCCCGGCATGGAGGCACCGTGGTTCGGCCTGCACCTGCGGCGCGGCAACTCACTGATCGGCGGCCGTAGGGAGATCTACTCCGCCGAGAGCCTGAAGAAGGGCGGCTGGCTGGGTACGACGCCGGAACGCTTCCCGCTGTCAGAGGCGCTGGCGGGCACCCCGCTGCCCGAGGATGCGGTGCACCACTTCCTGCTTCCCGCGAAGGAGTGGGGCGCGGTCGCGGCCGAGAAGGAGGCCAAGACTCTGGCCCCGGAGGAGACGAAGGCGCTGGCTGTTTGGCGCAAGGCGATCACCAAGTCCCCGAGCGCCACGCAGACCAAGCGCCTGCAGGGCCTGGCCAGGCGGGCGGAGTACCTGTGGGGGCTGGTCGTCCGTCGGCTGGAGATCTCCGAGCGCGAGATCTCGCGCCGCATCGACGTGTGGGGCGCGGAGGACGGCTGGCTGCGCTCACCGGAGGTCGCGGTACCGAGGGAAAAGGTCAAGGATGACCTGGAGGCTGTCGACACGCCGTACTGGCGCCTGAAGACGCTGATGGACGCGTGGTGCGCGCTGTGGTTCTGGCCCGTGCAGGACGCTGCGCTGTTGGACGGTTCGCACGAGTCGTACGCGCGGGCGGCGGCGGTGGCCTCACAGTCGGCGGGGTGGGTCGTGCCGGCGACCCCGGTCCCGGCACAGTCGAACGCGCCCGCTAGGGAGACATATGAGAAGGAGGACTTCTTCGGCGGGGTCGAGGTCGTCGAGGTCAAGTCGAAGGGCGTGCGGGGCGGTAGCCGCAAGGAACAGATCCGGGGCGAGCGCCGCCCGGTGATCGCGCTGGCCTCGCTGGACGACTGGCTGGACTTCGCCGAGTCGCTGCTGGGCACACAGGACGTGGCTGCGGACTCGCTGGTGGCCCAATTCGACACGCTGGACGAACTGGAGCGTTACGAGAACGAGTTGCCCGAGTGGATGGGCATGGAGCGGTTCACCTCGCTGGAGTCGCGGTATCCGTGGGCGGCGGTCGCGCGGGACGTCGCTGAGCGGCAGGGGTTCTTCCACTGGGAGCTGGAGTTCGGGCAGGTCTTCGCACAGGGCGGGTATGACTTGCAGGTGGGGAATCCACCTTGGGTTCGGCCAATTTGGAAAGAGGACCTGATCCTCGCAGAACTTGAACCATGGTTCTCCTTGACTGAAAAGCCGTCCGCCACCGAGTGGAAGCAGCAAAGGAACACAGCCCTCGGAACAAATTCATCGCCAGGCCGCCATTTCTTCCTGGATGAGCTTTCGAAAAATGTCGGAACCGTCACGGCACTAAGTTCCGAGGAAAGTTACCCTCTGCTCGCAGCAACTCAGCCGGACCTCTACAGAGCCTTCATGTGTAAGGCTTGGGAGAACGCAAGTAATTCAGGAACAATCGGCCTCATTCATCCAGACACTCATTTTGGCGGGTCCAGGGAAGCCGCCCTTCGATCTGCAACGTATGAGCACTTGCGCCTCCATGCCCATTTCGTGAATGAACGTAACATTTTCCCAGAAATCGGCCACCCCGTCAGCTTCGGGGTTCATATCTACGGAAGGCGGCGTCGCCCAAGTTTCACTCATATTAGTTGGCTATTCTCCCCAACCACTCTCCTGGATTCCCTATCACATGATGGCCGGGGGCCACTGCCGGGGATCAAACATGAAGGACAATGGGAGATTCGCCCTCATCGAAGCCGGATAGTACAGGTCGACGAGGAACTCCTGCACGAGTGGCTCAGCCTGTCCGGAGAGGCGAAGCTTAGCGCCCTCCAAGCCCCCTTGCTCTACCCTGTCACCGTTAACGAACAGGAAGCAATTTCAGCCCTCGCTCGCTTTCAAGGGCGACTCTCCCACTTCAAGCCATTCACCAGCTCCGGATATCATGAGAAATCCGGAAAGGAGAACGGCTACATTCGCTGGGCAACAGGGTTCCCGAGCGCAGAAGACGAGACCATTCTCCAGGGGCCGCACATTCACATCGCAAATCCGTTCTTCAAACAGCCCAACGAGAACTGCAAGAGTAAGGGCGACTGGTCTGCACTAGATCTTTCAGAACTGCCATCAGATGCCGTTCCGCGAACCAACTACCATCGCGCCAACTCTAAAGCGGATTACGATGACGCACAGGATCTATGGAACGGAAGCCGATATACGCAATATTTCCGTCTCGCTTGGCGAATGATGATTCCACCCTCAAACGAACGCAGCCTTTTCGCATCTTTGATCCCTCCCGGGCCAGCCCACATTCACGCCCTCCAATCCATGGCCCTCTCCAACAATTTGCAGACCGTCCTTTCTGCGGGCTTTTGGGCATCTCTTCCACTAGATTACCTTCTACGTATCACGGGGCGGGCTAATCTCGGATCAGGCGAAGCGCTCAAAATGCCAGCTCCCTCTCAAGCCCACCCGCTCACACCCCCTCTCCTTCTCCGCACACTCCGTCTGAATTCTCTGACCAGCGCCTATGCCCCCCTGTGGCAGGAATTGTTCCGCGCAACCTGGCCCGGATACGAGGATTGGGCCAACCCTAATTGGCCGAACCTCAAGCCGCTTGCTGGGCACCTCAAACACCACTGGCAATATGACACCCCCCTCCGCACGGAATATGAACGCCGAGCCGCCCTTGTTGAGCTCGACGCCCTAGTTTCCGTCTGGCTCGGCATCACAGCCGACCAAATTGTGGCGATCTACAAATCCCGCTACCCGGTTCTCTCGGACTACGAATCGGAGATGTACTTCGACGCCAAGGGCCGCAAGATCGCGGCGAACCACAACACCTACGGGTACGGCCAGACCAAGCAGGACTACATCGACCTCCTGGCCCACCTGGAGAACGCGAAGACCGCCCCGCCCCCGGCCGGCTACACAGCCCCCTTCTACAAGGCCGACCGCGAGGCTGAGATGCGCGCCGCGCACGCGCACTTCCAAGGTCGCCTGGACAAGGAGATCGCCGCTGGCCGCTGGACTCCGCCTGGGAGCCGTGAGGTTTAAATGCCGCTCCTCATACCGACGGTGGGCGCTTCTCGCATCGAAGTGCCCACCGTCGCGGTGTCACACACTCCACTCGACCAGCCGCGGGGGCTCTGCCTGCCGGTCTTCCGGGAGAGCGACGGCCCCGCGGTCGTCCGTGAGGCGTTAAAGCACCAGCTCGTCCCTTCCCCGCGTGGCAGCAACCGCTCGTACGCGGATTTCGTCGATGACCTCACGGGCTGGACCTGACCGTCGACCACGCGCTGCCAGACGGGGCGCGGCCGAGACCTGGCCGTATGCGTACCGCCGATCATGCGAACACCTGCCCCATTCGCACGATTGACCCCTTTCACGGACGTACGGGATTCGACCACCTGGGTACTGTTGTCCGCGGTGGGCAGTATTTTTGATGCCGATCGTCAGGGTGACTTCGCCGGTTGTCACGGCGCTGCACACCGGCGGTCCCGGTAACCGACTTGTCCGAAAGGTCCTCGTGAAGCCCACTCTGGCCGCCGCGCAGCTCCGCGGCAGTCTCACGCAGTACCTCACGACGACGTACGCGCTGGCCGACGAGGACACGCGGCTCGCGCTGGAGCGGTTCCTCGGGGATCCGGAGACGGGCATATTCCGGGGGCCGTACCTGCGGATCAGGACGCCCTTCCACCCCGCAGGCGACGGGTGGCAGTCGGCGCTCGAGTGGCAGCCGTCGTTCACGCCGTGGCGGCACCAGGCGAAGGCATGGCAACGGCTGAGCACGTACAAGGGGGCTGCCGAGCCGACTCTCGTGACGACCGGCACCGGGTCCGGCAAGACCGAGTCGTTCCTGATCCCCGTGCTCGACCACTGCCGGCGGCAGAAGGCGCTGGGGCGGCGCGGGGTGAAGGCCGTGCTGCTGTACCCGATGAACGCGCTCGCCACCGACCAGGCCGGTCGTATCGGCGACTACCTGGCGCAGCCGGAGCTGGCCCAGGTGACCGCCGGCCTCTACATCGGGGACAAGCCGGACACGGACTTCCGGCGGGTGATGACGCGGCGCGAGGAGATGCGCCAGTCGCCCCCGGACGTGCTGATCACCAACTACAAGATGCTGGACCTGCTGCTGCAGCGGGCCGAGGACCGCTCGCTGTGGGAGGGCGCGGACCCGGCGCACGTGGTGCTGGACGAGTTCCACACCTACGACGGCGCTCAGGGCACCGACGTGGCGATGCTGCTGCGGCGTCTTGCGGCCGCCGTGGGCGCCTCGAAGCCGGAGCGGCCGCTCGGTTCGATCTGCCCGGTGGCGACCTCGGCGACCCTCGGTGAGGGCGGGGGCGACGCCGGCGGCATCCTCACGGTCGCCGAGCAGGTGTTCGGCGTTCCGTTCGGGGCCCACTCGGTGATCGGCGAGGAGCGGCTGAGTGCCGACGACTTCGTGGGCGACATCGACTACGAGCTGCCCGAGCCTCCCAGCCCCAAAGAGGTCATCGATGTCTCGGGCGGGCCGGGCGTGGAGGCCGACCCGGACCGGCTCGACCTGGACGGACTCGCCGAGCGGTTGCTGGGGCGGCGCGGCCTGGACGCCTTCCAGATCGGGCGGCTGCTGAGGAAGCACGACTTCACCCACGGTGTGCTCGCTCTGCTGAACGGCGAGCCGCTCGACGAGTGGGGGCTGCGGGACCGCATGGCCCGCTTCGGGTACGCGTGGGCGCGCACCGCGCGGGAGAACCCGCGGCTCGCGCTGGAGGCGCTGTCGCGGTTCGTGGCGCTGCTGTCGTCCGCGCGGGATCCGGAGTCCGACGAGCGCCGGCCGCGTCCGCTGCTCCACATCGAGGCTCACCTGTGGGTCCGGCCGGTGGGGCGGGTGCTGAGCGGGGTAGGTGCCCGGCCGGAGTTCCGCTGGTACGAGGACGAGCGGACCGTCGCGCGGCGCTCCGCGCTCACCGCGGCGTCCGCCTCCGAAGATGCGTCCGACAGCGACGAATGGCCGACGGCGGACTCGCGGCGGCCGCAGGCGCTGCCCGGTTCGGACACCGTGCAGCGGCCGGCCCAGGTCCACCTGCCGGCGATCTACTGCCGCGTGTGCGGCCGCTCCGGCTGGGCGGCCCTGTCCCCGGAGGCTGATCCGCAGAAGCTGGAGACCAGCCCGCTGCGGATCTGGCAGGCCGCCGTCGGACGTGACAAGCGCCGGCTGCGGTACTTCATCTCGGCGACGCCGACCGAGGCGCGGGACGCCGTCGCGACGCTCACCGGCACCGGGCCGAAACAGGACGGCGGGGCCGACCCGCTGTCCGTGGTGGTGCTGGACGGGGCGCAGGGCACCTACCGCATGCCCGTCGCCGAGGACGGGGAGGGGCTGCAGGACGCCTGGTTCGCGCGGGCCGTCCTGGACAAGAAGACCGCCGACCAGGCCGCCAAGGACGACACCTGTCCGGCATGCAACGCGGACAACGGCATCAGGTTCCTCGGCACCGCGCTCGCCGCGCTCGCCTCCGCCACGGTCACCCAGCTCTTCACCGGCGGCCAGGAGATCGCGCTGGCGCCGGAGGAGCGCAAGACGCTGCTGTTCAACGACTCCACGCAGGACGCGGCGCATCGGGCCGGGTATGTTGCCAACGCCTCGTACAAGTTCTCGCTGCGCTCGCTGCTGGCACACCAACTGGACGACGCCGGCACACCGCTTCCGCTCAACGACCTCATCGGCGACGTGCTGGACTCCGTGGACGACCCGCGGACGCTGGCTGCGGTCGTCCCACCGGACCTGCACGACGAACCGGGCGTGGACCGGCTCCTGTCGGGGCGAGGCACCGGGGACGCGCGGACGTGGAAGCTCATCGGGGAACGGCTCGCTTTCGCGACCGTCATGGAGTTCGGGCTGCGGTCTCGGCTCGGACGCACCCTGGAACTGACCCGGACCACGGCCGCGGAGGTGGTGATCGCCGACCCCGACCGGATCGTCGCGCTCGCCCGCGACCTCCACCTCGCGCTGCCGGGGCAACTGGGGTTTGCCGGCGGCCTGCCCACGCCCGACCGGTACCTGGCGTACGTGCGGGGGCTGCTGGAGCGAGTGCGGCTGCGCGGCGGCGTGCGGCACCGGTGGCTGGACACCTGGATCAAGGAAGCGGGAGTCAACCAGTACCTGATCTCCGGGCAGCGGCCAGAGGGGATGCCCGCCTTCCCCGAGGGGTACGTGGCGCCGCCGCGGTTCCTCCTCGACGGCCCCAAGGAGAAGACGAAATTCGACACAATCACCGGTCGTGGCAACTGGTACCAGGACTGGACGCGGCGCTGCCTCGGCCTGGACGCGGCACAGGCTACCGAGTACCTGCGCCGGCTGCTGCCCGTCCTCGCGGACGAGGGCGTGCTGTCGGCGCGCACCGCCAAGGACCGCACGACCCGCGTCTACGGGCTGCAGCCGGGCCACATCCACGTGCGGCTCCTGGCGGACGACCTGGTCAACAAGGCGTTCGTGTCGTGTGAGGAGTGCGGCTGGCAGCAGGTGGTGCCGCCCGAGCGGCGCACCCGCTGGTACGGGCACCCCTGCCCTCGCTGGCGCTGTACCGGCATCCTCACCCCTCCCCAGTACGGCATGTCGTCGACCGGGGCGGGCAGCGGCGGCTTCGGCGGGAAACTGGAGCGCGACTACCGGGCCGACTACTACCGCCGTCTGTATCTGACCGGCGGCACCTACCGGGTCGTCACGGCCGAACACACCGGCATGCTGACGCGGCCGGAACGGGAGCGAGTGGAGCGGACGTTCCGGCAGGGCACCCACTACACCGACCCCAATGTGCTCTCCTGCACGCCCACTCTGGAACTGGGCATCGACATCGGCGACCTGTCGGCGGTGCTGCTCGGCTCGCTGCCGGGCGGCCCGGCGAACTACGTGCAGCGTGCCGGGCGTGCCGGACGCAGGACCGGCAACGCCCTAGTGGTCGCCTTCGGCGGGCGCCGGGCCCGCGACCGGTACTACCTGGACGACCCGACCGAAATGATCGCCGGTGACATCGTGCCGCCGGGGTGCTACCTGTCGGCTGTCGAGATCCTGCGCCGCCAGTATACGGCGCACCTGCTGGACCGGGCGGCGCGCGGCGAGCTGACAACCGCGGACGGCGAGTTGCTCATGCCGGTGCCGCGCCTGTCGTCGGCGCTGTTCGGCACGACCGGCTGGTGCCAGGACCTGTCGGACGCGGCGCTCACCCACGGGGCGCGGCTGGTGGAGGAGTTCCTGGCGCTGTTCCCACAGGCGTCCGGCGGCCCCGACGACGACCGGGGGGTGTCCGCGCACGCAGCGGGCGAGCTGCGCGCCTATGCCACCGGCGGCATCGCTCGCGCCCTTCAGGAGGCCGAGGAGGAGTGGACGGCGCGCCGCGAGGAGCTGCGCCGCCGTATCGCCGCCATCGACAACGCCGTGGACGGGCTGCTCGCCGAGGACAGTGAGCAGGGCGCGGAGCGGCGTGAGCTGATCGCGGAACGGCGCGCCACGGGCGAGCTACTGCGCGAGCTGAGCCAGACCAGCGCTCACGGCGCCCTCGTCGAACTGGGTCTGCTGCCCAACTACAGCCTCACCGACACGACGACGTCGCTGGAGGCCACGCTCTACTGGAAGGAGGCCTCCGGGGACGACGAGGGCACGGAGGCCGCCCCGGAAGGCGACGACGGGCGCCGGGAATGGGTGTACCGCAGCGAGGTGCGCGACTACGAGCGTTCCCGCAAGCTGGCCCTGACCGAACTCGCGCCCGGCAACAGCTTTTACGTCAACGGCTACCGGCACGTCGTGCGCGCTCTGGACATCGGCAGCCCCGAGCGGCGCGCGTGGGCCGTGTGGCGCCTGTGTCCGGCGTGTGGTTATGCGCGCACCCACGGCGACCCGAAGAGCGACACGTCGCCGTGCCCGCGGTGCGGTTCCCGGGAGATCGCCGACGCGGGCTGCGTGCACCACGTGCTGGAGCCCCGGCGGGTGATGTCCCGGGACAAGCGGGACGACGCCCGGGTGCGAGACGACCGTGACGAACGTGACCGGAGGCGGTATGGGGTCCTCACCACCGTCGACATCGACCCGGCGCACCTGGCGGCCGGATCGTGGAGGCACGACACCGCCGTCTTCGGCGCCGACTTCACACGCAAGGCCGTCGTCCGCACCCTGAACCTCGGGGTCGACCGGCAGGACGGCAGCAGCACGGTTCCGCTGGCCGGTGACGACGTACGCCTGAACCCGTTCTATGTGTGCACCAGTTGCGGTGGGGCGACGGCCGACGGGCGGCCGGTCGTCGACCAGTCACAGCACGCGCTCACCGCCTCGCTCGCCCGCTCCACCCGCGCGAGCGCCCACCACCAGCTGTGGTGCCCGCGCCGACGGCTGAGCGGCAGCGGGGAGGAGCAGGGCGCCGGAGTGGACGTGCCGCTGCTGCTGGCGCACGAACTGACGACGGAGGCCGTCCGCATCCTGCTGCCGGCGTCCGTCGCACGGGCCAAGGAGCGGCTCGCCTCGTTCACCGCAGCCCTGTTCGCGGGCATAGCCGCCCGCTACGGCGGCGACCCCGACCACATCGACATCACCGCCGCCTCCATGCCGGACGGCGAGGACCGCGACTGGCCGCGCCGGTTCCTCGTGGTGTACGACCGGCTGCCCGGCGGCACGGGGTACCTGCACCGCCTGGCGACCTCCGACGGCTTCCGCGAGGTCCTGCTGAAGGCCCGCGAGGTGATCGAGGGCTGCGGCTGTCTGGAGAAGGGACTCGACGGCTGCCACCGCTGCCTGCTGCGCCGAGTGCCACCGGCCGACTACGACAAGGTCAGCCGCAACGAGGTCCGGCAGATGCTGGACGAGCTGCTCGGTGCGGACGGTGAGCGCTGGCGCACCTCGCACGTCGCCACCACCCAGCACATCCCGATGCACCAACAGGCCGAGAGCGATCTCGAAGTCCTGTTCATCGACACGCTGCGCGAGTGGGCCGGACTTCCGGAGAGCCGTGCGAGCGGAGACGCCTACATCACGCCGGCCGGCACCCACGCACTCGACCTGCGACTGACCGCGGCCGACGGCACCACGCTGAGCTGGCGGGTGTCGCAGCAGCGTGTCCTCGACGGCACCCGCCCCGACGTCCTCTTCGAACGGGTCGACGCGCCCGGCCCGCGCGTGGCGGTCTACCTGGACGGCTACGAGTTCCACGCCGGCCGTGAGCACAACCGCGTCGGCGACGACGCCGACAAACGCACACGGCTGCGCGCGGAAGGGCTCAGGGTCTTCCAGCTCACCTACGGCGACGTGAAGGAGTGGCAGCGCCGCGTCCGGGACACCGGCTACGCGGGCGCCGGCCCGACCGACCCGGTGTGGGAACCGTACGAGGACAAGGCTCGCGGCAAGGCCCGCGACTACTACGCCAAGGTATGGGGCGCCCTGCCCGGTGAGCTTGCGGAAACGGTGTGGGTCAACCCGGCCGTCCAGCTCGTGGAGTATCTGCGCCAGCCGGCCGCCAAACGCTGGCAGTGGCGGGCGGAGGCCGCTCTGGCGGGCTTCATGGGCACCGGGGCCCGCCCCGTCGCGCTGCCGCCGGAGGTACTCGGCGAGCAGATCAACGCGGCGCTGCGCGGCACAACACCCGCAGGACCGGGGGGCCCGGTACAACTGTTCACGGTCACCGACCGGTCGGGGCTGCCGCTGGTCCTCGCCGCGGACGGCCGTGCGAAGCCCCCCGCGTGGACCGGCATCGTCCTCCTCGACGACGCACCCGGCGTCCACACCCGGGAGGAGGCGCACAAGCGCCGCTGGCGGGCCTGGCTGTACTGGTCCAACCTGCTCCAGTTCCTGGACACCGGCGGCGGTGACGCCGTCCAGCTCACGACCGGCCACATCGACGGATTCGCCGTCGAGACACTGGCCGTCACGGGCGGCAGCGGTGTCCTGGACAGTGTCCGCGCCACGCTCGTCACCACCGCGACCGCCGACGGCACGCCCGCGCCGGCCGAGACCGCCGCGCCTTCGCCGAAGCCCCCGGCCGCCGAGGAGATGTCCGCGGCGGGCGTCGCCCCGCCCGTCCGGAACGAGGCGTGGGACCGGGTCGTCGAATACCTCGACCCGGACGAGCCCGGCCTGCTCGCGCTCGCCGAGGCCCTCGCCGCGCGCGGTGTCCCGGTTCCCGAGGACGGCTACGAGCTCGACGAGAACGGCTGGCTGGCCGAGTTGGCCTGGCCCGCCGCACGCGTCGGTGTCGTCCTCGCCCCGCGCCCGCCGGAGGGCGAGGACGAGGACCCGGAGGCCGGCGACCGCAACCGTGCGTTCGCCGCGGCCGGATGGGAGGTGCGGCCCGCCGCCGACTGGACCCCGGACGACATCGCGGACCGCATCGGCGGCGCACCACCGTCCGGAGAGCGGAAGCATCCAGACCATCCTGACGGCACCACCACGGATAACGGGGAGAACGAACAGCCGTGACCGGCAACAACGTGACGCTGCGCCTGCTCGACAAGGCGGACCGGGAGATCCTCAAGCTCCCCCGGCCGGTCAAGGGCGCGATCTACGACTTCCAGCACAAGTTCAAGACCAACCCCGACTCCGCGGGCCTGCGTCTCAAACAGCTGCAGGGGCACGACAAGCTGTACTCGGCGCGCGTCAACGACGAATACCGTGCGCTGCTGCTGCGCCTGGCCGACGACGACTGGTTGATCGTCTCGGTCAAGCACCGCAAAGACGTGTACGCGCATCTGGACCGGCTCACGTACTCGGTCAACCGCGTCACCGGCGGCATCGAGTACGTGGACCTGCAGGTCGTGCAGGAGGAGGTGCTCAGTCCCGCGGCCCTGCGGAGCACCACACCCACCGAGCCCGCCGCTCCGGCCGTTCCGGAGCCGCTGTTCGCGAAGTGGTCGGAACAACAGCTCACCGATCTGGGTGTGGCCCCATCCCTGATCCCGGTCGTCGCCGCTCTGACCACCGATGACCAGCTCCTCGGACTGGTCGAGTACGCGCCCCAGCTCACCGGCGAGGTGCTGCTGGCGCTGTACGACGGCAAGGACTACGACGACGTCCTGGAGCAGGTCACCGCGCCCGTCGCGACGCCGGAACTCGTCGACCCCGAGGACTTCCGGGCTGCCATCGAACGTCCCGCCACCATCGTCACCACAACCGACGACGCGCTGCGCGAGGCGCTGGAGGGCGAGGACTTCGGGCGCTGGAAGGTGTTCCTGCACCCCACCCAGGCCAAGCTCGTCTCGCGGGACTACAGCGGTCCAGCACGCGTGGGCGGCGGGCCCGGCACCGGCAAGACGATCGTGGCGCTGCACCGGGTCAAGCACCTGGTCGCCCAGCTCCCGGCCGGCCGTACCAAGCCGGTCCTGCTGACCACCTACAACAAGAACCTCGCGGCGGACCTGCGGTCCCGGTTGCTGGCGCTCGGCGGCGAGGCACTGCTGTCGCGCGTCGAGATCAGTCACGTCGACCAGCTTGCCCTGCGGACCGTCCGGGAGGCAGAACCGGGCAATCGCAAGCGGATCATCGACGAGGCGCAGGCGGTCGGCGAATGGCGCTCGCTCCTGGACGAGCTCGGCGAGGACGGCTGGGACGCGGAGTTCCTGAACGACGAATGGACGCAGGTCATCCTCGGTCAGGCCGTCACCTCCCGCACGGACTACTTCCGGGCGCGCCGCGCCGGACGCGGAGGCACGGTCACCCGTACCGAACGCGCCGAGATCTGGCAGCTTGTCGAGCGCTTCGCCCAGCGCTTGGACCGGCTCGGAGTCCAGACATGGGACCAGGTCGCGGAGCGGGCGGCTCAGCTGGAGGCGGAACGTGCCCGCCGTATCCAGGCCATCGACCGTCAGCGGGAAGAAGCGGGCGGCCTGGACAACATCCACATGGCCGACGGTTCTGGAGGCTGGCTGCGCTACCGGTACCGGCACATCGTGGTCGACGAGGCTCAGGACCTGCGGCCCGCGCACTGGAAGATGCTGCGCGCGATGACCGCTCCGGACCGCAACGACCTCTTCCTGGTCGGTGACACCCACCAGCGCATCTACAAGAACCAGGTGACCCTCGGCAGCCTCGGCATCAACATCCGGGGCCGGTCGTCGAAGCTGTCGCTGAGCTACCGCACCACCCGGCAGATCCTGCGCTCCGCGCTGAACGTGCTCGGCGACGAGACGTACGACGACCTCGACGGCAGCACCGAGACGCTGGCCGGGTACCGGTCCGTGCTCAGCGGTGCTCTCCCGGATCTGCACAGGCTGAACGACTGGATGGACGAGCGTGAGGCGATCGCCGCGCTGATCGAGTCCTGGGGCCAGGTGCCGCACGAGCAGATCGCCATAGCCGTGCCGACCAACCAGATGGCGAGCGAAGCCGCGTACACGTTGGCTCAGCACGGCATCCCGGCGCTGGAGATCGGCCCGGACGGACCCCGCGGCGACAGCGGCGTCCACATCGGCACGATGTTCCGGTTCAAGGGGCTCGAGTACCAGCGCATGATCATCGCCGGGGTGACCGACGGACTGGTGCCACGTGCAAGCGTCCAGCAGCGGCGGACCACGGACCCGGCGCGCTACCGGACGGAGATGCAGCGCGCCCGGTCTCTGCTTTTCGTGGCGGCCACGCGCGCCCGAGACAGCCTGGATGTTTTCTGGCACGGGGAGCCAAGTCCGTTCCTCAAGGATCTGATCGAGGTCCGGCCGCCGGCCGCGGCATGACCGGCCGGCCCCGGGATCGTGCCGTAGTGAGCTTCGGCTAACGCGGCAGGATCGGCCCTTGGGGCACGAGGAACGGCCGCCGGGGATCCTCCGGCGGCATCCTCCGAACCGCGAGGGCCGGATCAGGGGCCGGCAGGTACGGGGCGAGGGCCGCATACACCTCCACCGCGTCGCCGGGGCGATCCTCGGGACGCTTGGCGAGCAGTGCGTGCACCAGTTCCTGAAGCGCATCCGGGGCATCGACACCGCAGTCGGCCAACCGAGGAGGAGACGCGGTGAGGTGCTGAGTCACCAACTCGGCAACGCCCTCGCCGGAGAAGAGAGGGTGGCCGGTGAGCATGCGGTGCAGCAGGCACCCCACCGCGTACAGGTCGCTGCGGCCGTCCAACGACGCCTCGCCTGACAGAAGTTCGGGCGACGCATAGTTCACGTTGCCGAGTCTTTCGCCCGTCATCGTGAGCTGCGGGTCGGTGTTCGAGAGAACCTTCACGAGACCGAAGTCGAGGATCTTCACCAGACCGCTGGCGCGGACCATGACGTTCTGAGGCTTGAGGTCGCGGTGCACCAGGCCGGCCGCGTGCGCGGCGGACAGCCCTGAGCACAGCTGTGCGGCCACGGAGACCGCTGCGTGCACGGGCAGGCGCCCGCCGTCGGCGCCGTCGATGACATTGTCGAGGGTCGTCCCGTCGACGAGCTGCATCACCAGGCAGCAGACGTCCTCGGTGACTGCCGCATCGTACACGGTGGTGATGTTGGCGTGGTCCAGACGTGCGGCGGCCTTTGCCTCCCTCTCGAAGCGCGCCAGGGCGGTGCGGCGCCAGTCGGGCAGGGCCAAAAGATCCGCGGCGACGGTCTTGACCGCGACAGGACGCTCCAGATACACGTCCGTCCCCTGCCAGACGTGCCCCATCGCCCCTCTGCCCAGAATCCGGTCCAGCCGGTACCTGCTGCGCAGAACCTTGCCCGCGGCGAACTGCTCCACGTTCTCTTCCTTCGGTGAGCCCCAGCGGTATGTCAGTGCACGGACTGCCCGGCCGGAGGCCGCCGTCGACGGCCCGCACGAGGCAAGTCAACCAGCCTCGTGCGCACACCGGAAAACCCTCAAGCACCACGGGATCCCACACGGACCCTACGAACGCGACGCCAGGTAGCCGCGGGCAGGGCCCGCGCAGACGCAATGCCGTGCGCAACTCCTCCGCCGGCAAGGCGGCGCAGGAGTGCCCGCGCCCTCGGAGCCATGCCTGGACGGTCGTCAGGTCGCAGAGCGGAATGCTCTCCGTTCCTCCGCTGAGGACGGGGAAATCGTCGTAGCGACGGCGCCGGTTGCTGACGGTGGCGCGCGTGACTCCCGTGATGCGGGAGATCTCGGCGGCTGTCACGTGCGCCGCGTCGGGCCGCTGGACTGATGGCTGTTGGGGCATCGCGTGGAGCCCTGCACCTCTCTGGCCATCGGAATGAACAGTGAACGCCTAGAGCGGTCGTCAAATCCGTCAAGTCGTTTGACAGTGCTTTCATTTTCATGCTTACCTAGTCCTGCTTCCACTTGAAAGTAGCAGCCGCTCGGACGATGCAGCGCCCCTGTGGCTCCAACCGGCACCGCCCGACCCCTTCAGTGCAACGGCCATACAGCAGGGCCACACGCGCCCCGCATCCGTTCGCACCGCAGTCACCACCCACCCGCACACCGGAGGAACTCAGATGACCACCCCGACCCCGCAGTCCCCGTTCGGTCAGCCCACCCAGCCCACCTGGGGACAGGTGCCGCCGGCGATGCCCCCCGCCGTCAAGCCCTCGCGCCGCAAGGCATGGTTCACGCACGGCGCGGTCGCGGTCGTCGCGCTGGGCCTGGGAGCCGGAATGGGCGGCAGCGGGGAGTCCGGCTCCGCAGCAGCATCCGCGCAGCCCGCACCGGCTGTCACCGTCACCGAGACCGCCGAGGCCGCCGCGCCGAAGCCGGCCGTGACGGTCACCGCGAAGGCCCCCACGAAGCCGAAGCCCACCAAGAAGCCCGCCGCGCCCGCCGCGATCGACGGGGACGGCCAGTACCTGGTGGGTGAGGACATCAAGGCCGGCACCTACAAGACCGCCGGTCCTCAGGACGACGACTTCGGCCTCGGCTGCTACTGGGCCCGGCTCAAGAACGCCTCCGGCGAGTTCGACGCGATCATCACCAACGGCAACATCACCGGCCAGGCGCGCGTGACGGTCAACAAGGGCGAGTACTTCGAGACGAAGGGCTGCCAGAAGTGGGAGAAGGTCGGCTGACGCCGCACCGCTCCGGCTTCGCCGGACCGTCAGGGCGGGGATCGGGACACCCACAGCGATGCCCTCGCGGACCCGCCTGTTCAGCCCCTCAGCTGCCCCACGACCAGGCGTCGTAGAACCACCCGGCGGCAATTGCCCGCACCCGACCCCGCGCGTCCGCACCTCAGGCCCACCTCAGTCCGCCTCACGAGAGGAATCACCGCGATGCCCGCGCCCGAGTCCGCGCAGCCCACCCACGTCCCCGCCTCGGAGCCGGTTCCCGAACCCGCCGCACCGGCGGCCCCATTCCCCGACACGATCCAGGTCCCTGCCATGCCGACGTCCCCGCCGTCGAGTGGTTCCCGCTGGGCGCGGCTGTCGCGGAGCACGATCCTGGCCCTCGGGGTCGGCATGGGAGCCGCGGCAATGGGCGCCTGCTGGCTCACCTCGTCCCTTCTTGACGATCACGAGGTCAAGGCGAGCAGCGCCAGTCCCACCAGCACGGCCACGGCTGCGGAGACGCCGGCGCAGGGACCGTTCTCGACGGACGGCACCCTCACCCTCACCGAGTCCGGCGCGGGACTGGCGACGGGCGAGCCGTGCTCCGGCACGGGCGGCTACTCCGACATCGACTTGGGCACCCAGGTCAACGTCACCGACGCGGACGGGACCCTGGTCGCCACCGGCTCCCTGGATCCGGGCCAGAAGACCGATGAAGGGTGTGCGTTCACCTTCACGGTCGACGACATCGCCCCGGGCTCGAAGTTCTACACCGTCGAGGTGTCCCACCGCGGCGGCCTCACCCAGACCGAAGCCGACCTGCGCACCGGCGGACTCGCGTTCACGCTCGGCGACTGACACCCCGGAGCGCCCCGCCCCAGCCACTGGACCGCGCCCCTCCCTTCGACGGCGGGTGACATCGAGTCGCCCGCCGCCCACCCGACGCGAACAGGAGGAATCTCATGGGCAGTCACTCACCGCTCGCCCACGCACCCCGGCCGATGACCCGCGCGCGGCGCGGGATCTGCGTGAACGACACGGTCAAGGCCGTGTCCGGGCCGATCGTCCTTGCCACGGACGCGTCCGTCGGAGCGGACCGCGTCGCCTGCGGCTACCTCGCCACGACCGGCCACACCGGCCTGCGCGCCCACCTCTACCCGCCCTACGTCGCCCGACCCCGCGCCCGCGTCATCGTCACCGAACTGCGCGCCGTTCACTGGGGCCTGAAAGCCGTACTCGCCGCACACTCCGGCCGGCCCGTCGAGGTGCGCGTCGACAGCATGGAGGCGCTGAAGTACCTGCACGCCTGGCAGCGGGGCGGCAGCGAGATGCCGGAGGGCTACAGCACGCACCTGCGTTCCCAGGGGCGGACCCCCACCCTCGTACAGCTCCAGATGATCGCCGAGTACACGCCGCACCTGACGTTCGTCCACGAGAAAGCCCACGTGGGCAACCCGCTCAACGAAGCCGCCGACTCCCTCGCCAAGCTCGGCCTGCGCTGTGTGCGCGGCCAGGTCGCAGGCTCCGAGCTCCCGCGGCTCGTCCCGCTGTGGGCGACCGGCGCCCTCGCCGAGTACCGCCGCGCCGCCTGACCGCACTTCGCACGTCCTGTGGCGCCGACTGCCGCCAACCACGGAGGGAACCACGTCATGTCCGACACGACACCCGCACCAGCCGAGGCCACCCCCGCGACCCCGATGGCCGGGCGCACGGCGCCGGCTGCCTCCGGCGAGTCCCCGCTCCCGGCACCGTCCGCCGTAGAACCCTCACCACGAAGGACAGCCGTGAACAGACCGAAGACCATCGCCATCGCTGCCTCCGCACTGGCCGCGGTCTCCCTCGCCGGAGCCGCGGTCGACCATGTCCGAACCCACTCCGCGCTGACCGAAGCCCGTCGCAAGGCGGCCTCGGCCGACCACCGCGTCCAGCAGGCGGAGGCCCGCCCGCCGAAGGTCGTCACCAGGACGGTCACCAAGACCGTGGATAAGCCCGTCTTCGGCCGCTCGACCCTCCTCGGTGCCTATGCGGCGGGCGTCATCGCCGGCGGCGTCTACTCCGACAGCGGCTCGATGAGCTTCACGGCGAGCGACAGCACCTGCTCGCAGCAGTACTCCCAGATCTCGCAGGAGCCCAACGGCGGCACTGTCCAGAGGGACCTCTTCATGAAGGCCTGTCTGACCAACGTCCACGACACCGCCAAGACCGACCCCTCGCCCTGACCGCGCTGCTGTCGTCCCCGCCCGGGGCCGAGCGCCGCCGCGTCCCCTGTTCGCAACGCCCGAAGGGACCCCCGTGAGCAGTCAGAAGAAGCGCAACCCCGCCACCCGCAAATCGACCCTCCACCGTCTCAAAGCCCCGGACGGACAGGCCGTCCAGCTCCGTGACTTCGTCCGCAGCGACTACCTCAAACGCCCCGGATACCAGGCCCGGGACTTCTCCCGCGAGGGGATCGAGGGACTGCTGGTCACGGGCGGCGTGCCCCGCGCGAGGGCCGACTGGTGCACCGCCGTCCAGGACATCACCGGGCTCGAAGTGAACGAACGCAGCCACTCCGCCGCCGGGCTCGTCCTCATGCGTACCGGGCAGGGCACCTACGCCCTCAGCTACGGCGTCGGCTTCCACATGCTCGACCCGTACTTCCGGGACGATGATTTCGGGCTCGAGTTCGCCACCCGCAGCCTCGACGAGGACGGCGTCATCAAGGTCCGCAACCAGATTATGGACGGGCGAGGGCGCGTCGACGAGTACTCGGTCGCCCGTGGCGAACGCATCGACGGCTTCGGACTCGACCGGTTCGGTGCCATCGTCCGGCGTATCGGCGGCACGGTCAGCGGTATCGAGCTGACGTCTCTGCGATCCGGCACGGCACAACGAGTCAAGGTCGAGTGCGCCGAGTCGACCATCAAGCTCCCGCTCGCCACCAGCCTCGAGGAGTTCCTCAGCGACCTGCGTGCCATCGAGGAAGTGTGCGCGCGTGAGGAACCGCTGCCTGAGCTGGGGTTCGTCGCCCGTTTACGCGCGCTCGATCCCCGGGGCCGCAAGGCCACCGATGCCCAGGCCGTTCTGGAGAAGCTGCTCGGGGACCAGGGCAGTCCCCGTCTGGCGCTCGGCATACCGGAGTTGTGCCAGGAGGGGTTCGGCTCCGCCCAGTCCTTCCGCCTCACGCGGGGCAACCGCACCGTGAACTTGGCCGACTTGGACCTGCCCACGCTCCTGGACTTCGTACGGGACAAGGCAGAGGGCACCCGTCTGAAGGCCCTCGGCGAGGTCCGCGTCATGATGTACAGCGACGACGACCAGCAGACGCCGGCCAGTGCCTCCACGAACGGCAGGGAATGGCTCATCGCCGACGTACCGGTCGCGACCGACCGCTGCTTCTACGGCCAGGGCAAGTGGTACGAGGTCGGCGCAGGGTTCCTGGAGACCTTGGAGGAGGAGCTCCGGCAACTCTTCGCCAAGGAGCCGACCGTTGTCCTTCCGCCCTGGCCCGAAGGCGAACGCGACGGCAAGGGCCGGGACAAGCATGACGAGGGCTGGTACAACGAGCACGTGGCCGACCGCACGGGCTACATCCTCTTCGACAAGAAGAACATCGTCACCGACAAGTTCAACGGTGGCGGACTGGAGATCTGCGACCTCCTCGGTCCCCAGAACCAGCTGATCTGTGTCAAGAAAGCCACCTCCAGCCAGGGCACCGCACCGCTCAACCACCTCTTCGCCCAGGGAGTGACCGCGGTCGAGACCCTGCGCAGCGATGACCGGATCCGAAGCCAGTTCCTCGCGCGGGTGGCCGAACACACGCCCGGGCATCGCATGCTGGAGGACTTCGGCACCTTGCGGGTGGTCTTCGGCATCCTGCTGAAGGGCGGCCAGAACATCACCGTCGACTCGCTCTTCGCCTTTGCCCAGGTGTCCTTGCTCCAGTCGGTCCGCAGGCTGCGCGCGATGAACGCCGAGGTCGAGATCGTGCCCATCCGACGCTGACGGCGGCAGTGTCCTGGGACGGGCGGCCGGAGCACACATGCAGGACCGTACTCAACCGGCGCCGCGGCTCTCAGCTCAGCCCAGGGCACCTTTGTAGCGGTTCTGCATCAAAGCCGCGTGGAAAGCGTGAAGGAATCTACGATCACCCGCGAGACGCACACCACGCGGCTCGCGGCCACCATCGAGCAGGGTCAGGAGCGGCGCGTATGACGAATTCCCGGCGGAGCGGGGTCATAGCCCAGGAACAGCAGCACGTGGACCGTGCGTACGCATGCTTCGACCAACGCGGGGCGAATGACGCTGCTGTGGATGCGGCCTACCGCGAGCAGAACGAGATGCCTGCGCCGGGTACTTCGGGCACGCCGGCGGACCGAAGGGCAGACCGCGACAAGCCCCTGGTGTTCATGCGCGTCGGCACGCGTGCCGACGGCTCGTTGCTTGTCGGGCGGCAGGCCGTATGGAACAAGGACCGCGATCTGGTCGTGATGTCCTCGGCGGCACAGAAAGCCGTCGAGTGGCGCCTGGCGACCGAGGAAGATCCGGGCGAGGTACTGCTGCGACGTCAACTGCGCTTCAAGCAGCGCGCACCGCGTCGAGTGAACGGCTATTTCGATGAGCTCCTGCTGCACGACGAGGAGTCGGAGTCCCTGTCTACCGCTGTGCAAGACACGCGCCTCGTGGACGCTCCGCCGCAGTCCGACACATCCGACACGCCCGGGGACGCACCAGCGAAGGCGGGTGCGTCAGATGCCGAGGAGTCGGCTGCCCCCTCCCTACGCGATTTGCTGATCGACGACCTCGACCTGCCGCGTGACGGAACCATGCGCGACATCGTGGAGACGGTGCAACGCGAACAGCTCCTGCTGGTGGCACACCAGCGCCCGGGTGCCCTGGTCATCCAGGGCGGTCCAGGTACAGGCAAGACGGCCGTCGGCCTCTACCGGGTGATGTGGCTGCTCGACAACAAGCACTGCACGGCCGACCAAGTCCTCGTCGTCGGCCCGCACCAGGGCTTCCTCGACTACGCCGGACAGGTCCTGCCCGCTCTGGGCGGCGGAGCCGTGTCGACCATGACCCTCGACCGGCTCCTGACCGGCGACACCAGCCGGAGGGCAACGGCGGCGGACTCGCCCGAGGCGGAGTACCTCAAAAGCGACGACCGGATGGCCGACACCCTGCGCCGCGCAGTCGAGGCCCACTGCCGGCCCCACCGATCACGCGTCAAACCGCTCCTTGCCGACGACGCATACGGAGCGCGGACCTCGTTCTCGTTCACCTGCAAGGGCCGCCGCTACGAAGCCGACGTCGCCCCGTTGCTCGCACTCGCCCGCGAGGCGCTGCGCGAGAGCGGTCCCTTCAATATCCGTCAGGACCGCTTCCGGCTGCGTCTCGCGGGCAAGCTACTGCTCTCGGTACCAACCGCGTCTCCGCAGGACATCCTGGCCAGCGACGAAGTCGCCACCTTCATCCACCGGGTGTGGCCACGGCTGAACGGCGCCGACGTCTACACCAAACTCCTCAAGAGTCAGAGACTTCTGGCGGATGCCGCGCCGCTCCTCACGACTGAGGAACTCCCAGCCCTCCGGCATGCGGAGCCTGGGAAAGCCGCGTGGACCGCCGCTGACCTCGTGTGCCTCGATGAGCTGGAATGGCTGCTCAACGGATCCGACGGCCGTCGTACATACGCCCACATCGTGGTCGACGAGGCCCAGGACCTGACACCCATGCAAGCGCGTGCCCTGGAGCGTCGCTGCCCTTCTGGATCGCTTACCGTACTCGGCGACCTGGCCCAGGCCTCCGGGCCGCACGCGTACCGGTCGTGGCGCGAACTGGTCACGTTGCTCACCGGCGGCTCGCCATGGACCGTCGAAGTCCTGAAGACCGGTTTCCGCCTGCCCCCGGAGGTCGCCGACTTCGTCGCGCCCCTCGCCCGGGCGGCCGCACCCCGTGTACCCGTCGCATCCTCTGTCCGTCCCAGGCGTGACGGCCGAACCGTCACCATGGAGCAGGTGAATGACCCCGACCTGCTCGCGGAAGCCACCGCATTGCACGTCATCGGAATGACCGAATTGCAGGACGGGAGATCCACCGCCGTCATCGCCCCGCAGGACGACACGCTCATCGCTGCCCTGCGTGAGGCACTCACGCAGGCCTCGCCGATCGCTCCCGTGTCGGTCTTGCACCCCGCGGAGGCCAAGGGCATCGAGTTCGACCACGTCGTGGTGGTGGAGCCAGCCGCCATCTCGGCCGGCACACAGTCCGGCCTGCGGGCTCTGTACGTGGCCCTGACACGCTGCACGCAGACGCTCAGCCTCGTTCATCACGCTGCCCTCCCCGCTGTACTAGAGGGAAACCGCGTGGCTGCGAGCGCGGCCACAGACTCAGAACCCACACCTCCCGTAGCCCGCACCCCCGAGGAAGCGCTGTTCACCATGTCGTCTGCGTCCGCCGAATCGGCCACCTTGGTCCCGTCACCCGGCTTCCAGGAGTTTCTTCAGACGGCGGTAGCAGCCGACCGCAGGGAGTCCGTCCACGAGCGGCTGCGGCACCGGCTCCTCGCCCAGCTCTGGGAGAGCGGGAATCCCGAGGACAGCACCACCGCGGACATCATCCGCTCCAACGACAGCGGCACCCACCTCTTCGAGGTGCTCCACGCCGATCAGCCGACGTACCTCGATCTGCGCGAGGCCGCAACGCGTACGGTGGAAATCCGCTTCGGTCTGGCCCGGCCCATCGATCGCACCTTCCTCGTGTGTGCAGCCACTCCCATCGAACCTTGGGCCGTCGCGGCCGTAGAAGGAGCCTTCGACGTCTCGGTGATCTGGTGGGACAGCGGGAGCTGGCAGGGCGCCGAGAGTCACACTGCCGTACCCGGTCGAAAGTGATCTGCTGCGGAAGGGCTGTCGGCTGACGCCGGGCATGCCCCCGACATCGTGTCGTCCTCGGCCCGCAGGTCCGACGCCCACTCCTCGGCAGTGGCGTCGGGCCGCGGGCCGAACGCCCGCCCGCACCGCGGGTGGGAAATCCGACTCGCCGCCGCCTCCCTCCTCCACCGTCCGCAGCGTGCCTGCTGCCATTCCGGGGCCTGGTGGCTGGTCCAACCGCACCCGGTGCCGTCGAAGACCTGCATGAACTGCACGCCACAGCGCGACGCGAGCGGTGGCGAAAGCCGCGGGCGAGCGGGGGCGGCCGGCCCCATGAGTCTGACGATCAGGCGCCCTGGCGACGACTGCACGGGCCAGTCGCCGCTCTCCCTGCTGTTACCGCCGCGATCACCACAGCACTCCGCTGGCCTTCCACAGCGTCCATTGCTTGGGCCACTCCGATTCCTCTCCTGCGCGGAAGCGCCTGATCCTTGTCCGCCACTTCGGGTCGGCGGCTGACAAGGCGTCCTCGGCCGCGCACAGTGCCGCGCTCTCCGGAGTGCGCTCCCAGCCCTCATCACGCAGGTAGCCAAGGGCCGCTCGGAAGGCCTCACCTGGGGTTGCGGCTTCGTCTTTGAGGTGGGCGTGGAGGACGGCGGCGAAGATGGGGCAGACGGCGTCCGACAGCGGCCACAGGGTGGAGACGACGGCGCGTACTCCGCGGGCGATGAGGGCCGTGTCGAGAGTGCGGACGCGGGGAAGAGCCGGGCGGCTCAGTGTATGGGTACCGGAGTCGCAGGTAGCGAGGACCGCGAGGCGGACGGTGTCGAAGTCACCGTCCTTGAGTATCCGGCCGAGGGTGAGCCGACCTCCATAGGGGTCCGGTTCGTGTCCGCGCTTGCGGTCGGGGCCCGGGAGTCGGGAGGCAAGCTCGATACCGTTTGCGTATGCGTCGGCGTGGACTTCGCCGTGTCCGGACACATGGAGCACATCCGCAGTCCGTCCCTGCCGGAAAAGTTCGTCAGGTACGGCATGTCCGTCCGTGTAGGAGGTGAGCGTGTCGCCGTACAGGTGTCGGAGCACCTGTGCCTCCCTGGGCAGCGCCGGCAGGTCGTTCACATCCGCTCTGTGCCCGAAGAAGGCAGTTCCGCCGGAGAGGAGAAGGGGGCGGTGCTCCAGTGCGGTCAGGGCGGCCAGTGAGGGCGCGTACGTGACGTCGAAGATGTCCCCTAGCAAGACGTCGGGGCCGAGGGAAGGCACGGGCGCGGCGTGCAGTGGTAGCAGGGAGAACAGACCCGAGGGACACAGGACCACGCCGCGGACTCCTTCCTTCCGCAGTGCGGCGGTCACCGTTTCTGTCAATGGAGTGAGGAGCTCGTCCAAGAGGCGGCGCAGGGCTTCCGAGTAGTCGGAGCGCACCCACTGGGCAGTGAGTTCCGCGAATCTCTTGAGGTCGAAGCCGGGGATCGAAAGCAGGTCGGTGCGGGTCCGGGCAGCGTCCGTTCGGGCCCACAGGACACTCGGTCCCTCAGGGCTGGTCAGGATATGAACGAAGGCACGGTCGTCGCCGCCAAGAACGGCGAGCTTGTCCGCGAACCGGTCCGGGACAAGGGCAGCGGGAAGCTGTCCCTCTGTCCGGGCCTCAAGGCTCGCCAGCCACAGCTGATGCCTCAGCCGGGCAGGCACGGGCCGGTCGGCGTAGCGCAGCTCGGCGCGCTGCACCCTTAGGCTCTCCAGACTGCGCAGGACTTTGCGCCGCCGGAGCGGAATGCGTCCGGGCAGGAGGAGGTCGAGAGTCTCGCTGAGATCTCGGGAGCGGAGGCGCTCCACTCGATGAAACACCGCAAGCGTGTCGGCAAGTGGCGGCACAAGGCGAGTGAGGCGCGCGGGCTTGTGGACGGCGAGAGCATCGTCGAGCGCTTGCCGGGAGGCGGACAGTTCCGCCTCCGGAACGTCCAGCAGAAGAGTGCGCCGCACATCCGGTACGGGGCCCTCGTCGGCCAGGTGCAGCACGTCCAGGCGAGCACAACCGGAGCGGACGGCGAGCGCGAACTCGGCGGTGTCCCAGGGCTCGGCAAGGTCGTAGGTGAACGTGAAAGACACGGGTGCCATGGCCCGCTCCCGCCGCTGCCGGCGTGGAGGTGGGAAGGTGACGGTGAAGGCGGCGAACCGCTCCTGAAGCAGGGCAAAGGAAACCAGGTCTTCCATTGCACGAGCGTCACGTGGCATCTGCACGACGAAGCGTTCGTCAGGGGTCGTGACGGTCGCGTACCACCAGGGGACCGCTCCGAGAGTCCGGCGGCCTTGGTCTTCGCCGCCGAACAGCAGGTTGTGGCTCATCCAGTCGGGCGCCTTGGGATACTGGCGGCCCGGCTGGACGCACCAGGGCGCGCCGGACTGGTTGGCCCCCAGGGATGGCGCGGTCGGTGGCCCGGACTCCGCGCGTTGAAGTGCGGAGAACAGTCCTGTCAGCGCTCGGTCGGCGGCGAGGTGGGGGGCCGGTACCCGTAGGCCTGCAGCAGGTCCCCAGGGAGTATCGGCGTCGACTGTCTTTCCGTGTTGCTTTAGCCAGGAGATCAGCAGTTCATCCCGATGAGCGGAGAGTACCGGGCGCAGGAGTAGTGGCGAGGGCCGTCGCCTCACGTGCTCCAGCACCCGCCGGGTGATCTGGGTGAGATCGAGGGAGCTGGGTCGGCGACCGGTCCCGTGTGCCACAAGGCGGCTCGTCAAACTGTTTATCTGCGTTTCGCTCCACGCCTCGGTGGCCCTCAGCGCCACGGTCAGCGCCAAAAGAGCCCCCAGCGGAACGGAGGTCTCGTCGTGCCAATCCGGCCAACGCCGTGCTATCTCGCTGAGGACCGAGTCCTGCCCCGTCGTCCCAGCCGCGCCAGCGTGGACCTCATTCGCGTACACCCGCACTCCCCTGGTTCCGCCCTGTGTTGAAACGTTGATGATCGTCGCCTCGGTCATGTATCACCACAAGGCCCGTACTTCTCGACAGCAAGGTCCACACGACAAATCGCTCCGAGGCGGTCATGTAGGCGTGTTCGGCGTCAAGTGCCGCCCAGGCTCTCCTGCAAGAGGATCGCTGCCGGACGGGCAGCTCACCGACCTCTATGGCGAACAGCCGAACAGCAAGGTGAGTTTTGAACCATGCCTACGTCACGGGGCGAGTGGGCATCGATGACTTGGGAAAGCTGCCCACTCGGCCCATCCAACGTGCCTGCGTCCGGAACCGATGCCTACGACCGCACGTGCCAGGCTGAGTACGTGCGGTCGGGGCGGCCCTTCGTCTATTGGCTCGGGGCCCACTCGGCGTTGCCGGTCGTGGCCTCGGGTCCCGTCGGTTCCGCAGACCTCGTGCCAGTATTCTCGGCTTTGTTGCCCGCCTCGATGGAGGCGTAGCGCCGCTTTTGAAGCTCATCGCGTTCAATGTCCGGGATCATCATCGACTCGGCAAGCACGGCGGCGAGCGCGTCCACTTGAGTGTTGTCGATGTCGGCGTGGAAGAGCCACCGGATGTTCTCGTCGCGCGTGATGAGATCGATCGCCGAACGCGCGCTTTTGTCCGGTGTGGTCGCTGCTCGGACGTATCGCACTCGGTCGATCGGGATGTCTTGACGGATCTCGCCCTGCTCAAGGAATGCGTTCGTCTTAGCCGTGATGATGCGGCGATCCGTGACGGCGACGAGTGTCTTTGCCGCGGCCTTGTCCCTGGCTGCCGCCAACATGTCCTTCGCTCCGCCGAGGATCGCAGAAATTGGATCGAGCGCATCGAGCTGGTCGGGGAATCCGAGGGCACGCAGCGTCTCACCGCCCTCGAGGAACCACCGCAGGATGCGAAGGTACGGCTCGAGATCCAGTGATGTGGATGCGCAGACGACGTCCGCAGCCTCGAGCGGAGGGGCTGGCGGATGGAGAGCATCGGCAAGAGGCTCGATCGCCTCCAGAAGGCGGGAGGAGGTTTGGCGGGCTGCCTTCGAGTCCTTCCGCTTCCCCATCAGTGACTGTGACAGTGTGTCGCGTCCGGGGAGCTCGGCGATGATTCGTAGCTCCCGGCTCAGCGAGGCGAGGAGGCTCGTCGTCTCGGCGAGAGCGGAGTCGAGCTCCGTGCGAGTGTCGCGCGCAATGACGTCGACGAGCCGTGCCTCGTCAGCGTCTTCGCGTCCAGCGGCTCTCGCCCTTCCGGCGCGGAGCGCCTGATAGCCCGTCCATGCCTTGACGGAGGACAGGAGGGCGTAGGCGTCGAAGACGATCGCCTCGGCGTTCGCCTGAAGATACTCACGGTGGCGTCGTGCGTCGGGCCGATCGATCTTCTCGACGTGGCCGCGAACGTTCAACCGGTAGAGCTCCAGTTGCTTGCGCAGTGACGCTTCACTACCCGCGACGCTGTCCCACAACGAGGCGGTGACCGATTCGACCTCTCGCGCCTGGTCCACCACGCGATCGACGGTGGCAACGAGCCCCGTCAGTTCGGCCCACTGCTCATTGCGGATGCTGGTGAGAACTTGGCTTGTCAGCGCAATGTTGGTCCTGACAAGGCCTGTGATCTCACTCATCTGCATCTGAAGGGCGACCATGGCCAGCGCCGGCCCGATCGAGGCTGCGTTCCGCGCCGCACTCACCGATTTCACCGGAATAAGGCGGGCCTGATGGAATACCTTGCCGTTAAGGAACACTGCTCCGAGGTTCGCGCCATCCTTGACCGCGAGCGTTCCGCCGGCCCTCAGTACGGCCTGTGTCGCGCTGCTGAACCTGTAGAGCCCCTGCACGCTGGCGAATGCGTTTGCGAGGTTGCCGCCCACGGTCGCCGCGTTTCCGATCGCGGCGAGGACTGTGGAGATCTGCTTGCGGTCGGCGGCCGACACGAGCCCAAAGTCGAGCAGATCGGGCTTGAGTTCCGCCGGGACCTCACCGAAGACGACGGCAACCCCTGGGAGTACCTCCGCCAGGACCGTCGATGCCGTCGTTGAGTCGATGTTGGAGTCGGGTATCGGATCGTCCACGACAGGTGAATCGGCGGTATCGCTCTGGCCGTTCTCCTCAGGCTCGGCGATCTCCATCGAGTCCGAAGGGTCCTGCATACGATCTCCTCCCCGCGAGGGCGCGCAACGGCTAGACGTCGTCGGCGTTCATCGCCGAAGTCTACGGCTCGATGCCTTGCGGTTCCGTGACAATCCACGTCCCCATCGCTCCGCGAACGTCAGGATTCACCCGCGACACGACGGCGTTCGATGCCAGCCAGCCGGCTCTACTGACCACGCCACCGCCATGCCGCATCCGCGCGGATCTCGAGGTGCGCCATTCCACGAACGAAACGTCGACGGCCGACTCTCCCGCCGCCGGCGCATCGAGGCGTCGAGGCGTCGAGGCGTCGAGGCGTCGAGGCTAGCTCCCCGCAGGGGGCAGTGATCTTGTTGAGCCGGGAAGTGGTTACTCGCCTCCTGGCATCCGTCAACGGGTGAGGTCCTTGATGCGTGCCCGGGTTCATTGGGCCTGGTCGGGTCGGTCGAGGGCGTCAAGCAAGGACGCGGTCAGCTCAAGGTCGGAGATCAAGGGGGCGGTGTGCATGCCGGGATCGGTCTGGGCGAGGCGTTCGCGCAGCGGGATGGCCCGACCGGCGGCGCCGAGAGCTTCCAGGGGACGTGCATCGGCGCGGAGGTAGACAGCGAGATCGTGGTGGAGTTGGGCAAGCCAGAGCAGGTAGGGGTGGTCGGTTTCGTTTTCGATCGGGCCGAGCAGGTCAATGGCGTAGCGGGCCAGATGGATCGCGTCCTTGGTGCCGCCGCAGCGGTGCAGTGCGAGGGCCCCTCGGCAGTGGATCATGGCGCGTGCGTGTGGGTCCTCGGGGACGGCCTTGGCGCTGCGAGTCAGGGACACGATGGCGTCCTCCGCAGCACCGATGTCCAGCTGGGGTCCGCCCATATCGCCAAGAACCATTCCCAGTTGGAGGGGCTCGGTTCCCGGGTGCGTCTCAAGCACGGTGACCGGGACGAAGGGGTCGTCGTCGCCCGCGTCGGCAGCGCGGTCCACAGGCCGATGCGGCACGGCTGGCCTGTTCGGCCTCTTCCGCGCGTCCGACACTGGCCGGGCAGGTGGCCAAGGGGTTGAACGCGACATACAGGCCGCGGCGAGAGGTATCGGCGGCGAGCTGGGTGAGAGTCGTCTACCCCGGCTCCGACCTGGATCACCAGGTGATCCGCCGTGGCGAAAGCATCGACAGCCAGGACTTGTTCATCGGTGGGCTGCAGCATCGTTGAGCGTCGTCGCTCTGTGAGGGCGCCGGTGGCGCGGATTGTTGGTCAGGAGTCGTCTTCATCGATCCGAAAGCCGCGCATCGGCACCGGCGGCAAACCCTCAGGGCGTACGGTTGCACGGCGGCGTAGGTAGGCCAGTTCCCGAATGATCGCCACGTAGTGCGGGACAACTGCTCCCGCCGGTGCCGCGGCACGTGCCAGGTCATGAACCAGGGCTTCCGCGGCCTGTGCGTGGTCGGCATTTCCGGCTTGCTCCCGTCCATCGAGTTCGGCTACGACAGCTGCGGGGGTGCATGGCTCGTTGTGGCGGTGAATCGCGTCCATGGCGCCGTAGAGGTCTTTGTGGACGGGGCTGCTGAAGCACGTGGCGCGAAGGACCATCATCAGGTGACGGGTGTGCCGCCGGTCGTGGAGGTAAGCCGCCAGGACCATGCGTTCGGCGTGCTCATCGCACAGGGCTGGCACGGGCGGAGGCTGGTCGGGGTCAGGAGTGCCGATCAAGATCTTGGACAAAGAGGCCTCCGAAATGGCCAAGAGACGGAAGTTGCTGCTCCGAGTGCTGCAAGAGGGGTGTGGTCGTAGCGGCCGGCCGCTCTACGCAACGCGGGGCAGTCGAGCGGGGTGGTCGTTCGAGGGCGGGCCGTTCACCCCAGACCGTGGCCCGGGGTGGGCAACGGGTCAGGAAGCCGGTCGAGGACGTACCGGCGGTGGCGGTCAGGATGGAAGGGCACCCATTCGGTTCGTACACTGTCCGCGGCCTCGTCGATGACGGCGTGAGTCGGACAGCGCTGCTTGTGCCAGCGCAGCTGCTCGGCATACGGCAGTCCAGTCAGGTCGTAGAGAGCCATGAGCTCCTGGGTTGTGGGAAGCTGATCGTCGGCGGGGTCCAGCAGAGGTTCCAGGGGTTCAAGCCTCCACGTACCTGGGAGAGTTGTTGGCTCCAGGACTGCCCGGCAGCAGCGGCGGCGGGTGCGGGTGTGGGCCACACACTTCACGTCCTTCAGCGGCCCAGGGGCGAGATAGCGCGTGAAGAGCATGCACACGACCGGCCGCACGGGCAGAGGCGGCAGGGGCTCAGTCTCGGGTTGGACTTGCTGTTCAGGTCGGGGGGTGAACAGGCCGGCATCCTGTCGTCGGCGGGAGGTCAGCGCCTGAGTGCGCCGCATCTCTTCCAGTAGCGGGCCGCGGTTGCCCACCGGGCTGGCTGGGCACAGGGCGCGGTGGCGTACGCGGCACCAGTCGCTCCCGTCGTGGGAGGGGTGAGCGACGCCAGAAGCGACATGCCAGCGCTCCGCCGACGGAACATCGCGGGCCGGCAGCTCGCCAGGATGCAGAGGCACAGGAGTACTGCCGGGACGCTGGTACCACTCGACGCGATTCCCGCAGAAATCGCACCAGCCTCCCTGCGCGGCACGCAGCAGCCGGCTCGGGCTGTCCGTGTCGATACGCAGCGTCCTGCGAGGCCGGTAATTCTTCCGACTGCCGTCCCAGACGGAACCGCCATCAGCAAACGAGTTGTTGGTAGAGCGCATGGGCGCAGACGATGACGCCCAACACGCCGCAATATGGACGACCGAGCCGCTGAAGTCACCTCCCCGGCCTCTTCAGATCGCACAACAGTTCGTTCAGCGGGTGCACGCGTTCGCCTCGGATGTGCCAGGCAGCCCACGGCGACCCCGACTGCAGGAACGGGCCGCGGCCTGGCGGTGACCGGCACAACTGTCAGATCCCGGCCCCTCAGACCGGCGACCCATCCACGACGCAGACCACCGCCTTGAGGACCCGGAGCGGCGAGGCCAAACGCCCGGCTCGGCTCAGCCCAGCGGGATCTCGAAGTCGACCACAGTCGTGTCGCCGCGCCTCACGATCGGGTGAGCCACCTCCACGATCCGGCCGTCCTTCGCCACATGTCGCCGGGTGTACCGGAGCACCGGGACACCGGAGCCGATCTTCAACGTCTTGGCTTCGTACTCGGTCGGCATGCCGCAGGTGAAGGACTCCTTGACCAGGATGACCGCGATGCCGAGCGTGCCGAGTTGAGCCCTTGTACCGCCCGGCCAGGGCTCATGGATCGGGTCCGCCACCGGGGTCCCCTCCACATCCGCCCAGCGCAGGTACGAAGTCGACATCTGCGTGGTCACGCTGTTGTCGTAGAAGACGAAGTGGCGGGCAAGCAGCTCCTCCGCCGGCTCGCACTCAAAAAGGGCCGCCAGCTCATGTGTGGCCTCCACGCGCTCGTACAGCTTGTCCAAGCGGTACTCGGACCAGCCGATGCCCTGATCTCGCGTGAAAGGCGTTGAGGGGACTCCGGCCCTGTTTCGGTACCGGTCAGCCGTCAGTCGGTGAATCGGAGGACGCTCCCGAACCCGGGTCCCGGCGCGGGCCCTCGTCTCGATCAGGCCCTCGTTGCGAAGGAGCGCAAGAGCGTTGCGCACAGTGGTCTCGGAGACCTCGTACTCCTCCGCAAGCGCCGGGAGCGTCGGAATCCGATCGCCGATGCCGAACTCCCCTGAGGAGATGCGGTTTCGCAGGTCAGCAGCGATCCGCAGGTATCCCGGCCGTTCCACGCCCCACCACCAATCCGAGTGATCCCGCTTTCTGTGCACACATAATGACCCGCCTCGCTTGACCTTGGCCAACCCCACCCTTCAATCTGTACACAGATACTGCTTATCTGTTGCACAGAAAGTCGTGAGGTCGGGGGACGTGCATGCCCGAAACAGGACGGTCCTGGACCCTGGAGTTCGAGGCGACGCCTGCTCAGGCGCCCTCGGTCCGCCAGTGGGTGGCCTTGCGCCTAAAGCACCCGGACGCCCCTCAGGTCGCCAACGAGCTGTTCGTCTCCGTCCTGGCCGCCGGGAGCCCGAAGGTCGAGATGACCCTGTCGACGGCGGGGGATCGCAATCGCATCACCGCGGTCGGCTCGATTCCCATGTCCGTCCTGCACAGCCACGGGCCCGGTTTCACCATCGTCAGCGGCCTCACGACCCTGTACGGCCTGAACACCGACGGCTGCGGGGTGTGGGCCCAGCTCACCACGGAGGGCAAGACGTGAGCCCCATCACCGAAGTGACCGAGCAGCAGCGTGCGTACAACGCCCTGCTGGACCACCTGGTGCAGCATCTGGACTGTGTCCCGGGCTGCACCGAGGGCGACGCCCTCCGCCAAACCGAGCGGGAGGCGCGATGACCCGATGCGCGCGGGGCGAGCACGAGTTCCCGATCGAGGACGAGAGCGGCGCCTACTGCGAGGAGCACGGCGTGGCACTGGAGTGGACACGCCGATGGAGCACCCCCTCCCCCACCGAGAGAGACGCCCATGGACAGCTCGGCGGTCCCGTGGATCCGGGACCCGCATCGCTGGCCCAGCGGAGTCGCTGAGCCGTATCGACGCGGTCACCGAATACCACGACTGCACCGGTCCGGTATGCAGAGCGAACACGGCCTCATGATGTGCGGCCGCTCTCGTGATCGAAGCCACCACTGCGTGACGTCGATCAGCCCGGGGCGGTGAGACCCCTGACCTCGGCGCGAGTGCACGCTTCGCGCAGCGGCCCCTGCCAGCCAGGGCGGAAGCCCGCACTCCCGCCCCGTCACCGGTCCCCACTTCAGCGGAACTGGCGATCTACGAGCGACGAACGCCACCACAAATAAGAAGGAGGTCCAGTTCATGCGACATGGCACAGGACCTGTTCAGATGCCGCGCACATGGACTATGGAGGTCCGGCCGCGGAAGTCCGCGACGATCATGTTGTGTCGATCGTGCGGCAGGCTTCCCGATACGTGGGGCACTGCATCTACGCGTGCGTCCGTGGTTGCCCACCTGGTCGAGCACGTCCGCGGCGAGCCGCTCGCGACTTACTTGCGAACCTGTCGATGCGGGCAGCACGGCTGCCGCTGGCACCCGCGTCACCGCGGGTGCAACGGCCCGGTCCTCCTGGTCCTGGCGCACTGCGAGGGCGGCCGGATCTGGCGCCTCGCCGACATGTGTCACGCATGCGCCACAGCCACACGGCATGCCGCGACCGTGCCCGAACCCCGCCCTGCCCTCACCGTGGGCCGGACGCCTTCCGGTAGCGACGAAACACCCGGCGAGGACACCGAGTCGATCCATCCCGCATTCTGGACCAGCAGCGCCCTCGAGTACGAAATGTACTGGCCCGACGCCACAGTGCCCGGCTGAATCCCACGCCCACCACTGCTCAACGCCTTTACCACAGCGGCCATTACCGGCGTCCTGAACCAGCAACGAGAGCCCACCCGCCGACACCCTTACTCCACCGTCGCCAAGAACGAGCACCAGTATCCGAATCAGTCCGGACTGTTCCTGCAGGGGCGTCGCCCCCTGCGGCGTGCTCACCATCCCAGTGCAGTGGATCGCCCAGACCCGCCCCGGCTGCCAGATCCTCGCCCCCCTGTCCGGCTGGATGCACTCTTCGGAACTGGCCCGCCTCACCGTCCACGACGACGGCAACGCGACCGGACGGCTCCTGGGCGGGCAGGTCTCCTTCATGCTCGCCCGCCCCCACCAGCCCCCACCCCTGGGCATGCTCCCCAACACCGACAGCGGCACCGAACGCGACACCACGATCGACGCCAGCATCCTGGACGACTGGACGGCCCGGTTCGTCGCCCAGACCGCCGCACCCGCAGCGCAGCGCCTCGACCTCGGCGGCGGAGGCCAGTTGCTCCTGGACACCGACGCCGGAAGCTGGGCCTGCTCCAGCCCTACCAGCGCGGCTGGCGGGTCCGGCAAGGCGGCCCCGAACGCCTCTGGGAACCCATCGAAGACCACCTCCAACGGTGGCGCCACGACGGATCCCCCAGCCAGGATCAGTTCCGCATCACCATCACCCCCGACGGGCACCACACCTACACCTGGCCCCACGCCCGCTGACACAGCGGATCAGGGCCAGCCGTGCCCTGGGGAGCGCGCCGGCGGCAGTCGGTGCGCGGCCCTACGACCCTCGCCCCACACCATGCACCGCAGCCCCAGGGGACCCGGGCAAGGGCTGCCGCTCCCCCGCGGCGTGCGGCGGTGCAGACGGAGGAGGACAGGCGGCCTGGAGCGTGTCCCCCGGGTGATCACCACTGCTCGGGATCCTGCTTGAGGAGGCGCTGCAGGCGCTGCGCACGACGTTGTCCGATGTGCAGCTGCGTCTGAAGTTGTCGCAGCGACACGCCCTTCGATGCGTTGCGGCCGCTGCCGACGCGGACGGCTGCGTCGAGGCGGCGTGCCTCCTCCAGGAGTTCGTCGCTATCCAGGTCGGGCCGGACTCCTCTCGCATCCGTATCCGCGTCCGGGGCGGGTGCCTTGGTGCGCGGCTGCGCATCCGCCCCGTCATCGTGTGCATCCGGCTGCGCATCTGTCCTGTGGTGATGTGCATTCGGCTGCGCATCCGCTGAAGCTGGCTGGGTCGGGATGCGGGCGTGTACGGCTTCGGTCCGACGCGGGTCTGCAACGGCCGGATACGGGCCGGGCGTGTCCGCGCCGAGGACCAGTTCCTGCTTCTCCCCGGCTTTGCTGCCCGGGTTGCAGGCCGATGCCCCGCTGGCAGCGGAAGGGGTGAAGGGGTGTGCGGCCTCGCCCGCCGTTCCAGCCGTCGTGGCGGCCCTGTCCGTCTGTTGTGGTTTCCACCAGGGAAAAGCCCGGCGCAGTGCCTCTTTCCAGGTCGGGGGCATCTCCATGGTGGTGAGGTCGCCTGCGGTCCGCCGGACAGCAAGCAGACGAAGCATTTTCTCGCCCTGCTCGGGATCCTCCCCGACGCCGGCGCGGGCGACGGCGGCCCCAAGTCGCCTGTTCCTGACGCTTTCCAACCATTGGGCGGGCTTCGGCAACGACGCAAGGCGCACCGCCTTGTGGGTGGCCCGGTCGCGTGTGATCTGTTCGGCGTCGCGGCCGCGGTCGGCCAGGCCGAGGCGGGAGAGCAGGCGCTCGCGGAGTTCACGCAGGAGCACGGCGGGGACGCTGTCGGACAGGGCGCCGGGTTTGGCGTGCCACAGGTCCAGGCCGAGCGCGAGGTGGCACAGGAAGGCGGCCAGGACCGGTCCGACGAAGGCGCGGACGGTGCCTCCCCAGATGTCGGGGCTCTCGGTGTAGGCGGGGACCACCTGGACGGTGGTGATCAGCCACACCAGCATCCCGGGCGCTCCGGGCTTGTTCTTGTAGTGCATGTTGCTGCGTGCCATGAGTGCGCAGCCAAATAGGGCGAGTTCGGCGGCGAAGAACAGGAAGCTCCGCTCGCGCAGGGAATGCATCTCCAGGTGCTCCTCGGCGAACCGCCAGGAGGTGTCACCGCTGTAAGCGGTGCACCCGGCGGCGGCGAGTGCGGCCACCACGACAGCGGCCGGATGCCGCTTGCTCTTCTTGCGTTTCTTTTTTCTGGTGGTCTTCCGCTTGGCGCCCGCCTGGCTGCGCCTGCCGCTGCTGGGCTGCGCATCCGGGGACGGCGGCTGCGCAGCCGCGGCGTGCAGCCGGCGGTGCCAGGAGACTCCGGCCAGGACCATCGTGACAAGTTGCGCGAGGACGATCAGGACGCCGGCCGTGTGCAGGGGGTGCAGGCGCAGCCAGTTGAGCAGGTTGTTCACCGCACACTCCTCGGCCAGATGTGCGGACGGGTGGCGGACCATGTGGTGAGGCGGGGATGGGCGCGATGGGCACCCGGGAGGCGGATCGCTGCCTGACGGCAGTGGCCATCGTCGGCGGAGGCAAGGGTTTCGGAGGTCGTTTTCACCTCAGCAGTGCACCAACCACACCAGAGGCCGGACGTCGGTGCTGCAGCCGCGTCCCAAGCCCCGCAACACGGATTGGGAGAACGTCCCGCTCGACGCAATCGGGCACCCGCACCCCCACACTGCCGGTCCCCCTTCACCAAGCCGACACCAAGCCGCGACCACCGGCGACGAGACGCAGGGTTCCGCAGCCGGGGCACGCCACCAACGGCGACCACCACAGGAAGCCGGAAACCCGCACGATGACACCGCAACCCTCACCCCTTCAGCCCGGTTCCGGCTCCGCACCCCAGCGTCGGCAGTAAGGGTGAAGACAACGGTCGGCCAGCGCGCGGGGTTATGGACGCCGTCCCGGGGTCGGGGGTGTGTCAGGCCCCTGCGCCCCGGGTGGTGGGCCCGGCGGCCAGGGCGCGGGCTGCTGCGGAGAGGAGCCGGCGGTGCGGGCTGCGCTGCGCCGGCGCAGGGCGTCCAGGCGGGCCTGAACGCGGGTGTGGGTGTAGCGGTTGCGGGCGTCGGTCAGGTGCTCCCATTCCCGGGCGCTGTCATCGGTGGGGCGGGGGCCGAGGATGTCCACGCCGGTGTGGTTTCGGCGTTGGCGGTAGTCGGTGATGGCGGCGATGAGGCGGGTGTAGTCGTACAGCTCCCCGGAGTTGCCGGGATCCGGTGCCGGGATGCTGTCCATCCAGGGTTCAGGGGCGGGCTCGCCGGTGAGGGCGGCGGCCAGGGCACGGCGGGCCAGCGCAGCGTGGACGGTGTAGGCGGCGCGGCTGGCGGTCACACCGTCACGGTCGGCGGAGGCTGGGGGTGCGGGCGGCGGTGTGGGGTGCGGGGGCTGGGTCGGAGCGGGGATGGGCGGCAGGCTGAGGGGCGGTGCAGGCGGTGGGGGCGGCACCACCGGGGCCGCGACGTTGGGCGGCGGCGCAGGAACCTTGGATGGCGGGATCGGCGGTGGGGGCAGCGGGGTGGGGACCGGGGCGGCGGGTGGTCTGCAGGGCCGGGCGGGGGGTGCGGGCAGCAGCGCCGGGGCCCACACCCCTGGGGGTTGGGTGCGGGCGGGAAGCCGGGCGGGGGTCAGAGCGCGGATGCGGGAGGTCATGGCGTCCCAGGCGGCCCCGTCGTCGGGGTTGTCCGGGCGTGGGCCGAGACCGGGCCCCGTGGTGATGGCGTGGCGGGTGCGCCACAGTTCGGTCAGGGCGCAGGTCAGCTCCCAGGCGGTGCGGCGCTCAATGGATTCGGCGGGTGGGGGCGGGCCCAGCGGCCGCGTCCAGGTCGGGGGCGACCCGGCGAGGGTGCGGCCGCGTCGTGCCAGGGCCCAGGCGAGGATGCGGTGACGTGTCGCCAGGTGATGGCGCCAATGGGCGGGGGTGTCGGGGTGGTCCTGTGCGGTGCGGTCGGCGACCCAGTCCGGTATGTCGGCCGGGTACGAGGGCCGTTGCACGCCCCGGTCCGGCGTCCCCGAGCGGCGGAGGAGTTCTGCGTTGAAGGCGTCGGTGAGTGCATCGGCGCCGGTGAGGACGGTGCGGGCGTGGCGGAGCCGCTGGTCGGTCTCGAAGGCGCGGATGCGGTGGTGGCGGCGTATCGCGGCCAGCGAGGACTGTGACAGGTGCGGGGTGCGCTCACGTTGCCAGTCCTCGCGCGCCGCGTCCAGCCAGAGCAGGGCGCAGCGCAGGGCGTCCTCGGCGGTCAGCGCGGCAACGGTGTTCGAGGCGGCAGGCGACAAGGCGGTGCCGGTGCGTTCGGCATCACGGCAGACGGCGCCGACCGTGGCCAGGTGGGTGTCGAGTTCGGTGCGGGAGAGCGGGCCGTAGGGGCGATGCGGCCAGGCCGGATGGGTGCGACCACCGCGGGTGGTAACCGGGACCGGCAGCATGCCGGCGGCGGCGTCAGCGGCCTGCAGTTCACTGTGGGCGGCCGCACGCAACGAGGCGGCCCTGGCCATGAGGGCGTGCAGCCGGTACGACGGCACCACGGCCAGCCCACCAGCAGCGGCCGAGGAGGCCGCAACGGCTTCTGGAGCTGCCGAGGTGGCGGCTGGGGCCTGCCCGGCCGGGCCCGTCACGCCGGCCCGCTCGGCTCGCGCGGCACGCGCCAGGCGGAGCAGGCGCCCGGCAAGGCCCGAGCCGCCCGTGGCGCCCCCGCCGTCCTCCGTGGCGTCCCGGCCGTCATCGGCGGCGTCCGGGCCGTCGGCGGCGTCCGGGCCGTCGGTGGCGTCCAGGTCGTCGCCGGTGGTGGCCAAACCGTCGGTGGCGCCTTGGCCGTCGGTGGTGTCCGGGCCGGGCCGTGTGGTGGCCTGCGCGAGCAGGCGGGGCAGGTCGGATCCGGTGCGTTCGGCATCCAACAGCGCGCGGGCAAGGGCGGGGAAGGTGTCCGCGGCCAGCACCACGGCGGCCTGGTCCGCGCCCAGCGCCTGCTCCAGGAGAAGCGACAGGCGGGCGGTGGAGGCCTGGGCTGCGGCATCCGCGTACTGCTCGGCCAGCGTGGCCGGGTCGATGGCCCGCTGCTGCAGTTCGGCGTTGGTCTCGGTCGCCGACACCTGCGTGCCGCGCCGGGCCGCGATCATCTCCAGCACCCCCGGAACGTCCTGGCCGTCATGATCAAGGGCCAGGTAGAGGCGGTTGGTGTGCCGGCCGCGGGTCAGCTGCACGTAGACGCCCTCGCGGGTGGAAGCGGGCGTTGCCAGGGCGTGGGAGGTGTCGACGGTCATTCCCTGGGCGCGGTGGATGGTGGAGGCGTAGCCGAGCTCGCAGTGCGCGGCCACATAGCCGGCGGTCAGACGCGTACGGCCGTGATGGCCGGTGTGGCGGACGAGGAGAGCACCGCCGGGCTCGATGGTTTGGACGGTCCAGGTGTCGCCGTTCTTGACGAAGTCGAGTCCGCCGCGCACGGTTCGGCGGCGGTCGTTGCGGCGGGTGACGATGACGTCGCCGACATGCGCCCGCAACCCCCCACGCAGCGCTGCGGAGTGGCCGGGCGTAACGGTGCCGCGGGCAACGTGCCAGGCCTGTGCCCGGGCGTTGAGCGCGGAAACGGTGGCGGTGTCGGCGGCTGTCATCACCGTGCTGCGCCCAGCCGTGGTGTCCTTGGCCCACGCGGCGAGCACGGCTTGTTGCATCGCATTCGCGGTGCCGGCGGTGATACGGCCGCGGTCCCGGTACCAGGCGAACGCCTCCCCGGCGGCGTCGCCGTCACGCAACACCAACGAGGCCTCGCCCTCACCACCGGTGCGGAAGCGGTGCAGCCGGTCCAGTTCGACCACTCCCCCGCCCGAGGTGATCAGGCGCAGCGCGCCACCGGACTCGACCGCGGCCAGCTGGCAGGTATCCCCCAGCAGACGCACCACCGCCCCGGCCGCGGCGGCATCGGCCACCACCTGGTCCAGCAAACGGGTACCGGCCATACCGGCCTCGTCAACCAGCACCACATCACCCGGCCGCAGGCCGAAAGCCTCCCCCACCAGGGCACCTTGGGCGGCCAGCTCACGCCCACGCAGCCAGGAATGCAGGGTGTGCCCGGGCCGGCCCAGTTCGGCCCCGAGGACGGCGGCGGCGCGAGCGGACGGCGCGAGCGGGATCAGCCGACCACCGGCCGCGTCCACCGCGCAGGCCAGCAACCGCATCGCGGTGGTCTTCCCCGACCCGGCCGGGCCGATGCCGGCCAGCAGCAGCCTGTCAGACACCGCGAACGACGCCGCCAGCTCACGCTGCCCCGCATCCAGCCCGCCGCCGTGCTGCGCGGCGACGCGGGCGAACACCTCCCGCCCGACCGGCGCCACCACGCTCGCCCCAGCGGCGGCCAGCAGCCGCTCCTCGGCCGCCAGGAGCGAGGCGGTGGTGTAGGTACGGGACCCGATCGCCAGGTAGACAGTCTCCCCGTCCGCGCGCGTCAGTTCCGGAAGCCCAGCGTGAAGGTCAGGCGCCGTGACCTCCACGCACTCCGCATCGGCCAGAACCCGGTCGGCGATCGCATCAGCGGCACCAGGCGGCGCGGTCGCCCCGGCCAGCGTGCGCATCAGATATCGGCGAGCCTCCGCCAGCACATGCCGGCGCCGGAAGGTGGTGCGGTGCGCGACGACTTCGGCGAGCACCTCAGCCGCCGCCGCGGCAACATCCACCTCCACCACACGCTGCCCGCCCGGCCCACACCCCGGACCAGCAGCTTCGTGACCGGCGGTGCGCCCGGAAGCCGCCTCAGGGACGGCAGCGGCCCCGGCGGCAGCTTCCTCACCGGCGCCGCGCCCTGTGGTGGCCTTACGGGCGGCGGCCTGCGCCGCCGGCAGCACACCGTCTACCGTCGCCTGGTCCGTGGCGGCAATCGCCCGCCGCCGCCAGTCGGCGAGCAGGTCGTCCAGGGAACGCGCTGTGCGCTTGGGCTGTCTGGTGGAGATCCGGGCCCGTTCCTGCAGCCCCTTGCGGGCAGCCAGACCGGGCTGCCGGCCATGACGGTGCCGGTAGTCCGCCTCCAGTTCCTCAACCACCTCCCGTATCGCTGCGGCGCGTTGCGAGAACAGCTTCCGCAGCCGCGCGTCGATGCCCATGACCTGCATCACCGGGCGCTGCCCGGCCGTCACTTCCACCGGCTCGGTCCGCAACCCCAACCGCTCACAAAGCAGTTCCAGGGCCCGCTGATTGAACAACTCCGACGCTGAAACGACCTCCCGGAACAGCAGGCGGGCATCGAGGTTCTGCCACTTCCCGTCCGGGCCCTGGACGCGGGGGCTGATCACGACATGCTCGTGCAGCATCGGGTCCCCAGCCCGGGACTCGTAATGCAGATACACCGTCGCCAAAACCCCAGGCTTCGCCCGCAGCTGTGCCGGCCCGCCGGCCCCTCTCCGCACCGCCAGCGCATGATCCTCGATCCACGCGACCGTCTCGGTCCTGGCCTGCCGCAGCACCTCCAGCACGACCTGGCGCACCTGCTCGTCGCCCAGCGCGAACAGCAGCGACAACTCCTCGCACGAAAACGTCAGGTCGAAGCCGGTACGGGCCTGCCGCCTGCGGCCGGTGCGGGCGGCCAGGAACCGGGCGAGTTCCTTCCCGTCATCCGGCGCCCGCCCCATCTCGGCGCGGAACGCCTGAGCGACCACCCTCATCTTCAGGTTCTTGGCCTCGGCCGGAGTCAGCGGCCGGCACAGCCGCTCGCTCACGTGCTGCAGCACCTGCTCGATCTGCCGGTCCAGCGGCGACCCTTCCGCAAGGTTGGGTATCGCAGGGCCCAGCTTGGCCGCCTCCCACGCCTGCTTCTTCGTCGCGCCCGCCCGCGTCTCACGCGCCAGGATCGCCTCGGCGTCCGGGTGCATCCCCAGCCCGAACAGCGCCCGCATCTGGGGCTCGCTCACCTCACCGGCAAGCCCCAGCACCGCCGCCGCCCGCCCGTGCCACTCCCCCGTCGGCACCCCAGGAACGCTTGAGGACACCGCGACCGCGACCCCGCCACCGCGCGCCCCATCGCACTTGGCGATGTTGTTTTGGTAATAGGCGTATCCAGCAGCGGAGATGCCCTGCGTCGTCATGGTCACCACGCCACGGCACCACAGCAAACACAGCACGCTGCGTCCCAGCCAGCCGGCCTCCCACACCCCGGTCAACGATCACGCGTGGCGTACCGCCCCACGGGACCAGCCCCACCCGCCACCACCCCGGCCCCCACCAGTGCCAGAGGTGCGAACAACACCAGCCCTCACCCAGCCGGAGTGCCGTCCTCGAGGGGCGACCCTTCGGCTGTCTGGCACCCCTGGCGGCGGTGTCAGCCGGGCGACACCTGCTGTTGGGGTCAGCTCTGCACGCACCGTCAGGACGTAACAGGCCAAGGACGTTTGTGTCCATACGCATTCTCATCCAACTCGCGTGACCTGCGGCGAAAGTAGTTCCTGCCACCGGGCGTCACACCCAAGACATCCTTCACAGCTGCACCTGCAGGGCAGCTGTTTGGGCCGGGGATGTGCCGTCGCCCGCTCGACTTACCCACCGCAGGAGAAATCATGAAGCTGAGCCATGCCATCCGCCGTACCACCGCCGCCGCCGTCGCCGTCAGCGCGATGTCCCTCGGCTTGGTCGCGACCACCGCCGGAGCCGCGCATGCCGTTGCCTCGTGCACCGGTGACGTGTCGATGTACGGCACGCTGTCCGACGGCCGGCTGACGTACACGCAGATCGAGCCGAATACCGGCGACCGCGTCAAGACGCTCATCGGCCCGAATCTCGGCTTCACGCCCAAGGCGATGGCGGCCCTCAACTTCAACACGGTCCTGGTCACTTCGACCACCGGCGACCTCTACCGGGTCGACGTGCAGACGAACAACACATCTCTCACGGTCGCGGGTGTCGTCAAGATCTGGGACGGTGGCTGGACCTTCGACAAGTTGGTCTACGACGGCGCTGGTCACCTCTATGGGACGGTCGACGGCCAGCTCCACCAGTATCTGGTGTCACAGCCCAAGCCCGCAGGGTCGGCCCACATAGGCCAGCACGTCGTGATCGACACCGGCTTCGTCCTCAAGACGCTCGCCGCCGCGGGCGACGACCGCATCATCGCCTCGACCTCGGACGGCCGACTGCTCAGCTACAAGATCAACGGAGTGAACGACTGGGACAGTTCGGTCCTGAAGTCGAGCGGCTGGTCGGCTGTGGACTCGCTCTCCTCGCCGGGTGGCGGCCTCTACTACGGCCGCACCAACGGCGGCATGTACTGGTATCACGACTCGGACCCGACCGACGGTGACGGCAGCGACATCGCGTACCACTCCGACGACCCGGTGGACGCGTCAGGCTGGACCCAGAGCCTGCTGTCGACCTACGCGAACAACTGCGCCTACGTGGCGCCGGCCCCGCCGCAGTCCGTACAGGGCGGCACGATCTACCGCAACGAGGTCATCGCCCGAGCCAAGAACTGGTACAACCGCAACATCCAGTACAGCCAGAGCGCCTACGCCACCGACGTCGACGGCGACCACACCTACCGCACCGACTGCTCCGGCTTCGTCTCCATGACCTGGCACCTCACCACCTCGCTCACGACCGAGACCCTCCCCAGCGTGAGCACCCAGATCAACAAGGCCGACCTCAAGCCCGGTGACGCGCTCAACGACTACTCCGACCACGCCGTCCTCTTCGCGGGCTGGAAGAACCAGGACGCCGGCACCTTCTACTACTATGCCGAGGGCAGCACGGCCACGGACATGAACTACTCGACCGCGAACGTCTACAGCGGCGACATCGGCGGCCACCCGGCCTCGTCCTACGTCGCCCTGCGCTACAAGAAGATCGCCTGACGCCCCACCCGACGCCTCGATGGCCCCGCCGATCCCTCGGGTTCTAATGAACGTCGCAACACCCGACGTCCGGGTGAGCGATGAAGGACAACAGAAGCACTGTCGGGGGGCGCCCGAACGGCAAGAGGGTGCCCCCCCGAGGTCCCACACCAGGGCAGGGGTCGCGGCGCCGATGTCGGTCGGCACCGCCGGGGCCAGGTTCCGCGCCCACTGGATGCGCACCCCGAGCGGGGTGAACACGTCCTGCACGTCGGCGGTGGACACCTCGTCAATGCTGACGCCGTTGCGGCGGGCGACGTCGGCGAGGAACAGGTTCCGCGACCACCACGGGAACACGACCTCCAGGGAGATCGAGTCACAGAACGAGTGCCGCTCGATCATGTCGGCGGCCTGGAGCGACGCCACGGCGGCGAACACCGCGCTGACCGCGCCGAACGTCGCGGCGATGGTGACGGGGGTCGCGGCGTCGACGGCCTGCGCGAACAGGACCGACCGCAGCCGGATCTCGTGGGCGACCATCGCGTTCCGCAGGTACCACGACACCAGCTCGGGGAAGTGGCGCTGCGTCAGGATGCCGGCCTCCAGGCAGACACCGACCGCGTCACAGCGGGCCTCGACCGGGTCCGGGCAGGGGATCTTGAAGCAGGGCTTCGTCGCGCCGGAGATGTCGTCGGCCTCGGTGTGGACCCACGTCATCGCCGCGACGTCCAGCGACGGCGTCTTGTAGTAGCGCAGCCCGCCGCGTGCGAGCTGGATCTCGGGGGCGTCCCACAGCATGTCGGCGCAGGCCACGTCGGTCAGCTCGTACACCGTCTCCGACGGGGCGCACCAGCCGCCGGACGCCACCAGGTCGCCTTGGGGCAGCCGTCGCTGATTCGAGGCGCGCAGTGCCACCTCGGTGCCCTCCGGGGCCGACGACGAGTCGGTGACGATCAGGTCGGCCGGCCACGGGTGCCGGTAGGAGATGACCTGGCCAACGCCGCCGCCCGCGGTCTTGAGGGCGTTGGCGCGGGAGATGATGCCGGCCGTGATCTGGTCGAACTGGAGCGGGCTGCCCGGGGTGTAGCCGGGGACGTCGACCGCCGCGGTGATGGATGTGCGAGGGGCGGGCGGCTCGGGCAGGGCGCGCGGCTGACGCTGCCGCACTCCGGACAGGTTCAGGGTGCGGCGCGCGGAGGCGGTCTGCGCAGGCGCCGGGGCAGCGGGCGCCGGGGCCGGCTCGGGCTCGGCCGGAGCAGCAGGGGCAGCCGGCTCGACGGCCGCGGTGGCCGGCTCGGGCTCCTCGCCGGCGCCGTCGTCGCCGCGGATCTGCGCGGCAAGCGACTCGATCTCGGCGGCGGCCTCTTCGGCGGCCAGGGCGCGGGCGGCCTGCTTGGTACGGATGGCCTCGACGTCGCCCGCCAGCTCACGCATGCGGACCAGGCCGTCGGGGGTGACGTTGTCGGCGGACGAGAGGGCGTCGAAGGCGGCGCGGGCGCCGTCAAGGGCTTCGGACAGCTCATCCTCGTTGAGGGTGGTCAGGTCCTCGGGGAGCTCGAACTCTGCAGCCATGGGACGGATCTCCAGTGATCGATTGGAGACCCGGCCCACAACCAGCAGTCGTCTACTGGCGCATCTTAGCCCGCAACGGAATGGAGCGGCCTGAGCAGCATCACTCGGTTGCCCCGCTGTCCGGGACTGACACGAAAATAGAGTGGACCGCCCAGGTCAGGTGTTGGGGATCGACTCGAAGCGGACGGCTGGATAGTCAAGCGGTGATGGGCTCGAAGCGGATGGTCAGGCCCAGGCTGTTGGCTTCCTTGAGCATGCGGCGCATGGCGCGTTCGGGGTCGCGTCGGGTGAAGTGGGCGGCGCCGAGTTCGCGGTAGTGGGTCTTGTCGTGCAGGACGTGCCATGGGGCGATGGCGAGTTTGTGCATCACGGCGACCAGGGCCCGTTTGCCGCCGCGTCGTGCGGCCAGGCGCCGGAAGAAGACACCAAGGTAGGAGTCCTTGTTCTTGATCGCGACCATGGCGGCAATCCCGAGGAGCCGTTTGAGGTTGCTGTTGCCGGGACGGGTGCGGCCGGAGCGACTCACTCCGGCAGACTCGTTCTGTCCTGGGCAGACCCCGATCCAGGAGGCCAGGTGGTGAGCGGAGGCAAACTGGGCCATGTTGCCGCCGGTCTCGGCGATGATGATCTCGGCGCCGAGGCGCCCGATGCCGGGAATGGTGGTGAGATTGACCAGGTCCTGCTGGCGGTCGGCCAGAAGCGTGGTGATCCGGTCGTCGAAACTGGCGACGACCTTCTTCCAACGGTCGATCTCGTCCAGGTAGTGCCGGACCATAAACGCGTGGTGATCGGTGAAGTCACCGACCAATGCTTCGATCAGGGCGGGGATCTTGTTGCGGGCCCGGCCAACCACAAGGTCGGCCAGACGAGCGGGATCACGCTCTCCGGCGATGAGAGCCTCCAAGATGGACCGGCCACTGGTGCCGACCACGTCACTGAGGACGGCCGAGAGTTTCATCCCGGTGTCCTCCAGCTCCTTCTCCAGCCGCTGTGCCTCCCAGCCGGCCGCGCGGGTCAGCTCGGTGCGACGGCGGGTCAGATCACGTAGTTCGCGGATGTCCCGCTGCGGCACGAAGGAGGCCATCACCATTCCCGAGGCACCGGCCCGGGCGAGGAATGCCGCGTCGTTGGGGTCGGTCTTGCGGCCCCGGATACCTTTGAGATGAGCGGGGTTGACCAGCATCAGGTTCAGATGCGGCTGCAGCAGGTAGTAGACGCCTCGCCAGTAGTCCGAGGTCGCCTCCATGACCACCACCTCAACCTGCCGGTCCAACAGCCAGGCCAGCAGACGCCGGATTTCGGCCCTGGTGGTTCCGAACCGTTCGGTTTCCAACGACCAGGTGCCGGCCCGCGTCGCGCTTGGGGTGCGTACGCAGGCGAGCAGGAACCGCTTGCCCAGGTCCACTCCCGCGGATCGCAGATGAATGATGTCGTCCTTGACTTCTTGGTGCCGGGGCATCCGCATCTCCCTCCCGTCCGGTACGTCCGTGCAAGCGGACCTCCCGGAGGGGCCGAGGGAGATGGTGGAATCTGACACGCGTGCTCCCGGCCTCGGATACCGACGCCGTGGCAACAATCCGTGGTCCCCTGGTCGGCCCCCATCGCCATCCTGTAAAACGAGCTCGCTCGCATCGCAGGCCCATCGGCTGACCGGGACGCCCGGCCACATTTTCCCGTATCCGAGGTGATCAGCGCAGCGCTCTCGCCCACCTGTAAAAAGAACGGCCCTGTTCCGTAGTCGGTGGTAACGGAGAGTATCGTCGCTGAAGACTGCCCTGAAGTGCTCTCTTGCTGACCGAGGGAGACACTCCCGAGGTTCTGGGCGACGTCCACCATGAAGCTGCTCCGCGCGGCTCATGGGTGTGTGGATATGGATCGACCTGCGGTTATTACTTTATGTATTCGACATCACCAGGAGTTACCACCGGATGTGAGACAGAGCCGTTCGATGGACAGACCCGCTTCAGAACGTCGCCGTCCACCAACTCCGCGAGAACACCCACACCCGCTACACCGCCGTCGCCCGGCTCTACCTCATCCCCGGACTGGGCAAGAAGAAGCTCGCGAAGCTCACCGCCAAGGACGTCCGCACCTGGCTCGACCAGCTCCGCACCACCTGCCAGTGCTGCGTACGCGGCATCGACGTTGCCCGTGACCAGCCCCGCTGCTGTGCCGGCGGAGTGTGCTGCTCCAAGCGGCTCTCCCCGCTGGCCCTGGCCTACGTCCACTCCGTGCTCAAGTACCACGCCGGTGTACGCCCACGTCCGGCTCCGCCTTCAGGGCGACGCCTCGACCTGCTCGGCAACGCCCTCCGAAGCCCTGCCGAGACCATCGAGTAGCCCAACGACGGCGACGAACCACCACTTCGTGCAGCACCCGTCCGCTGACGTTGCCGTCAACTACTGCCGTCAAGCACGCGAAATGCCCCGCCGAAAACACTCCGGCGGGGCATTTTATTAATTCGGAAAATCGAATCTGATTTGCGGCTGGATGATTCCCTCGCGGCCCAATTCAGATGAATTACTTCCCGCCGTCAGAACGGGCCACTAAAGATCAGTAGGTGCAATCCACCATGAATGCGAGCACCCGTCCTCGCGCAGGCGCCATTTTTACTGGACCAGCCATATCTCCCTTGATAACACGGACTCCCGATTTTGAAGCTGTCACCACACCGCGCGAGAAAGTTACAGCTAGAATCTCTCTCGTCGAATCCCCAGGACCTCCCGGAGGAAAAATAGTCAGGCTAGAAAAGGGATCGCCTTCCACACCTGCCAGCCAGTCGATGTCCGCTTGAATGACGATCCATTCGTCACCAACAGAGACATGGACATCTCTAGCACCAGCAAGAACCGCCTCGGCCGCGATCTGACTGGCCATATCCTGAGGGCTGTAGCTTCCCGCCCGAAAGAATCTCTGCTGCTGTCGACGGATAAAGCTCCGCGGATCACCGAATTCGTCAGCCTGGACCATAAAGAATTCCTCCCGAATTTCTGAGTTCATTGTAGATACCAAAGGCCGCCTTAGGGACGTGAAACTCTTGGCCGACATGCGCCACAGTACCTGGGCCGCCGTACGGTATGTTGCGCAGTTCGGCTCCCGCGCTCCTGAGCGCCGCCATCGCTTCGGGAGAAATAGTGGCCTTAATCAATGCCCCAGGTTGGCGACGGAGGGCATAGTAGACGGCATCATCACGCTCGGTTGCGAGAAAGAATCCACCGACACCATCCATATGTTTAGAGGTCGCCGACTCCACATCCAGCCCATTCTCCCAAATATTCTTCGCCGAGGCTGCGTCCGTACCGTGATAGAGGACCGAAGCCGCCTCTCCAGACTCCTTGGCGAGAAGTTTTTCTCCGACCTTTTCCCCCAGCTTAACCCCCTTTCCTGCGATCGGGAGGGACGCCGCGACGGCAAGTCCGCATTGGGTCCGTTCGAGACTTTGAGAGCACTCAAGGAGGCCTATCACCCCCGTCGGGTCGAGAGTTTCGATGGTTCCCTGAGCGGCCAGTTGGCCAGGCGTGAGCGTTCCTGAGCAGTTGCTGCCAGCCGAGACGGCTCCGCATCCATAATTACCGTAGTTGACTTGTCCGTCGAAGCCCGGATGAGCATCCCACCATTTATCGCTCTCCTCACGGAGAACGTTATCCGGATCCCCACCACCGCAGTCACCGCGCTGACAGGTGTTGGCGTCAGCAGGGTCACCTGTGAATGTGCCAGCAGGCAGTTGAGCGTCGGCAGGGTGGGGATTTTGGCCGTAGCCGCCGCATTCGTCACGGGGGCAAAGGCCGGTGGGATCGGCAGAAGTAGCGGGGTTGTTGCTGGCGTACGTATAGCCATTCAAAGATTGAGCGGCTGCCGTGTTGAGGATGGGGTCGACGCTTAGGAATCGGCCGATGGTGGGGTCGTATTCACGGGCGCCGATGTGGGTGAGGCTGGTGGTGGCGTCGGCGGGGGCGCCGAGGAAGGCCTTGTCGTCGGGCCAGGTGGTGGGTTTGGTGCCGCGGGAGGCACCGAAGGGGGTGGTGTAGCGCTTGGTGAAGGTGGAGGCGCCGGCTTGGAAGGCGAGGCTGGAGGTGCCGTGGTTGTCGCCAGCGAGGAAGGTGACCGTGTTGGTGGTGCCGCTGACGGTGCGTACCGCGATGGTCTGGCCGGCGGCGGTGTAGTAGCGGGTGCCGGTCAGTGTCGCGGTGGTGCCGGCGGTCTTGAGGTGGACCTCGGTGGCGCCGAGGTAGAGGACGGTTTCACCGTCGGCGGCGGCGCGGCGGATGAGGAGTTGGCCGTCGGCGTCGTAGAGGTATTTGGTCTGCTTGGTGACGGTCCAGGTCTGCGCTCCGGTGGTGTTGCAGGTGTAGATCTGCAGGTCCTTGCCGTCGGTGGTGTCCGACGTGGGGATGTCCACGCACATGCCGGAGTTGGGGTTGTACAGGCTGCCGTCGTCGCGCTGCTTCCACTGCTGGGCGGCGTTGCCGGCAGCGCAGGCCTTGATCTGCACGGCGGATCCGGACGTGGTGCCGGTGGCGGTGGCGCAGACGCCTAGGGCCTGGAGGGTGCCGTCGGTCTTCAGGCGCCATTTCTGGGCGTCGCTGGTGTTGCAGGTGGTGATCTCGACGGGAGTGCCGTCGGTGGTGACGCCGCCTTGGATGGTGAGGCACTTCTTGGACAGCCCGGTGATCTGTCCTGCGTCGGTGGTGGTGCGGGACAGTTGGCTCTCGGTGTTCCAGTCCAGGGTGTGGCCGGCGGCGCCGCCGGGGCGGATCCAGGTGTTGCCGGTGGCGTCGTAGGCGTAGGTGGAGGTGAAGGAGGTGCTGTCGGGCCTGGTGGTCGTGGTCGACGTCAGCTGGTGGAGCTTGGTGGGGCTGTAGGCGTTGTCGACGGAGGTGTTGCCGGCGGTGGCGTGGCTGGTCTCGTTGGTGCGCAGGCCGGCGTCGTTGTACTGGTAGCTGGACCAGTAGGGGGCGGCGCCGCCGAGGTTGGCGGTGGTGCGGCCGGTGGTGGCGCAGTCCGCGGTGGCCGGGGTCCAGGCTTCGGTCATACGGCGGTCGCCGTCGTAGGTGAAGCACTGGTAGTCGGCCTTGCTGATCCCGCCGAGGTTGGCGGTGTCGAAGATGGCGGTGACGTTGCCCGCGTCGTCCTGCTTGTAGTGAAGGCTTTGCAGGTCGTACGGGTGGGTGTTGTCCGTGACGACGGAGCTGATCAGGCGGCGTGTGCCGGGCTCGTAGCTGTTCGCGATGGTGAGCGTGTTGTCCGTGGGCGTCTTGGCCAGGTTGAGTTGCTCCAAGTCGCCCAGGGGCGAGTAGCCAGCAGTTTGGAGGTATTGGCTGGTGCCCTGGGAGGTGAGTTGGAGGCCCAGGTCGCTGTAGGTGTTGGAGACGATCTCCGAGGCGAGGCCGGCGACGGCGGGTTCCTTGGTACTGCTGATGGTGCCGTCAAGGTTGTAGGTGGTGCCGAAGGCCAGCGTGCTCGGGACTCCTGCGGTGACCAGCGGATCGGTCGCGGGCAGGATGACCTGTGTTGCCGTGGGCCGGTACAGGGCGTCGTAGGTGGTGACCTTCTTGGTGTACGCCTTGCCGGTCAGGCCGCCGTCATAGCGGGTGGCGGAGTCCTGCTGGCCCTTGGCGAGGGTGTCGTAGTCCCATGCGGCCAGGAGGCTCGCGTCGGTCTTGGAGCTGCCCCACATCTTCCGCTTGCGGCCGAGTTGGTCGTACTCGTACAGCAGGACGCGGCTGGCGGCGTCCTTGGTGGAGATGACCTGATCAAGCTCGTTGTAGTCGGTGGTGGTCTTGCCCTTGTCCGGGTCGGTGGCACTGACCTGGCGGCCGAACAGATCGTACGTGTACGACCAGGTGGCATCGGGACCGGTGACGGTCTTGCTCTGGCCAGCAGGGAAGTACGTGAAACTCGTGGTGGTGTAATGCGCCCCGGCTGCCTTGGGGGCGTCGTACTCGCGGCGCTCGGTGGTCTGACCGAGGGCGTTGGTGACGGTCGCGACGGCCTGGCCGTCGCCCGGGGTGAGGGTGGCGCCGACGGGGGGTGTGGTGGTGACGGTGTCGCCGGTGTAGGTCGTGGTGCTGGTCCAGCGGGTGACGTTGAAGTTCTTGGTCACCACCTGGGTGGGGCGGGCTGCGCCGTCGTAGGTGGTATCGGTGGAGACGGGGCCGCCGCCCGGGGTGTCCGCCAGGTCACCTTCTGGGCCCTTTTTGTTGTCGTAGATGTCGGATGACGTGGCGACAGCAAGGCCGCGGCTGTCATACAGGGTGTTGGCGATGACGCGTCCGCCGCGCGGGGAGGCAGTCTGCACCTGGCGGGGGCGCATCAGCGAGTCGTAGATCTGGTAGGTGGTGTTGTATCCGGAGCCGTCGCCCTTGAGCGCGCCCGTGGCAACCCACAAGTTGTCGGCCTCGCTCGCAGTGACGTGGTACGTGTAAACGTACGTGGGAGGCTTGTCCAAGCCACGGGCGTAGTTGGGCAGCCAGACCTTGGTCACTCGGCCGAGGGAGTCGTACTCGTAGTCAGTGGCCTTGTTGTTGGCGTCGCTGGTCTTCAGCGGCGCCCCCCATGCCGGGTCCAGAGTGGTCGTGGTGGCGTACGTTTTGGCGTCGGCGACTGTGGTGGAGGTCAGCGGGCCGGAGGCTGGCGGCAGGTAGCTGGTGGTGGAGACGGTCTGGTCGTTGGTGTCCTTGACCACCTTGGGACGGCCGAGGTCGTCGTAAGTGGTGGTGGCCACCTTCTGCCAGGTCGGGGCGTCGGCGGTGGTGTAGCCCTTGGCGCGGCCGGTCCACTGGGGCTCGCCCTTGGTGGGGGTCTGGTCTTCTGACCAGGTGGTGGTGTCGTAGGCGATAGCGGTGTCGGAGATGACGTCACCGGCCGTGGTCGAGTCGGCCGGCAGGTTCAGGTCCACCTCGTCGATGCCGCAGTTGCGGCCCACTACGCGGGTACGGGAAACCAGAGAGGTGATGCCGCTGGTGTTGCGGGCGTACCAGGTGCGGGTGCACTTCTCGTCGCCGGTTTTGGCGTCGTCGCCCTTGTCCTCGACCTTGATGGGCATGCCGTGGTCGTCGTAGGTGGTGCTGGTGGTGCGGACCCGGTCGTAGGGGGTGACGCCGCTGGTGATGTTGGTGCGGGCGTGGCTGGCGCCGGTCCGCACGAAGTACGCCTCGGTGTCGGCGTAGGACTTGTGCTGGGTGGCGGTGTTCTGGGACCAGGGGTCGTTGATGGTGCCGGAGACCTCGTCGGTGCCGTTGTAGGTGACGGACTCGCGAGTGAAGCTGGCGTACTGGTCGCTGTCGGTGATCGCGGTGGCCTTGATGCCGGTGACCGAGACGGACTTCCGCTTGTCCGGGTCGACCTTCTTGCCCTCCGCGTCCAGGACGCGGTCGCCGTCCATGCCGCGCAGGTAGACCGTGACGTCCTTGGACTGGGTGCCGGTCGGGTCACCGGTGAGGTGGGTGACCTTCTCGTAGCCGCGCCAGATCGACCAGGTGCGCTCCTTGTCGGGCGTCATCGGGTCGTCGTTGTAGTGCCAGGCGCCGCCGCCGGAGTAGCTGTAGGTGTTGGAGACGGCCTGGCCGCCACCGCTGGCGTCGCTGGTGCTCACGGCGATGACGGGGTACTTGTTGAACCAGTCCAGTGTCGCCTCGCTGGCGCCGTTGGCGGCCCAGTAGACGGGGTAGCAGCGCCGGGTGTTCGTGTCCGGCTTGGGCATGGTCTGCCCGGCGACGCAGTCCTGGTCGGCGTAGCTGACGATGGTCTGCGCGCCGGTCTCGGAGGTGACGCTCTTCAGCCTGGGCTTGTACAGCGGCAGCTTCCCGTCGAAGCTGCTGTCGACCCGGTTGGTGAGCCAGGTGTGGGTGAACGTCACCGGGGGCAGGGCCAGGTCGGTGCCGTGCTTGCCGGTGTGTTTGATCTCGTCCAGCCACAGGCTCTGGTCCGAGCTGTCGTTGGTGTCACCGGGGTCGAGGTATTCCTGCTTCAGGCTCCAGGTGTCGGCTTGGCTGTAGGCGGGCGTGGCGAGGGTGGTGTCCCAGAAGGAGGTGGTGATGCCGGTCAGTTTCTTGCGGATGAAGAAGGTCGGTCCCAGGTTGCCGGTGCAGGCATCGTCTTTGGCGCAGATGGTGTCGAACGGGACGTCGGGCCAGTTGTCGCGGTGGTCCTCGTCGAGGGTGTCGCAGCCGGAGTCGCAGCGTTCGTCGACGGAGAAGACGACCTTGTCGGAGTAGGCCGGGGTGGCGGAGAACAGGGCTCCTGCGCGCTGGCCGTAGTGGATCTCCTTCAGGTATCCGCCGCGTATGTAGTCGGTGCTCGGCTTGTCGACGCCGTTTTTGGCGTAGTAGTTGGTGTCGGCCGCGTACCAGTAGGTCATGGCGTTGTCGTGGGTGTCCACGACGTAGTCCAGGTTCCAACGCCAGGCCTGCTTCTTGGCGCGGCCGGAGAAGCTGGTTCCGCTGGAGTAGCCCGGCTCGCCGGGGTCGTTGCCGAAGACCGGGACGGTCCAGGTCGAGTTGGTGCTGTCGGCGGCGCCGGCACCGGGGAGCTTGTTCAGGCCGAACTTGTACTGCGTGCCGTCACCGGTGATGACCGTCCACGTCTCGCCGTCGTCGTCGCCGTTGTCGGCGCCGGTGTCATGGATGACCTGGGACGCGTCGTCGTCCTTCAGGTGCCACTTGCCGCCGGTGTCGTTCTTGACGAGCTCGGTGGCCTTGCCGTTCAGCACGAGGGAGGCGTTGTCGTACTTCCAGCACAGGTCGAACTTGCCGTCCTCGGCGGCGTCGTCGTCGTTGTCGTCGTCGTCGCAGCTGACGTACTTGCGCTCTATATAGGAGGAGGTGACGTCGAAGCCTTCGCCGACCCACGAGCCCTGGTTGTTGGTGTTGCCGGTGCGGCCGTCGATGCTGCCGGAGTCGTAGGAGATCGACAGGTTAGGGGACGGGCCGGCCGCGGCCGGAGGCACCCGCAGCGGGTAGGACCAGGTGAACGAACCCGAGTTGCCTCCGGCGTTCCAGGTGGACGAGGCCGCCAGCGGGGTCGCCTTGTAGTCGCCGATGCTTGACTTAGTGCCGGCCGCGAGCGCGAGCACCATCGGCGCCCCGGCGGACGCTGTGGCAGCCTTGGCCGTGGGAAGGGACAGCTGGGCCGTGACTGTCTCGGCGTTCCGGTCGTTGGCCGAGTCCATCGGCCGCTGGGTGCGGCACGCGGCCTTGTCAGGAGTGGTCAGCGCACACGCGGGCAGCTGGACCAGGCGCAGGCGGCCGGCCCAGTCGCCGCCGTAGGCGGAGGCGAAACTCGAGTAGTCGACCGTCAGCTCGGCGGCACCGCCGCCGGCCGGGCCGGCCGCGGTCAAGATGATCCCCTTGACGCCGGCCTTCTCAGCAGTCTTCTGGTCCCGGACGTCCACGGTGACCGAGGACGCCGTGGCCGCCCGGGCACCGCGCGAGCCCGCATGCGGTGCCGCGGCGGTCACCGGCATGCCGGATGCAGTGGCGGCTGCGCGCGCGCCTGTTCCGGGCGTCAGGCGCACGCTGCCGGCCTTCGGCCAGGTCACGGTGCGGGCTTGGTCGGCACGGGCACGGGCCGCGTCGGCCCGGTCTGCCTTCTCCGCGGCCGCGACCTGCCGATCTGCCGTGGTTTCCCGGTGCGCGAAGGGGACGACCTTGTCCACGTGGGGAGCAGGGAGCTTGGGTCGCTCCCGAAGGATCGGAGCGGCCGCGAAGCCCGGGGCTGCGATCAGCCCTGGCAGCAGGGCAAAGCCCACTGCGGCGGCGATCCGTCCGGTCCAACGCGGGCTGATGCGCGTTCTGGTAGGTCTTCTGGTGCGTGCCTTGGTTATCACTGTCGCCATGAATCGTTGCATGGTCATGCCACCCCGCCCGCGGCCCGCGGGCCGCACGTCTCCTCAGGCCTCAATCGCTCAGGCCTCTTGTTCGATCGCATGTGCTGAGGGGCGGGGTGCCCACACAAGGTGGGCACCCCGCGTATCCGTATTAGTCAGCGTTCGGCATGACGATGCTGCTGATCTGGTCGGCCGTCATCGCCCCGACCCACATGCGGACTTCCGCCAGGCCTCCTGGCAGGTACCCGCCCGGCGTGCCAGCCGTGGTACTGCGCCCGGCAGCGAGTTCGCCGGATCCCTGGCTCGCTTGAGCAAAGTCCGGTTGGTCGCCCTGTACCTGCTCGCCATCGGCTACATACAGGTGGAGCTGGCCGTGACCGGACACGGCCGCTTCTTGTGCGTTAAACACGCCGGTGAGCTGGACCCAGTCCGTGAGCGTCGCCTCTTCCGAGGACACTGCTGCTGTGGCCGTGACTGCACCAGAAGCGTCAACCGCCGTACGCCCGAACCACCACACGAACGATCCGCCGGACGTTTTCTGCAGCCACAGCGACCAGGACGACTCCTTGCCGCCGACCTGCTGGCTCACGACCTGGGCGCGGTACCCGGCAGGCTGGCTCGCCAAAGCGGCGGTATCTACCTTGACCCGGGCCGTGACCGTGAACGAGCCCGTTTCGTCCACCACCGGACCCGTGGGGGTGTAGGCGTAGCCCGTACCACTGTCCAACACCGCAAAGTTGTCGTCCGCGTTGATCCTCGCTCCGCCCGCCAGCCTCAGACCTTCGAGCGGGTATTGGCTCTGTTCGGGAATCGAGGTACTGGTGGCGCCGGCCGTGGTGGCGTCCCAGTCGGCAACCATCTCCGTTGCCGGCTGGCCATCATCGGTCAGAAGCTGGTCCTCCTGGCGGATCTCGTCCTCGCCCAACGCCTGCTGCCAGACTGCCGCCTCATCCACGCGGCCCTTGAAGTAGTAGGTGTAGGAGCCTCCGCCGTAGAACCGCCCGAACTGCAGGCCACTGGTGGCAGGCCACGGGTTGTAGCCCGAGGCGGCACTCTTCAGAAGCACTGGCTGACCTTGCGGGCGGCCGTTGACGAAGAGCTGGATGGTGTCGTCGGCGCTGTTCGTGCTGTTCTTCGCGTCGAACACCCCGGTCAGGTGCGTCCACACCCGCAGCGGCGGATTCGCCGTGTCGGACTGCGACACGATGTAGGTCTTGTCGGTCTCGTCCCGGTCCGACCGGCTGAACACCCACTTCTTGGAGTTTCCCGAGTAGTACAAGGCAAACGACATGGCGTTGTTGCCGTTGGCGGTCAGCACAGCCTGGGTGTTTTCACCGTCAACCAGATACGCCCACGCCGAGACAGTGAACGAATCCTGCGTGTTCACCACCGGCGTCGACGTCGCGGCGTATCCGGTCTGCCGCGCCGGATCTGTGGAGTCGTTCAACCACAGCGAGTAGTCCGCCTCGCCCCGACGGCCAATGCCACCCCAGCCGGCACCGGAAGTGTAGAGCGTAGCGTTGCTCCGGGTGCTGCCCTCGACAGCGGAGTCCTTGGCTACGGTCACACGCTCATCCGGATCCTGGTTATCGCCGGGCAGGCCGTCGTCCAAGTGCCAGCGGCCCAGCGCGCCTGGAGCCGTCTTGACCTTGAACCTCAGCTCGTTCGAGGAGCTCCAATGGCCGCTGGCGTCCTTCGCATCCACGACGAGCGTTTGTGTACCGGCAAGCGTCGGGGTGACGCAGGCCTTTACCTGCACGGCCGGATTCTGTGTCGTCACCGGGGGGTTGGCACAGGAGGCAGGAGTCGATGCGCCGATTTCCTTCGTAGTGTTCCCGGTCTTCAAGTACCAACGGTAGGCGACGATGTCCTTGTCGACCGCGTTCGGCTTGAAGGTGAAAGACCCGACCTGGCCGGGCTGCCCCTTTTCTACACAGATTCCGCTCACCTCATCGCATGCCACGTAGGGCAACGAGTCAGCGAAGACCTGGGGCGGGCTCGGATAGGTCGTGTCAATCTTGAAGTAGCACCACGGAGAGAAGGCCGAGTACAGGTCACCGGACTTTCCGTCCTCGGACCAGTGGGACTGCGTCCGCGCCCGGTACCGGTAGGTGATGCCATTGGTGCGGGTGTTCGGCATCGTCTCCAGCGTGCCGTCAGGATGCCAACCCGACGCCGGCTGCTCCTCTGCCCACACCTCTTCCCACCCATTGTCGGGATTCAGGCGCGCCACCCGGAACTCCGCCCGCAACGAACCCTTGTCCTCACCGCTCGTCGGCTGAGTCTGCGTCTGCACCCGTGCCTGCACAATCGGGTCAGTGCGGGTAACCATCAACGGAGACGAAGGGGAGGTGTTGCAGTACGCGGCCTTGCTGTCTCCCGGCCTCACACCAGCGTCAGTGGGAACACCGGGCTTGGGCACGTACTTGATCTGGAGTGAGGCGTTGTCATCGAACCGCTTCCAGGCATCCGGATCGCCCTCGTTGTCGGCCCTCAGTCTCAGCGTCAGCCGGGAGATCGATCCGTCGGCAAGCTTTCGAACCGTGGAGGTCAGGTTCTCATCCGCTTCGCCGGAATTGTCCTTGAAATCTATCCAGGCATCCGGCTGCGCGGGAGTACATTCGTCGCCGCGGCCCGCGGAGACGTACGTGTCAACGAGGTGGTCGAGCTGGTCGGGACCGGGCCACCTGGTGCCCTCGGAAATGTTGTTGGTCCGATCCAACGTGACCATGTGTGGGTCGCAGGAGAACGAGTACGTCTCGTAGGCGCGGAATGTGGCGCTCAGGACGTACTTTCCGCTCAGGCCGCCGGCGCCGAACTCGAAGTACATGCGGTTCGTGTAGTTTTCGCCGCAATACCAGGGGCCTTCCACGCTGCAGCGACCGACTCCCATGGGTCCTTTGAAATCCCAGAACTTGTCACCGTCAGAGGACAGCACCGTGCGTTCCGACATCGTCAGACTGGCCGGCGGGTCGATGTATACCGGGTAGACCGTGTCCTGGCCGCGCAGCACGTCCAGGTTCGGTGTGACGCTCACCGAGCCGTCCTGCACCGCTACCGGGAGGACTGCACTGACGTCACCGGGATTCGGCTGGGTCACGGGCTCGGACTCCGACTTCGCCACGAGCGACTGAGCCTCAGGCCGGGCCTGGGATTCGCTGCCCGCCGAGTCCCACATCTGCCCCGCCGGGCCGCGCAGCACCGTGTTCCCGTTGTCGTCAATGGCCCTCATGCCACCGCCGGCTCCGGGAACCACGTCCAGCCGCGTCCCCTTGGCAGTCAGCTCGATGTTCTCCAACTCGGGGTTGGCGGCAGCCTCAGCGGTCTTCACCACGAACACCTGACGGTAGCCCTCAGCCGTGGCCGTCAACTGCAGATCGACCCCGGGCAGGACCTCGGCATAGGTGGCGGTGGAACCATCCAACGTCGGCGACGGCAACGTTGTCGGCCACCCCAACGTGACCGACCGGCCGTCCTTGCCCACCCGGATGAGATCGTGGCCGTCACCGCCACCGGAGAAGGACAGGTCCGCTACTGCGCTCTTCGGACCGACACTGCCGTCTGTTCGGCGCTCCAGCGTCGGATCGATGCCGCGCCACGACCCGTCCGGTGCCTTGGCGCGCACCGGCGACGCCGACTGATCCAGCGTGAAGGTGCCGTCCGGGTTCGCCATCGTCGTCGAGTACTCTGTACGCAGCGCCGTGACCTCCACCGGCTCCCCCGAGTCCGCAGCCTGCTCAGACGGCGTCTTCGTCGGCGTTGCTTGTGCAGCCGCCTGTGCCGTCGCAGCCGATGAACCCACAACGGGCACCACAGCCAACAACGCAGCCACCGTCACACCCGAGACAAACCGTCTCCCGCGATTCCGATGCACGCTCGCATGACGACGTGACACACCCCACCCCATACGCCCCACCCCAGGATCACAAGATCTACACAGCTTCAGTGATCAAACCTGCGGCATATGCACACGGTCAACGGTCCAACTGCGCCACGGGGTGACCTGTAGTGGACATGACCGGATCAGGACGGGTCAATAGGGGACTGATGGTGACGTGAACCTCAATGGACGATGAATGCTATAGAGATTTGAATTACCATTTACCTAATTACGTATCGCATGTGGCATACCCATCCATTGAATCCCAAAATTGCTCATCGAAGCGAGCCCATCTCCTGAGTGCGACGCCTCCTGCATACCCGCCGATCGCGCAACCAGGGTCGGTGACGATGGCCTCGGCCGGGTACGGGTGCCGGTAGGAGATGACCTGGCCAACGCCGCCGCCTGCCGTCTTCAGAGCGTTGGCGCGGGAGATGATGCCGGCCGTGATCTGGTCGAACTGGAGCGGGCTGCCCGGGGTGTAGCCGGGGACGTCGACCGCCGCGGTGATGGACGTGCGGGGGGCGGGCAGCTCGGGCAGGACGCGCGGCTGACGCTGCCGCACTCCGGACAGGTTCAGGGTGCGGCGCGCACCGGAAGCGGTCTGCGCGGGGGCCGCGGGGGCGGGCGCCGGGGCGGGCTCGGCCGGAGCAGCAGGCGCGGCGGGCTCGACGGCCGCGGTGGCCGGCTCGGGCTCCTCGCCGCCGTCGTCGCCGCGGATCTGCGCGGCGAGCGACTCGATCTCGGCAGCGGCCTCTTCGGCGGCCTGCGCGCGGGCGGCCTGCTCGGTACGGATGGCCTCGACATCGCCCGCCAGCTCACGCATGCGGACCAGGCCATCGGGGGTGACGTTGTCGGCGGACGAGAGGGCATCGAAGGCGGCGCGGGCGCCGTCAAGGGCTTCGGACAGCTCATCGTCGGTCAGGGCGGTCAGGTCCTCGGGGAGCTCGAACTCTGCGGCCATGGGACGGATCTCCAGTGATCGATTGGAGACCCGGCCCACAACCAGCAGTCGTCTAGCGGAGCATCTTAGCCCGCTCCCGCTGGAAGGCGTCTTAGACCGTGTCCTATGTGGTGAGGCGGACGAGTCGTTTGTAGCAGCAGAGGGCGGCGGCGAGGCCGAGGAAGGCCAGGTAGTTGCGGGGATTGCGTTCGTAGCGAGGGCTCAGGCGCCGGTAGCCGGACAGCCAGGACATGGTCCGCTCGATGACCCATCGGCGGCGCCCTAATCGTTCGCTGGACTCGATTCCTTTGCGGGCGATACGTACTCCGATCCGCTTCCATCGAAGCCATCTGCGCAGGTCGGTGCGGTCGTAGGCTTTGTCCGCGTGCAGGCGCTGGGGCTTGAAGTGGCGGCCACGGTGGGGGTCGTGTCTCGTTTGGTGTCCCTCGATCATGGGCTTGAGCCCTTCGCTGTCGTGGGTGTTGGCGGCCGAGATGCCAACGAGGAGGGGCAGTCCGTTCGCGTCCGACAGAACGTGCATCTTGGAGCCCGACTTGCCCCGGTCCACAGGGCTCGGACCTGTGAGTTCGCCCCCTTTTTAGCCCTGACATGGGCGGTGTCGAGGACGACACGGGTGACGTCGATCAGGCCGACGTCATCGAGTCGGTGCAGCACCGCCTCGTGCAGGCGGCCCCAGACGCCGGCTCTGGACCAGATCAGGAACCGGCGATGAGCCGTCGACTTCGATATGCCAAAGCAGGGCGGCAGTTGACGCCAGGCGCATCCGCTGACCAGGACGTAGATGATGGCCGCGAACAGCGTCTCATCAGGCGTGTCTCGGGTTCCGCCGCCCTGCGGTCGCACCCTCGACGGCGGGATCAGCGGCTCCGCGATTCTCCCACAGTCCGTCCGGAACAATCCAACTCCACGTACCCCGCCCCATACCGCTATCAACGTCCGCCTCACCACATAGGACACTGTCTTAGTGGCGCAACAGCCAACGCCAGCGCGGCTGTTCGAGCACGACCGACGTCGCGGCCAGCGCGGTTGCGACGACCGCGGCCCACGTGGGCCACGCGAACCACGGCGCCACCGCTGCGGCGGCCACCTCGAGGAGCACGAGCAGGAGCATCGCTGCGCCGGGGATCGCCACCGGCGGGTCGAAGGGGCGGTCGCCGGGTGTTCCGACGACGGCCGGAAGTCCGATCAGCAGGACCAGCGCGGCGGTCGCGACCGCCCAGTCGACCCGGTGCAGCGCCCACGGAGTGGCCGTCCAGCCGATCAGTTCGGTCAGGAACCGTAGCCCGGAGGCGGCGTTGGTGCGGTTCGGGGAGTCGGCCGCCTGGGTCATGCTCCCTCCCCTGCATGGAGCGGCGCCGTGCCGGGCCCGCCGTTGGCGGCCTCGGGTCGCATGCCGTTGATGAGCGTGTCGACGACGAACCAGTGGCTGTCGGCGGGGTCGCATTCCATCTGGAAGGCATCGTCGCTGTCGAGGCCGACGAAGCCTTGGATGACGGTGCACAGGGCCCGGACCGACGGTGTCCGCACGCCGACCCGCCCGGTCGGCAGGCCCATGGTCGGGCCGGCGAAGCCGAGTTCGTCGGCGAGTTCCGACGCGGCCGCACCGACCGTGGCCCGGTCGAGTCCGGCCCTAGGCACGGGCCGTCTTCAGGAATGAGCGCATCAGGCCGACCACTGTCGACGGGAACTGGACGTGCGGGTAGTGGCCCGCCCCCGGGAGCATCTCGAGGCGGCCGACGCCTTCCGGAAGCGCGGCCACGATGGCCTCGCCTTCGGCCTTCGGGTCACTCCAGTCGGGATCGAGGGTGCCCATGACGACCAGGACCGGGCAGTGCACGTTGCCGAGTTGGGCCCCGGCGTCGGCGGCGCTGTTCATCTGCTTTTGCAGGGCCTTCATCCGGCCCGGCTCGTGCAGCATGGCGTCGGTGCGCTCGAGGCTCGCGGCCCAGTCCGCCGGGCGCGGCTCCGGGGTCGCGAGCTCCAGGTATCTCCGCCACTGCTTGTGGCTGCCGAGCATCGCGACGGCCGAGATCGCGGTCGCGGCCTTGCGGTAGCGGGACACGCCCAGGGCGCTCAGTGAATATTCCACCTTGCGGGTGAACGGCGCCAGTTCGACGACGGCGCTCACGAGCGCCGGCGCCTTGGCAGCGGCGATCGTCGCGGCGCCGCCGGAGATGGAGTGGCCGACCAGCACTGCGGGACCGCCGAGATGCTCGATCAGTGCGATCAGGTCGCCGGCGATGTCGGTCCGGGTGTAGGACGGCCACGTCGCGGTCGTCTCGCCGCTGCCTCGCAGGTCCACGGCCGCGACCCGGTAACCGGTGGCCACCAGCTCTGGAACCATGAACCGATAGGCGTCGCGGCTCTGGCCGATCCCGTGCGCAAGCACCATCAGCGGCCCGGAGCCGGTCACCTCGTAGGCGATGGTGCCATCTTCCACGTTCAGGAACTCAGTCATGGCGATCTCCGTAGTCAATCTCGATAGTGCCGGGTCAGTCAGCGCGCGAACTTCTCGATGGCTGCCGGGGTGACGGGGGTGAAGAAGTTGACGAGGTTGCCGTCGGGGTCGCGGAACAGCAGGGACCGGTTGCCCCAGGGCATGGTGGTGGGCTCGGTGACGAAGTCGGTGACGAAGCCGGTGAGGTTCTGGTGGACGCGGTCCACGTCGTCGACGAGGAATTCGGTGATGACGCTGTGGTTGTCCGCCGGGCGGGCCGAGCCCGGGGCGAACAGCGGGACGGTGCGGGTTCCGGCGATGGCGAGGGTGGCGCCCGCGGTCCTGAGCTCGGCGAAGTCCTCGGTGGCCCATGTCGCCCGCGCCCCGGTGGCTCGCTCGTAGAAGTCGACGAGGCGGGCGACGTCGCCGGTGATGATGCGGATCGAGACGAAGTCCATGGGAATCTCCTTGGCTGTGCCGGTGGTCGTTGCATGTCGCAGGCTAGGAGAAATAGAGGACACAATCGGTCCCGTATTCGGGTTAGGCTGGGAATGTGTCCCGCCCCACTGTCCGCGTGCTGACCCTCCTGGAACTGCTGCAGTCCGGCGGCACCCGCACTGTGGCGGAGCTCGCCGAGCGACTCGGTGTGGAAGGGCGCACGGTGCGGCGGTACGTGGACCAGTTGATCGACCTCGACGTGCCGGTGGAGTCGGTACGGGGCCGCTACGGGGGGTACCGGCTCGCCCCCGGGTACCGGCTCCCTCCGCTCATGCTCAGCGACGACGAGGCACTGGCGGTGCTGCTCGGCCTGGTCGCCGGCCGCCGGGCCGGGCTGACGACGACGGAACGCACGGCAAGCGAGACGGCATCGGCGAAGATCCGGCGGGTGCTGCCCCAGCACATCGCCCACCGCCTCGACACCCTCCTGGAAGCTCTCGCCTTCACCGACCAGCCCGGTGAGTTCAACACGCCGGACGGCGAGGTTCTGCTCACCCTCGCCGATGCGGTGCGCCACCGCCGCCCGGTCTCGATCCGTTACACCGACCGCGGCGGTGGGCGCAGTGAACGCACATTGCACGCGTACGGGATCGTGGCCCATGCGGGCCGGTGGTACGTCACGGGCAAGGACGCCCGGCTCGACGAGGACCGAACCTTCCGCCTCGACCGCATCGCGGACGCGCGGACCCTGCCGGGCTCGTTCGAAGCGCCCGAGGACCTCGATCCGGCGCGGCGTGTGGTGACGGCGTTCGCCACGGCCGAGTACCGGCATGAGGTGACCTTGCGGATCCACGGCACGGTCGCACAGATCCGTGCCCACCTTCCGGCCAGTGTCGCGAGCCTGGAGGAGGACGCGCCTGTGACGGGCGAGGACCAGGCGGCCGAACGCTGGCTGCGCGCCGAGCTGCGGGCGGAGCGGCTGGACTGGTTGCCGCCGGTACTCGCCTCACTCGACCGGCCGTTCGTCATCGAGCGTCCCGCCGAACTGCGCGACATGGTCACCGCGTTCGCCGGTCGCCTCGCCTCCTACGCCCGCAACGCCTGACAGCGCGAATAGCCGGCGCCCATTTCGTGGCGACGATCGGTCTGCATGGACATGACTCACCCCCGCCGGGGAGGCGTCCTGCGCCGACCCGCCGCACCCTCGAGCACCTGACCTCTACTGATCTTGCCGTGGAGGCGGAACGCCGAGTCGTCGCCGTTCGCGAGCCCTCGAACTGCTGCCGCAGCCGCGCGGGATGCGGGCCGTGATCGCCGATCGGCAGAAACGGCGATCAACTCCCAGTCCACATATGTTAGTTGCACTCGCGTCATGCACAACGGCTCACCCGATCGGGCCACGTCACGAGAGCAAATCCCGCAACGATCAACACAATCCGAAACGATCACTGCATTCGCGGGTCGGAACACTGCCAACTCGGTGATCGACAGCGTATTCGTCGGAGCGAACAGGGCGTCACGGTCTGCGTGGGCCCCGACGGTCCTGCGATCGGTGGCAGGTGTCGACGTCGCGGCCTGTCGGCGGGTCGATGGCCGCAGCGGGCTGCTGCCCGCCGGCAGGGGCGAGGGAGGTCAGCAGTTGGAGCTTCTCGGCGGCGTCGCTGTCCTGGTCCGGGTAGTAGAGCACGAGCAGCAGGTCTCCGACGGAGAGTTTCTCGCGGTTGAGGTGCAGTCCGCCCACGACCGGATGGTTGACGGTGCTGGTGTAGCCGAGCGCTTTGATGTCGTGCCGTGCCCACAGGGTGCGGAAGCGGTTGCTGGCCATGGACAGCTCGCCGACGAGTTCGACTGAGCGCTGGTCGGTGACGATGTCGTCCACCGAGCGGCGGAACGCCGCGACGGAGTCGACGACCGCCGCCTCCCAGGTGCGGACCTCTTCCAGCGGGACTTCACCGCCGCCGAACCGGGCCGGAAATACATGGGCGACATCACTTACCTGCCCCTCGCGAACGGCGAGTTCCTCTATCTCGCGACAGTGCTGGACTGCTTCAGCCGCAAGGTCGTCGGTTGGTCCATCGCCGACCACATGCGCACCGGCCTGGTCGCCGACGCACTGCGGATGGCCGCCCGCACCCGCGGCAGCCTCGAGGGTTCCGTCTTCCACACCGATCACGAGGCCCAATACGGCTAGAGGGTCTTCGCCGACCTCTGCGACCAGCTCAAGGTCACCCGGTCGATGGGCGCGGTCGGCAGCAGCGCGGACAACGCGGCCTGCGAGAGTTTCCACGCGTCCCTCAAACGCGAGACGCTCCAGGGTGCCCACGACTACGGCGACCCGGTCACCTGCAGGAACAAGGTTTTCGCCTGGCTGACCCGCTACAACACCCGCCGACGGCACTCCGCCAACGGTCCGTTCAGCCCCAACGAATACGAACGCCGACACCACGCGGCTAAGCTCACGCTCGCCGCGTGATCAACGAAGCGTGTCCACCATCACGGGGGAAGGCCAGTCCGCGCTGGTGCCGACCGCGCCGCGCGATCTTGTCACACCCAGCTCCGAGCAGACCTGGGCGAACTCCTTCGACACATATTGCGCCCCGTTGTCGCTGTGGAACACCGCCCCGCGCAGACCGTCCCTGCCGCGGGCCCTTGCTGCGGCCCTGAGTGCGTCGGTGACCAGCGAGGTCCGCATGTGGTCGGCGATCGACCAGCCCGTCAGGCGATTCGAGCACAGGTCCAACACGGTTGCCAGATAAAGGAATTGGCCGCTTCCGATCGGGAGATAGGTGATGTCTCCCACCTACTTGGTGTTCGGCTCCGGGGCAGCAAAGTCGCGCTGGAGCAGGTCCGGCACCGGTGTCGCCGACGGCTCGGGGATGGTGGTGCGGACCTTCCTGCGCAGGTGCAGCCCGACGATGCCGAACTGGCCCACCGCCCCAGCACACACGGCTACCGGTCGTCACAGGCCTACCTGAAGGCGTGGAACGCGACCGACGATCCCCTACCACCACACCCGCCGATACCGCTGCCGCCATCCCGCGCCGCATTCCGGTACACACGGGCCCGCATACCCGCCGTCCGCGAACCGTGGCTGCAGGCGATCTACGACCGCGGGTACTGACCTTTCACCGAACCTGGCTCCGCTGCCACCACCCGTTCCCAGCATCGTCGTAGACACCCCGCACGCCTGAGCGTGCCAGACCGGGCGGCGCTCCCGGGCATGATGTGCGGGGCATCATCCCGTCATGCGCAGCGTTCACGGCGAGACCACGCACACCCCGGCGCCGGTACCCGCCGCCCCCGAACGCAGACCGGGACACCACACGGCCGCGGTGACCCAACCGCCGGACGCACCTCTGGCACTATCCACCCACCCACAGCCCCCGGCAAACGACCCGGCGCCGGCACGGGCAGAACACCCGAACCGGCTTCTCCCCTCCGCCGTGCCATCAGCCAAAGCCCCGGGTCCGCCAGCACCCGCCCCGGGGCGCACCGGCCTGCGGCCGCCTGAGCGTGCTGCGGACGCATCACGCCACCGCCCTGGTCGCCGGGAACCACTGCATCTCCGGCAGCGGCGCGGTGGTGGCGGCGAGCTCCAGGTAGGCCAGGTGCCGCAGGAAGCGGGCGAACACCTGCGCGGCGGCCCGCGAGTCCCCCTGCGGCGGACGCGCGCCGGTCATCGCCCCAGTGATGGTCTGCGCGCGTCCGGCTCCCCGTCCGCCGGCTCGGCCTTGAGGTACCGAGCAACGCGCTCGGCGCCGTACTGCAGCACCGCCTCGCCGCTCAGGGCCCGTTGTGGTTGCAGAAGCCGCCCCGCGCGCCGCCGCAGGGCCGGTTGCTGTTCGTGCTGCAGGCGTACGCGTACGTGCCGGCGGCGACCGACGAGACGTAGACCCGCTCGATGTCCGGGCCGCTCGACACGACGCCTTCAGGCGTCCGTCGGCCAGTTTGACGAACGGTACCTTCGCGAGCTTGCGGGAACGGGCAGGTGCGATCACCCGCGCGGTGCTCGACCTCTCCCAATCCGACAACGCGCCACCTCCTGTGCACCGAGGGGGCACGCCACACCGGCGGGACGGCACTGGATGTCCACAGGCACACGACGCCGTGCGTGGCCGACGGCGGGGTGCGGACGCCCGGCGGCACGTGGAAGCGGCAAAGGCGCCGGCCCGGAACGCACCCGCAGTACAGTGGCCGGCCGGTCGTACGGCGACGGGGGAACCGACGTGAGCGCAGCGCCGCTGCCGCCCGTGGGACCACGACGACCTGCGCAGCGTGTCTCTCCAGCACTGAGCGAAGGGCCGAACTCTTGAGCGCGATCCGGTTCCGTTTCTCCCGCCGCCCGGATCAGGGGGATCCGTGCGGGTTCGACCTGGGTGACATCGTCGTCACGGGGACTCCGGTACTGCGGCCTCCCATGGCCACTCCCCGGACCAGGGGATGATGATTCACCTGGCGCTGTCGCTCCTGCTGGATCATTTGGCCGTCCTGCGGAGCACCGGGAAGCAGGTGACCTTCGTCGGGACCGACTCGTCGTTCACGATCCGGTTCAGGCCGACACGTCGGGGAATCGCGATCTCCAGCGGGAACACACACGTCGGAACGACCCGGTCGGAAGAACTCTTCGCCGAGGTCCTGCGGGCGGCCGAGGAGTTCGCCGGTGCGGAACTGCACCGCTTCCCGGACGACGACGCGGCCGGATCGGATCTCGCGGCGTCCCTGCGTCAGTTCCGAACCGTCGTTCCTTGATGACGCCCGACGTCCCACGCCGCGCGGCACCGGACCGTGGAACAGCTCACCTCCGTCCGCCCCGGGGCGACATGAGGGTCACTACGGCACGTCGGGCCGCCCCCGCTCCGGGAGGGGGGCGGCGAAGTGCCAGGCGTGGGTGAGGAGGGCGTCGACGGCGGACACGGCGGTGCGCAGGCGTTCGTCGTGGGGGCCGGTCAGGAACACGTGCGGGAGGGCTCGGCGGGTTAGCTCCTCGCGGAAGCGGGTCGTCATCCAGGTGCGGAGGTGCTCGCCGTCGCGGAGGCCGTCGTCCTCGAAGGGGACTCCCGCGTCATCCGTGAGGAGCCAGAGGTGGTGGCGGCTGCGGGCGGCGATGGATTCGACCTGGGGGTTGGGGGCGCCCATGTAGCGCTCGTGCCAGATGGTGGTGGCCAGGGCGTCGGTGTCGCAGAAGAGGACGGGGGAGCCGGAGCGCGCTGCCGCGTCCTCGTCGGCGAGTTGACGTTCGGCGATCAGCTCGAATTCTTCGGAGCTCCAGGTGACGTCGTTGAACATCGCGTTCGGGTGGGCGGCCAAGAGCTGTGCGTACTTCTCCTCGCTGTACGTGCGGCCGTACTCCGGCACCCACCGCGTCGACTCCCACACCCCGCCGCGCGCACGGTAGTGCTCCGCCAAGGCCTCGGCCATGGTGGTCGTGCCGGTCGACTCCGCGCCCACGACGACAACCCGGCGGCTCAGCCCAGCCCGTACCGGGGCCGCCAACAAAGGCCAGCAGCGCACCGGGTCCTTGCGCACCGCCGTGCCCGAGACCGGGTAGGTCGTGCGGGCGACGTCCACCGTCACCGAGGTCGCGCCGAAGCGGCGGCCGAGTTCTTCGCCGTATGGTTCGGAGGTGAAGACGGCGTCAACCGGGTCGGGGACGGCGGCGCGGAAGATGGCCATGTGGGCGTCCCAGACCGTGGGGTCGGTGATGTCGACGGGGATGTCGTCGACCGTGCCGACGACCTCGATGCCTGCCTCGGGGTGCTCCTCGCGCATCCAAGCCACGCGGTCCGCGAGTGGGATCGACTCCACGGCGGAGGCGCAGACCAGCACCGTGAGCCGGCGGCAGCGCGCGGCGGCGGTGCGGACCAGGTGGTGGTGGCCCGCGTGCGGCGGATAGAACTTGCCGAGCACCAGGCCGTGGTCGAACTCGCTCATGCCAGGACCTGCTTACGGGCCGCTGCCGTCGCCTCGCCGAGCCACGCGCGCAGTCCGACCGCGCACAGCAGCAGGAAGCCCGCGTAGAGGAGCGAGGTGAGGTAGAGCCCCTTGTACGCGTACAGCGGGATGTAGACGACGTCGGCGGCCATCCACAGGTACCAGGACTCGACCTTCTTCCGGCACTGGCCGTACGTGGCGGCCAGCGACAGCGCCGTGGTGAGCGCGTCCCAGAACGGCACCGTGGAGTCGGTGGCCCGGTCGAGCAGCACGGTCAGGGCCGCGGTGGCGAGCACCGTCGCGGTGGCCAGGATGCGCCAGGTGCGGGCGTCCGTGCGGCTGACGGCGAGATGCCCCGATGCCCCGGCGATCCAGGACCACCATCCGTACACCGCCAGCGCCACGTAGACGACCTGAAGGGCGGCGTCCGCATACAGGCCGGCTCCCGCGAAGAGCAGGATGAAGAAGAGGTTGTTCGCGATGCCGATCGGCCAGTTGGCGATGTGCCGGCGGGCCACCAGCCATACGCAGAGCGCTCCGCTGCCGAAGCCCAGCACCTCCACCCAGCTGACGGGCGTGTCCAGCAGGGTGAACAGGGGCTCCTGAAGCGGGGCGAGTATGTCCGCGAGAACCACGCGGTGACCTCCTAAATGTCACCCTGACGATAATCCGCCTGGAGTTCCGGGACAAGCGACTTTTTCCCGCCGCTCAGAGCCACCCCCGCCGGGCCGCCGCCAGCCCCGTCTGGAAGCGGGTGGACGCGCCGAGTTCGGTCATCACGCGGTGGATGCGCCGCTGCGTGGTCCGGGCGCTCCAGCCCTGGGTGCGGGCGATGGCCGCGTCCGTGAGCCCCGAGGCCAGCAGGCTCACCAGAGTGCGGGTCTCGGCATCCGGCTGCCCCGGTTCCGCCGAAGCCGGCCCGGACTCCCCCAGCGGGATCGCCCGCTCCCACTGCGCCTCGAAGAGCGACTGCAGCGCCACCAGCATCGGCGACGGGTGGATGAGATACGCCGCGGACTGGCCGCCCGGCGCCAGACTGAAGGGGATGATCGCGGCACTGCTGTCGCTGATCACCAGCTTCAGCGGCAACTCCGGCCGCATCCGCGCCTGTTCCCCCGCCCGGACGCTCGGCACGATGTCGCCCTGGAGCCGGCCCGGCCAGGCCACCGCCTCGCGGTCGTAGATCACCCGGTGGGCCACACCCGTCCGCTGGCGCTCCAGCTGCGCGTCGAGGTTGCTGCCGGGCCGGTCGACGTACGGAGGGCGGTCGAAGGCGCACACCTCGCGGCGCGCCCCGGTCGTCAGCCGGTGCACGGCCTTGCTGATGTCCTCGCGGTCCGTGAGCAGTTCGGCGGCCATGTCCGGGTGGCTGATCCTGGTCGCTTCCCGGTGCGTCTCTATCAGCCGCTGCACCAGCGCCCGGGCCTCGCCCAGCTGCTGCTCCCGTTCGGTGATCAGCGCGCCGACCGCGACATCGGGGGCCGCGGCCGAGAACCTCGGCGGCCGCCCGGCGCTGCGCACCGCCAGGCCGTCCCTGACCAGGCCGGACAGCAGCTTCCCCGCGGCCGGCGCGGCCATCGCGCACGCGTCGGCGAGCTCCGCCGCCGTGCACCGCGGCATCCCCACCAGAGCCGTGTACACGCGCTCCATGTCCGCCGTGAACCCCAGTACGTTAAATTCCATGCCCTCTCCCACACCTCCGTGGCACCAACCGGCCACCTGGCGGAGGTAGGCCACCTTCCCCACCTTGCGTCTCGTCCGCCGCACTTGACATCTTCCAGCAGCGAGCTCGCTGCCCTGCGTTGAGGTGGGCGTCAGCGTGCCGCGGTGTGTCCCCCCGCACACCCTCGCCCCGCTGAAAGGGTGTCCCATGTCGCGTGCCCATCCGCACGGCAGACGGCGTCTCGGTGCCGTGTCCGTCACGTCCGTCGTGTTCCTGGCCCTCACCGCCGCGCTGCCGGCCTCCGCCGCTCCCGGTCCCGCGGGCGGGAGCTCCGTCCCGTCCCTCGGCGACACGTCGCCGCAGAAGGCGCTGCCCGCCCAGCGCGCCGGCGTCGTCCCGGGGCAGGTGCTGGTGACCCTCTCCCAGCAGACCGCCGTGACCGGCCGCAAGCTGCCGGGCAGCAGGGCCCACGCCATGGCCCCCGGGACCAGCAGCTCCGCCGTGAACAAGAAGCTGAACGCGGTCGGGGCCACCTCGCTCCAGCCGCTGCTCCCCTCGCTGTCGGCCGCGGCCACGGAGTCGATGACCACATCGGCCCGCACCCGCCTGGGAGACGAAGCCGCCGACCTGTCGCGCACCTACGTGGTACGGACCGGGAACCGCGACTCCGCCGCCGTCGCCCGCGCCCTCCAGGGCACGCCCGGCATCGTCGGCGCCGAGCCGAATCGCTACGTGAACACCATGAACACCGGAGGGCAGCAACTGCCCACCACCGCCAAGGTGTCCGCGAAGCACACACCACCGACCGCCCCAAGCGCCTCCCCCATACCCACCAACTTCGCCCTCGCCAACTCCGCCCAGGCCTTCCTCAACGCCGGCGGCGTCAACGCGGTGGGCGCCTTCGACATCCTCCAGGGCCGCTACGGGCAGCAGCCCGGCGCCGGCCGGACCATCACCAACGTCTCCATCGGCGACCTGACCGACCAGGCGATGGCCGACGCCGATGACCCGTACGTGCAGGGCCACGGCCCGACCACCGTGCTCAAGGAAGGTCAGCGCTACCTCGACCTACCGTCGATGCCGCTGATCCCCGCCTACGTCGCGGCCCCCGACGGAACCCTCAGCGGTACGGCCTCCACCAAGGACCAGGACCCCGTCCTCGGCGAGGTCCTGCTGGACTTCAGCGTCATGTCGCCCCTCGCGCACGACCGCCAGCGCCCCGGCCGGACCGGCAGCGACTACACCGATCTGCTCGGTGTCGCCCCCGGCGCCGACTACCGGCTGGTCGTCCCGCAGCAGCCGACGATGGACCAGATCGCGACCGCGCTCCTGGCCGCCGCCCACCAGTCGCCCAAGCCGGACGTCATCACCGCCAGCCTCGGCTTCGGCACCGACGCCCAGGGCTTCCCGGGACGCTACCTGGAGGACGACCCGTACATCCGGTCCGTCGTCGCCTCGATCGTCCAGAAGGACCACGTCGTGGTGGTGATCTCCTCCAACGACGGAACCCGCCTGTACACCCCGGCCGCCGTCGGCCCCGACGGCGGCAGCACGCCGACCGACACCGCGAGGAACGGCAAGGAAGCCACCGACATCAACGACGTGGCCTCCTCCACCACCCCGTCCCGCGTCCCCGACAGCGGCGCGATAGCCGCCGGCGGCACCACCCTGGACGACACCCTCGCCTCCCGGACCGGGGACGCCACCACCGCCGAGACCCGCATCAGCGGCTTCGGCACCTTCTCCTCCGGCTTCGGCACCCGCATCGACCTCTCGGCGCCGAGCGACAACATCGTCGCCTTCACCCACACCGACCGGGGCGACGCCCAGTCCGTCACGCCCGTCCTCAACGGCGGTACGTCCGCGTCCGCCCCCGAGATCGCGGCGGCCGCCGCCGTGGTGCTCCAGGCCGCCGGCCTGGCCGGGCACCACCTGACGCCCGCGCAGGTACGGGACGTACTGAAGCGGACCGGCCGCGAGGTCTCCACCCCGGCGCAGATCGACCACGAGCTCAACGTCGGCCGGCAGATCGACGTCACCGCCGCCGTCGAGGACGTCCTCGGGCAGCACCGCGGCGGCGGAACCGCGGCCGTACGGCTGTCGGTCGCCCACCGGGTCACCGCCGGCGCGCTGGGCGGGCAGTTCCTGGAGGCGACCGACCAGAACCGCATCGACCTCGGGGACATGGCCTCCGGGGGCAACGGCATGGGCCTGGTGGGTCCGGTGACCTTCGCCGGTGATATCACCGGTCTCCCCAAGGGCGCGAGCCCCACGTACACGCTCACCGTGGGCGCGCGGACCTGGCGCTCCGGCACCCCGGCGATCCGCGTGACGCCGGCCGAACTGCTCGGCGCCGCCGGACTCCCCGTGGTCTCCGACTCCGACCGCGCGATCACCGTCACCTACCGCGTACAGACCGGCGGCCGGACCCAGGCCACCGTGCGCCGCACGCTCACCGTCGGCCCCAGCGACGGCCGTTACGTGGAGGCCACCGCGCCCAAGGCGCCCGCGGTGGTGAAGGCCGGCCACTCGGTCACCGTCACCTACGACCTGTCCGGCGTCGCCAACCTCAACAACCCGCAGCTCGTCGTGTCCACCGTCGGCCACTGGAACCCCGTCCTCGCGCCCATCCACACCACCGCGTGGCACCAGGCGCTGACCGCCGGCTCCGGCACGGTCACCATCCCCGCCGACGCGTTCGGCGCCGGCGGCGGCCTCTACGGCATCGGCATCGTCCAGTCCAGGTTCGGGGCCAGCCCGAGCCTCATCGGCTACGGGGAGTTCGCGCCGGTCCGTGTCGACGGGGGCACCGCGAACGAGCGCCCGCAGGCGCCGCTGGTCACCGGGCAGGAGGGCGTCCCCGCGCACAGCGCCCAGGTCACCCGCGCCGACGCCGGCTTCACCCTGCGGTACGACGTGCGCGACGTCCCGGGGGCGAGGTACGCGCAGGTGGAGTTCGCCGCGCCCGCCCCGACGCGCCACAACTCGCTGAACACCTTCACCAACGTCAACGGCACGGCCCTCGACGACAACGGCGTCGACACGCCTTCCAGCGCCCACCGCGTGCTGCCCGCCACCAAGGGCACCGTCGGCCTCGACGCCCTGCGGCTGGGCCTGTCCACCTCCACCGTCTACGGCGTGCGCGTACTGGCCCTCGACAGCAAGCACCGCGTCATCGGCCAGGCGTCCCCCGTCTCGACCCTCGAGGTCGACGACGGCCTCACCCCTGCCGGGAGCACGGTCCTGTCCTTCGCCGCCGCGGGCGACGACTCGATAGCCGCCCTGCGGACCGTCTCCGGCGCCACCGAGATCCGGCACTACTCCACCAGGACCGGCCTCTACGGCCCGGTCATCGCCTCGGACACCGGCGACGAGTCGGAGTACGAGGTCATCGGCGCGGCGCCCGCCACGCACCGCGCCCTCGTGGTGCACCAGGCGACGTCCGGCGGCGACGTGCAGGTAGAGACCTGGAACACCGCCACCGGCGCCCTCGTCGGACGGACCGCGCTCGCGGCGGATGACTACCGGTTCGTCGTCGGACGCGTCGACGCCGCCCGCTCCCGCGGCGCGCTGCTGCTGCTGCGGGCCGTCGACGACAACAGCGACCTGGTGCTGCCCGTCGACCTGAAGGACGGCACCACCGCGGCCCCCATCCCCGCCGACCTGCCGGACGTCCCCAAGGGCACCTACAGCCTCCTGGACATCGACGCCTCCACCGGCGACGTCTATCTGGCGAAGGGCGCCCCCGTCGCCCTCTGCCTGGGCGGCGTCCAGATCCCCCGCGTGAATCTGCAGACCCGGAGCGTGACGTCCGTGGGGACCATGTCCGGCTGCAGCAACGGCTTCTCCTCCGACGACGCCGGCACGCTCTACAACCTGTCGGCCACCGCGCCCAGCACCAAGATCGTCCCCACCAGCGTCCTCGGCTCGCTCAACGCGGACACCGGCGCATCGGACGACCCGGTGGCCGTACGGCGCGGCGCCTCCACGGGGATGGCGGTGGACGGCGCGAACGGGCTCGCGGTAGCGGCGTTCACGGCAGCGGAGGGCGTGAGCTACCCGGGCTCCGGCGAGGTCTTCGTCTCGGACAACAACGCCACCGGTCAGTTGCTCGTCATCGACGTGACGACGGGTGAGGTGGTGAAGACGCTGACCGGCTTCCAGATCGGGGGCCACGGCGGTCCCTTGGTCCACGGCGGTGTGATGAACTCGGTCCAGCTGGACCCGGCGACCCGCACCGGCTGGACGTACGGGGCGTACGACGGGCAGATCCGCCAGTTCTCCTACTGAGCGCGGGGCGGTTGTGCCACGGGGGCGGGAAGCGATCATCGCTTCCCGCCCCCGCGGCGTTGCGCCTATACCGAATCGCAACCATGGACACAGGTTCCTGTGCAACCCTCCGCAGTGCTGCGGGAGTGGTGGAAGGCGAGTGGAGTACCGACCGAAGGAGAGACCCGAGTTGTCCGGAATCAGAAGTGCCTCGATAGCGGCCGCACTGCTGGGCTGCACCCTGTTGCTGGCGGGGTGCACCGATTCCTCCGGGTCCGGGTCCGACTCCGCCGCCGGCAGCACCACTTCGCCCTCCCCGGAGGCCTCCGCTTCGGCGGACGCGCCTTCCGCCGAGCCTTCTCCTTCGGCCCCGTCCTCCAGCGCCGCCCCTTCGCCCTCCGCCGCGACGCCGACGCCGTCGCACAGCTCCACGGCACCGGCCAAAGCCCCGACAAAGGCCCCGCCGGCGCCCGCCTCCGTCCCCGGCTGCCGCAATCTGACCGTCGGCAGCGAGGTCAAGGCCGCGGTGACGCAGGCCTACCGGCGTGCTTTCCCCCGCTTCGAGCACATCGCGCCCGTGCCGCTCCGCTTCTTCTACGGGCAGTGCGGCACGGTCCGTTACGCCGCCACCCAGTTCCAGCCCACCCGTGGCGCGACCGAGGGAGAGTTGGTGAACCTCCAGGACGAAGGCAGCGCCATGAAGTACTTCCGCGCCGGCTCCGGCGGCGACTGGACCTACATCACCAGCGACGGATTCCCCGCGGGCCCGCACGGCTGCGCCGACATCCCGCAGATCCCGCGGGCCCTGGCCACGGCATGGAGGAACTGCGCCATCGCGCGATGACGTACCTGCGCTCAGAGCTCGTTGAGCGACGTGTCGACGCCACAACAGGGAACCGTCACCACGAGCGGGACAAAGCCCTCGTCGTGGCGTTCCGAGACGGCCTCGGCCCACCAGCCGGTTGCGCACTCCTCACCGCAGTGCCGGCAGGAGAGCCTCGTCAGGCCGCCCGCCCCGCCGAACCGATCCGGTGGCGGCATCAGGCGTCCGGGTGGGTGCCGGACGCGTTCACGTCGACAGCGGAAACGCCTGGCCGCCATCCGCGCCGTCGCCCGCGAGGGCATCGCATGATCGGCCGGAAAAAAATCAAGGCACGCACGGGTCCTTCCTTGCGATGCTTGTCGCCGGGTCCGGGATCGGGCGCCGGATGGAGCACGCGAAGGCATCCGGGACTCGACGACGAGGAAGGACGACATGGAGCAACGCGAACTCCGCCGTGCGGTTGAGGCAGGACGGGCGACCGCTCGTGAACTGGGCCTCCGGGTCGACGACGTGGTCGTCGTACACAACTCGGACCGCGTCGCGCTGCGCCTGGTCCCCTGCGATGTTCTGGCACGGGTCGCGCCTGTGGAGCACCTGGCCGATTCCGAGTTCGAAGTGGAGGTCGCCCGCCGTCTCGCCGACGTCGATGCTCCGGTGGCCGGGTTGGAGCCCCGGGTCGAGCCCCGGGTGTACGTGCGTGATGCCTTCGCCATCTCTCTGTGGACCTACTACGAGCCCGCGGAGCAGGTGATCGCGCCGGCCGACTACGCGGACCTGTTCCTGCGGCACCATGCGGCCCTGCGCCGGATCGCTCTGGACGCACCCCATGCCGGCGACCGGGTCGCCGTGGCACTGAAAGAGGTCGACGACCGGGAGCGGTCCCCCGAGCTGGCCGATGCCGACCGGGACCTCCTCAGCGGCACACTCGGCGGACTGGGCGCCGTTCTCAACACCGCGAGAGCCAGCGACCAGTTGTTGCACGGCGAACCGCATCCGGGCAACGTCCTCCGCACGCGAGAAGGGCTGCTGTTCGTCGACCTCGCCACGTGCTGCCGTGGGCCGATCGAGTTCGACCTCGCCCACGCGCCCGAAGAGGTGGGAAAGTACTACGCCGGAGCCGACCACTCCCTGATCGACCGGTGCCGCGCCCTGAATTGGGCCATGTTCTCCGCCTGGCGCTGGCGCCGGCACGATCAGATGCCCGACCGGGACCACTGGAGAGTGGAGGGGCTGCGTCGGGTCCGTGCCGCGCTCGAAAGCCGCCCGGAGAGATAGCGCCGATCGAGCCCCACACTCGATCTGACCTGCACGGGAACTGCTCCGGTGCGCCATGGCGGCACCGAGCATGTGACGCCTGCCCTTTCGGGAAGACGGCGGTGCCCTACTGCCCGGCTTCGCCGCGTTGATCCGACCATGCGGTGTCCCTGGATTTGCAGGACGAACTGCGGTCAGGGGAGACCGGCATGCACCCATGGACGAAGACGCACAGGACGCCGCAGCCAGGTCAGTCCCCACCAGCCGGAAGACGGCCACCTCCCGACGAACTGACGGCGGCCTCATCGTTGTTGCGACTCCAGCGTTGGCGGGCAACGCGGCCACCGCCCGAGCCGTGCGGCAGGGCGTCGGGGAGTGGGGCCCCGGCGGACCCCGAAGAGCCGGGTGCAGGCCATTGAGGCCCTGCGCTCGCGATGTCGTGAGGGGAGATCGGCGACAGCCGTCCTCGTGTCCGCAGCCACACCCCTCAAGCCGCTGAACGCCGTACCCGGCACAGCCGGTGCCGTGGCACTCGACGGTGCTTCCGATCAATCGAGTCGACACCCGTTCCGAGCTGCGGGACACTCCCCGCGATGACTCAACGAACCGACACGCCTCCCACGTGGGACGAGCGTACGCAACTGTCCACCTTCCTGGACTACGCCCGCGACACCGCGCGGGCCAAGTGCGAGGGCGTGTCCGCCGAGGACGCCCGCAAGGCCCCGCTCCCGGGTTCACCGCTGATGACGTTGTGCGGGCTGATCAGCCATCTGCGGTGGGTCGAGTACTACTGGTTCCAAGTGATGTTCCTGGGCGAGGAGCCCGCGGGGCCGCTCACCGAGGCGACCGGTGACGATCCCGACCCCGAGATGCGGACGGCGGTCGACATCCCGTTGCCCCGGCTTCTCGCCGAGTACGAGGAGCAGAGCGCCCGCTACCGTCGTCTGGTGGCCGACCACGAGCTGAACTCGGCGGCCGAACGTCCCATCGGTGACGGCCGCCATGTCGACCTCCGCTGGGTGATCCTCCACCTCATTGAGGAGACGTCCCGCCACAACGGCCACCTCGACGTCGTGCGTGAGCTCGTCGACGGGCGGACCGGCGCCTGAGATCTGTCGTGCATCGGCCCAGGGGCGGGAAGCGGTCACCGCTTCCCGCCCCTGGCGGCGCCTTCCGCCGGACTGCCGGTTACCCGGCCGGCCAGTGCGGCCACGCCGGGGCGAACGCGCACCAGTACTCGGGGCAGCCGACCCGGTAGGCCCGCGTGGCGGTCTCCGTGAGGGACGCGCCGGAGTGGTCCGCGGCGGTCACCTCCAAGGAGACCCAGCCGGTGCTCATCGCGGGTACGGTCACCCGCCGGACGCCGTCGCGGCCCCGGACCTGCGCCGGCTTCCAAGTGGCGCCGTCGTCCGTGGAGTACCGCACCGACACCCGCTCGATGCCGGCCCCGCTGTGCACGCCCATCTGGCGGCCGATGTTCAGGCCGAACGTGAACTCCTGGTTCTCTGGCACCGAGTTGTCCCCGTCGAGCCCCGCCATGTCGAAGCGCGTGTCGAGCAGCGGCAGCGGACGCTCGCCACTGGTGTGCTCCGAACGGAACCGCCAGGTGTCCGTGACGTGCGTGCCCAGCGTCCACTCCGGGGTGTCGCGGTGGGCGGACGAGGTGAGTTCGTACCACTGGCCACGCGCGGGCACGTCGAAGACGCCCTGCCCCGGCTCGTCGTTGCGGACGAGCACCTTGCCCGAGCCGTCGCGCAGCACCGTCTCGCCGGATTCCAGAACCCGTACGGAATCCGACTGGTGACCCGCCGCGTCCGAGAACATCGGCAGGGCGAGACGCAGTTTGTCCCGGTCGCGGGTGGCCTGCGCCCGGCCGTCGGGTCCGTTCACCGACAGCGACGGGTTGAAGGGGCCCGTGAGCCAGTTGTCGTCGGTCGTGTGTCCTCTGCGGTAGACGGTCGGGTTGGTGAACTGCATGCCGAGCGCCCCGACGGAGTCCATCGCGTACTCGAACGTCGCGGTCGTCCACGGGACATCGGGCGTGTAGTACGCCGTCATCCGGTGCGGTGCGCGGAACAGCGTCGACTGCTGGGCCAGCCGCAGACCTCCGTAGGTCACCCAGCCGTAGATCCCCTTGGTGTCGTCGGGGAAGCCGGTGGTGCGGAAGTCGTGGTCCACGCGCGCCAGGTCGCGGCGCCGGTCCTGCCAGTCGGCACCGGCCGGTACCCCGTCGTCATGGGTGTGGAAGGTGAAGTAGGTGCGCTCACCATTGCGCTCACCCTCGATCCGAAGGGTCACCTCTCCCTTGGCGAGTTGCTCGCGCAGCAGCTCCACGCCCCGGGGATCGATGCCCAGCGGCGGGTCGGCCGGGTCGAACGACGCCGACCCCGCCAGCAGGATCACCGCCGGCCGCTGTTCCTTGATCGCGTCGTAGCGCCGGGTCGACTCCTCCCACGGCAGGCTCCAGTCCGACTCGAGGAGCACGATCCGGTCCTTGAGTTCCAGACCCGTCAGGTCCCCGCCGTCGCCCGCGTCGGTGACCCGCCCCTGCGCGTCCCATTCCAGTCGCTGCGACGACATCAGCCACACCGGGACGTCCAGCGGAGCGCCGGAGCCGCCGACCGTCGTCGCGAGGACGTACGGCTGCTGCCAGGAGGCGGCGGAGAAGTACGTCAGCCCGGGTATCCGGCCGCTGCCCACGGCATACGACTCGTACGCGCCGGCGTAGATCGGCGCGGCCAGTCCGACGGGAGTGCCGGTGCCGGTCGACGAGACCTGCCCGGTCGCCGACCCCTGCTCATTGATCCGCATCTCCGGGTCGTCGATGCCGGTGGTGACCGGCTTCGCCGCGGACGTGTCGGTCTTCAGCGTGCGGTCGCCGGTGAGGGAGACGCGCCTGGCGACGGCGACGGACCTCTCCGGGATGCTTGCCGTGCCGTGGCGGACGTACTCCCACACCCCGCCGAACACCCGGTAGTCGCCGACCGGCAGCCGGACCTGCTCGGGCTCCGTGGTGAGGCCGATCAACTGTGCCTCGCCGGTCTTCTCGTTCTGCACCACCAGGTTGGTGTACGCCGTCTCGACCCCGGGCCGTACGGCGGCGGGTTCGAGGGTGAGCGTGGCGGCCGCGGCCTCCGCGTCGATGCCGACGGGAGTGCGCACCGTGCTGCCGTCACTGCCGCGCGCGGTGATCCAGCCGCCGTGGGCGCCGACGGACGCCCTGCCGGTGTCGATCCGGACGGTCGCGGCGGCGGTGCCGCCCGCCGGTACGGTCAGTTGCCGCGAGGCGAGCGAGACCGGTGCCTCCCCGGCAAGGGACAGGCTCAGCCGGACGTCCTTGCCTCCGTCGTTGCGGTAGGTGACCGTACGGGTCGGGCTGCCGCCGTACGGCCAGGCCAGCTCGGCCGACACCGTGCTGGGGGAGGCGGTGATCCGGGACGAGAGCCCGGCGGGCACGTCCACGCTGCCCGCGCCCTGCTCGTACACGTCCGCGCCGGCGACCGGGTCGGCGGTGGCGACGAGAGCCGCCTTCAGCCGCTGTGCGTCCCAGCCGGGGTGCTGCTGCTTGAGGATGGCGGCCGCCCCGGCGACGTGCGGGGTCGCCATGGAGGTGCCGCTGATCGTCGCGTAGAACTCGCTGACCGCGGCGGCGTTCAGCGTTCCCGCGGCGCGGGCGGCGGTGATGGAGCTGCCGGGGGCGGTGATCTCGGGCTTGACGCCGCCGTCGGCGACCGCGGGTCCACGGGAGGAGAACGACGACATCGCGCCCTCCTTGGTGATCGACCCGACGGTCAGGGCGCTGGGCGCGGCAGCCGGCGCGCCGATGCTGCGCGGGCTGCCCGCGTTGCCCGCCGCGATGACGAACAACGGTCCCCCGTCCTTGGACAGGGTCTCGACCGCCTGGGAGAGCGGATCGCTGCCGTCGCTGGGCAGGCTGGAGCCGAGGCTCATCGAGACGATGTCGGCGTCCTGCGCCGCCGCCCAGGCCATGCCTTCGAGGATGCCACTGAAATCGCCCGACCCACCCGCGTCGAGCACCTTGCCGATCAGCAGCTCGGCACCGGGCGCGATGCCCTTGTACCTGCCCTGTGAGGCGGCACCGCTTCCGGCGACGGTCGAGGCGACGTGCGTGCCGTGGCCGTTGCGGTCGGTGACGCTCTCGTCCCAGGAGAAGTTCTTCTCCGCCACGACCTTGTTCCTCAGGTCGGGATGGCCGGGGTCGTACCCGGTGTCCAGCACCGCGACCCTCACACCCTTGCCGTCCAGACCCTTGTGCCAGGCGGCGGGCGCGCCGATCATGGCGGCGGACCGGTCCAGACTCGCCTCGACCTTGGCGTCCAGCCAGAGCTTCCCGGACGCGGCGGCGCGTGACGTCCCCGACGCGGCGGCAAGGAAACTCCGCCAGGCCGTGCCGGCCTCGGACTTGCGTACCGAACGGGCTGTCAGCCCCAGTTGGGGGAAGGTGTCCCGCTGCACGGAACCGCGCAGCGCGGGTCCGGCCTGCGCCGTCGCGATCAGCGGGATGGACGCCTGGGCGGCGTCGTCGTACCCCTGCGCGGCGAGCGCGGTGACGTCGAACAGCTGCCGGTCGACCCGTTCATCGGCGAGCGCCTGCGTGGCGTCGACGGGGATGACGTACTCGTGGTCGTTGATCCTGGCCCGGGTGAACGCGATGTGCTCCCGGCCCTGGCCGGGACTCACCCCGCTGACCTGGAGGTCGCTCCCGCTGCCGGTGAAGCCGACCCGGTCGCCGCTGATCAGTGTGACGGTGTGTCGGCCGGCCGCCGCCGCGGGCGGCGCCGTGGAACGTCCGGCCCCGACCCCGGGCTCGGGGTCGGCTGCCGCCGGCAGCCCGGTGGCGACCAGCGCCACCGCGGTGGCCGCGACCACGGCCGCGGTCCTCGATCTGGATCCCATCCCCTGTACCAACTCCCTAAAGGCGTTGCCATGAACGAGCAACAGCACATTCAAGTGGGGAGTTGATGTTGTGCCAGATGACGGACCTGGCGAAAAGGTGTCATGGCACATCTGCGACAGCCGCTGCCGTGCGGGATCGGCGCCCGTTCCGGCCGGGGCGGTCCCATCCTCATCCCCAGGGCCGACCACGCGCGCACGACGGCGAGACCCATGGCGGCCGCCAAGACGCCGCAAGCGACGGAGGACGGCCCCTAGGTTGAGGGGACGGACCTGGCGCCGACGTCGAGCGTGGGAAGCAGGGAGCGCTTCGGCGTCGCCATTGCCTCTCGCGGGAGTGCCGTACCCGTCGGCAGCCTCCGGCTATCGGCCGTCCCGGGCGGTGAGGTAGGCGAGTACCGCCAGGACGCGGCGGTTGTGTTCCGCGCTCGTGGTGAGTCCCAGCTTGGCCATGATCGAGGCGACGTGGGTCTCCACGGTCCGTTCGGTCAGCCACAGCCGTCGCGCGATGCCGAGGTTGGTGCGGCCCTCGGCCATCAGGGCCAGCGCTTCCAGCTCGCGGGGGGTGAGCGAGGCGAGGGGGTCGCGGTGGGTGCCGATCATGCGGGAGACGACTTCGGGGTCGAGGGCGGAGCCGCCCGCGGCGACGCGGCGCAGGGCGTCCAGGAAGTCGTCGACGTCGAAGACGCGGTCCTTGAGGAGGTAGCCGAAGCGGCCGCGGGTGACGAGTTCCACGGCGTTGCGGGTCTCGATGTGCTGGGAGAGCAGCACGATGCCGAGGTCGGGGAAGTCGTCCCGGATGCGCCGGGCGGCGCGGGCGCCGTCGTCGGTGAGGTCCGGTGGCATCCGGATGTCGATGACGGCCAGGTCGGGGCGGTGCTCGGTGACGGCGGCGACGAGGGTGGGCGCGTCGGCGGCGCGGGCGACGATGTCGTGCCCGGCGTCCGCGAGCAGCCGGGCCAGGCCCTCGCGGAACAGGGCGGAGTCCTCGCCGATCACGATGCGCATGGCAGTACCGCCTCCACGGTCGTGCCGGCGCCGGGGGTGCTGGTGATGTGCAGCAGTCCGCCGAGCGCGGCGACGCGGTCCCCCAGCCCCGACAGCCCCGATCCCCTGCCGGGGTCGGCCCCGCCGCGCCCGTCGTCCCGGATGGTGACGTACAGCGCCCCGTCCTGGTTCCCGCCGACGGCGACGGCGACGTCGATGCTGGTGGCCTCGGCGTGCTTGACGGCGTTGGTGACCGCCTCGCTGGCGACGTAGTACGCGGTGGTGGCGATGTGGTCCGGGAGCGGGCGTCCGTCGAGCCGCCAGTCGAGCCGCACCGGCGCCCGTACTGCCAGGGCCTCCAAGGCCGGGCCCAGCCCGTCGTCGAGTGAGCTCGGCCGCAGGCCGTGCGCCAGTTTGCGCAACTCGGCGACCGCTGTGCCCAGTTCGGCCACGGCCTGGTCGAGGAGCCCGTTGACGTCGACGCTGCCGTCGTCGAGGTGGCGTTGCGCGAGCCGCAGTGCCATGCCGAGGCTGACCAGCCGCGACTGGGCGCCGTCGTGCAGATCCCGCTCCAGGCGGCGCCGCTCGCGGTATCCGGTCCGCAGCAGCCGGTTGCGGCTGGCCTCCACCTCGCCGAGCGCCCGGCGGAGTTCGAGCCGCAGCCGGACCGTTTCGACGAGCAGCGCGCCGGCGGCGGCGACCTCGCGGGGGCACGGCCCGTCGATGATCCCGATGGGGCCCCCGGCGAGCCGTACCTCGGTGCCTTCGACCACGGCTTCCCCGGCCGTGTCGTGGAACTCCGTGCCGCCCGGCAGGAGATACCCGACCCGCAGCCGCGGTTCGCGCAGCGCGTCCCGCAGCACCTCCTCCAGTTGCTCGGGCCGCGCCTGCCCCGCGTGCACTTCGCGTTCCAGCCCGGTCACCGCCGCCAGCGCCCGTTCCCGTGCGGGGTAGAAACGCCGGTCCACCGACTGGCGCACCCGGTTCTTCACCGGCACCAGCGCGACGGCGACCAGCGCCGTCACCGCGGCCGCCGCCACCGCGCTGCCCCGTCCCAGCGCGAGGCCGCCGGTGAAGGACGCGGCGCTGTAGACGGCGAGCAGCCCGGCGGTCACCAGGCCCCAGGTCACGACGGCGCTGGTCGCGCGGTCCACGTCGTACAGATCGTGGCGCAGGATCGCGAGCGCGGCGAGCGAGGGCACCCCTAGACAGAGTGAGATCAGGCCGACCCAGATCAGGACGCCGACGTGCCCGAAGAGCAGATAGTCCGTCCAGCACAGGAGCAGCGTGCCGGGCAGTGCGACGGCGCCGAGCGCGAACCACTTCAGCTGCGCCCGCTCGACGGGGCCCGCCGCACGGTAGCGGCCGCGCATCACCAGGGCCGAGCAGACGAGCAGGACCATGAACAGCCCGAGCGCCAGGAAGGAGATCCAGATCGCGGACTCGGGCAGCGTGGGCAGCGGATGCCCGTAGTCCTCGAACGGCGGGGCGTAGCGCGTCGGGTCCATGACGACCGTCACGTTGAAGACGAGCGTGTCGGTCAGCACCCCGTACAGCACCAGACGCGGAAAACGGCCCGCCGGCAGCCGTCCGCTGGGAAAGACCAGCATCAGCAGCAGGACCGGCACGTACCAGATCGTCCACAGCCCGGCCACGAGCTGATGGATCGCCTCGGCGCCGGGCAGCGGCCGGGTGAGGTTCACATAGGCATAGGTGTCGGTCAGCATGACCAGCGGCGGCGCGAGCCCGACGAGGGCGAGCAGGGGGCCGACCGGGTTGGCTGGGCGCCGGCGCGCGACGAACAGGCCCAGGAACGTGGCCAGTACACCTGCGGCCACGGACATCACGAGGTCCAGGACTTGGCCGGCGGACACCGCGGCAAGGGGCGTCAGAGCGCAGACCGCCACGACACTTCCCGCGGTCAGCAGCGCGACGGCCAAAGAGATACGACGGGGCCATGGCATGACCCAACGGTAGAGGCGTTGGCCAGTCCCCGGCATCCGTGCTGACACGCAGACCGTCGCCCGTGCCCGCACCGATGTGCGCGCCGGGCCGGCGCTGCCAGCGTGGAGGCACCGCAGCTCCATCGCCCAAGGGGGAGACCGCCATGTCCGATCAGCCCGTACTCCTGGCTCCGCACGCCACCGCCGAAGTCCCCGCGCAGGCACGGTCCTTCCTGCGCCCGCTCGCCACGGCCGCCCTCGCGCTCGTCGTGGTGGGCAACGTGCTCAGCCTGTTGCTCACGGGGTTCACCCCGAACGGGGATCCGAGCAACGGCTTCGCGTTCCAGGAGGTCGCCGGACACCCCGGCCGCTTCTGGGCTTTCACCGCATTCGGCGGTATCGGTCAGGCCCTGCTGACCACCGGTACCGCCTTCGCGGTCTGCCTGCTGGTACGCGCCAGGGGCAGCGTGCTCGCCCGGGTGGGAGCGGTCCTGTCGGTCCTGTCGGGTGCGCTGCTCAGCGCCGGTCTCGCCGCGATCGCGGTGCTGTACGGCTACGCCGCCGACCCGGCCGTTCTCGACCCGGCGGCCGGCCGGGCCTTCGTGGACCACGCCAACGACCACACCTGGCGCTTCACCGCCCTGGTGGTCCCCGGAGCCCTCTGCGGCATCGTCGCGATGCTGCTGATCGCCGTGGCCCTGTGGCGCGGGCGCGCCGTGCCGCGCTGGATCCCGGTGGTCTTCCTCGTCGGCACCCTCGCCGGCTTCGTGATCAGCAGTGGTCTCGCGGGCGTGCTGGTCGCGCTGCCCGCCGCGGCCGCCATGGTCCTCATCGCCTGGTACGCCCTGCTGGCGACCCGAGCCACCGCCCAGGTCCCGCCCGCCGCCTGAGGGGGATGCCGGCCGCGGGACCGCCGCCCCGCCCGTCGCGCTTCCGGGGGAGCGCGACGGGCGGGGCGCTGTCCGTCCCTCCAGAACCGGGGCGACAGTATGCTGTATACGACAGCTACAACGGCCCGAGCCAGGAGGGGACATGGAAGATCTGGATCCCGAGGTGGTACTGGGGATGGCGGCCCAGGCACCTGACGGCGTGGTGATCATCGACGGGGAAGGGCTCATCCGCTACTGGAACCACGGTGCGGAGCGCATCTTCGGGTTCCCGGCGGCCGAGGTCGCCGGGCGCAGCCTGGACGTGATCATTCCCGAGCGGCACCGGCAGCGGCACTGGGACGGGTTCCAGGAGTCCATGGCCCGCGGGACCACCAAGTACGGGGACGACGACCTTCTTTCCGTTCCCGCGGTGGGCGCCGGCGGCCGGAAGCTGTCGATCGAGTTCAGTGTGGTGCTGCTGAACGACGCGGACGGGCGGCCGGGTTACGTCGGGGCGGTCATCCGGGACGTCACGCAGCGGCGCGCCCACGAGAAGGAGCTGCACCGGCAACTGGCGGCCGCCAACACCTCGCAGCCGACGTGACGCCGGTGCCCCGCGCGGAGACCGCGCGGGGCACCGGGCACCCTGGTTGAAGGGCCGTCAGACGACGACGTTCCCCTCGTGCAGCGCGCGGATCCCGTCCGCGTCGTAGCCGAGGTCCGCGAGGACCTCGTCGGTGTGCTCGCCCAGCAGCGGGGCGCCGATGATCTCGGGCTTGAAGCCGGAGAACTTGATCGGGCTGCCCACGGTCAGGTACGTGCCGCGCTCCTTCTGCTCGACCTCGACGATCGTGCCGCTCTTGCGCATGTCGGGGTCGGCGGCGAGCTCCTTCATGCTGAGCACGGGCGCGCAGGGCACCTCCCACTCGCGGAGGATGTCCACGGCCTCGTACTTGGTCTTGTCGGCCAGCCACTTCTCGATCTCACCGAAGATCTCGAAGATGTGCGACTGGCGCGCCTTGGCGGTGGTGTACTCCGGGTCCTCGACCCACTCGGGGTGCCCGATGGCCTCGGCGGTCCGCTTCCAGTTCTGCTCCTGGATCGTGAAGTAGATGTAGGCGTTGGGGTCGGTCTCCCAGCCCTTGCACTTCAGGATCCAGCCGGGCTGGCCGCCGCCGCCCGCGTTGCCGCCGCGCGGCACCGTGTCGCCGAACTCGCCGTTCGGGTACTGCGGGTACTCCTCCAGGTAGCCGACCTTCTCCAGTCGCTGCTGGTCGCGGAGCTTGACCCGGGTGAGGTTGAGGACGGCGTCCTGCATGGACACCGACACCTTCTGGCCGAGGCCCGTCGCGTTGCGCTGGATGATGGCGGTCAGCAGGCCGATCAGCAGGTGCATGCCGGTGTTGCTGTCGCCGAGGGCCGAGCCGCTGATGGTCGGCGGGCCGTCCCAGAAGCCCGTGGTGGAGGCGGCGCCGCCGGCGGCCTGGGCGACGTTCTCGTAGACCTTGAGGTCGTTCCACGACGACTCGTCGTTGAAGCCCTTGACCGAGCCGAAGATCAGCCGCGGGTTGAGCTCGTGGATGTGGTCCCAGCCCAGGCCCATGCGGTCCATGGCGCCCGGGGCGAAGTTCTCGACCAGGATGTCCGCCTCGCGGATCAGCTTCTCCATGACCTCCTTGCCCTCGGGGGTCTTGGTGTTGATGGCCAGCGAGCGCTTGTTGCTGTTGAGCATCGTGAAGTAGAGCGCGTCGAGGTCGGGGATGTCCCGGAGCTGGTTGCGGGTCACGTCGCCGCCCTGCGGGCGCTCGACCTTGATGACGTCGGCGCCGAACCAGGCGAGCATCTGGGTGCACGCGGGACCGGCCTGGACCCCGGTGAAGTCGATCACCTTGATTCCGGCGAGCGGCTTGTCACTCATGGTGGCTTCCTTCTGGTGAATGTTCGCGGTGCGGGTGGTGGGCTGTGCTGGCGGGATGACGCGGGGGTGCGGGCGGGAGGTGACGGACGGTCACTTCTTCGCCGGCACGATGTTGCCGACGGTGATGCCCTTGGGGTTGAGGTGCGAGATGTGGCCGCTCTCGGTGCCGGCCGAGGGGTCGATCACGCAGTCGATGAGGGCCGGGCCGCCCGAGGCCAGCGCCTCGGTGAGGGCGGCGGTGACCTCGGCGGGCGTGGTCGCGCGGTAGCCCTTGCCGCCGAACGCCTCGATCATCAGCTCGTGGCGGGCCGAGGACATCAGGGTCGTCGGGGACGGGGCGTCGTCCAGCGGGTTGACGTCGTCGCCGCGGTACACACCGCCGTTGTTCATGATCACGGTGACCACGGGCAGCTTGTAGCGGCAGATCGTCTCCAGCTCCATGCCGCTGAACCCGAAGGCGCTGTCGCCCTCCACGGCCACGACCGGCGCGCCGCTCTCGACCGCGGCGGCGATCGCGTAGCCCATGCCGATGCCCATGACGCCCCACGTGCCGCTGTCCAGGCGGTGGCGCGGCACGTGCATGTCGATGACGTTGCGTGCGATGTCCAGCGCGTTGGCACCCTCGTTGACGATGTACGTCTCGGGGCGCTCCCGCACCACGTCGCGTACCGCCTTCAGCGCGCCCATGAACTGCATGGGGTGCGGGTCGGCCTTCAGTCGCTCGGCCATCTTGGCGACGTTCTGGGCGGAGCGCGCCGCCAGCTCCTCGCGCCAGGCGGCGGGGGCGGTGATCTGGCCGGGCTTGGTGCGCTCGGCGAGCGCGTCGAGCACCGACTCGATGTCACCGACGAGCGGGGCGGCGATGGGCTGGTTGCTGTCCATCTCCTTGGGCTCGATGTCCACCTGGATGAACTTCGCGTCCGGGTTCCACTGCGGTGCCTCGCCGTGGTTCAGCAGCCAGTTGAGGCGGGCGCCCACCAGCATGACGACGTCGGCCTTCTTCAGCGCCAGCGAGCGGGCGGTGGCGGCCGACTGCGGGTGGTCGTCGGGCAGCAGGCCCTTGGCCATCGACATCGGCACGTACGGGATGCCGGTGGACTCGATGAACTCCCGTACCTGGTCGTCCGCCTGGGCGTACGCGGCGCCCTTGCCGAGGACCACCAGCGGCCGCTGCGCGCCGGCCAGCAGCTCGATCGCGCGGTCCACCGCCTCGGGCGCGGGGATCTGGCGCGGCGCGGGGTCGACGAGACGGCTCACCGTCTTGGCGCCCTCGTCGGCGTTCATGATGGAGCCGAGCACCGCGGCGGGGATGTCGAGATAGACACCGCCGGGGCGCCCGGAGATCGCGGTGCGCAGTGCGCGGGCGATGCCGCGGCCGATGTCCTCGACCCGGCTCACGCGGTAGGCGGCCTTGCAGAACTGCTGGGCGGCGGCGAGCTGGTCCATCTCCTCGTAGTCGCCCTGCTTGAGGTCGACGAGGTGGCGCTCGCTGGAGCCGGAGATCTGCACCATGGGGAAGCAGTTGGTGGTGGCGTTCGCCAGCGCGACCAGTCCGTTGAGGAAGCCCGGCGCGGACACCGTCAGGCACACGCCTGGCTTCTTCGTCAGGTAACCGGCCGCCGCCGCCGCGTGTCCCGCGTTGCTCTCGTGGCGGAAGCCGATGTAACGGATGCCCTGCGCCTGTGCGAGGCGGGCCAGGTCGGTGATCGGGATGCCGACCACCCCGTAGATGGTGTCGACATCGTTCAACTTGAGCGCGTCGACGACCAGGTGGTACCCGTCGGTGAGCTCGGCCGGAACGTCGGCGGTCGCCACGGTCTCCAGTGGTGAGGGGGCGGTCATGGTCCGAGGTCCTCCTTGGGCAGGTCATGCCTGTGCGGCTACTCGTCTCACCATCCGCAGCCCGCTCGCCCACGTCCAAGACCTATCGGCGACCAGCCGATAAGCGGCGTCTATCAACGCATGCCGCGGCGGCCTCGAACACCCTTGATAGACGTCCGCTATCGACCGTTCACCAGCGCGTATTGGACGCGCGCCGCGCGCCCCGCCCAATCTCGCTGGGGAGACGGCTCAGCAGAGGCGGCTCCACCGACCCGGCGCAAGGAGGTGCGGTCATGACCGTTCCGGCCGCGGCACCCGTGCGCGACCCAAACCGGTACCGGCCGCCGGCGGTCACCGGTCTCGCCGATCTCCTCGACCGGCAGCTCCGCGAGCGTCCGCGCGCTCGCGCGCTCGTCGTCACCGGGGATCGGGTGGAGCTGTCCTACGGCGCGCTCGCCGCCCTGGCCGACGACGTGGCCGCCCGGCTCAGGCGCGCGGGGCTGCGGCGCGGGGACGTGGTAGGCCTGGTGAGCGCCAACACCGTCGAGTTCGTCGTCGCGCTCCTGGGCGGGGCGCGCGCGGGGCTGGTGGTCGCTCCCGTGGACCCCGCCCTGCCCGGGTCCCAGGTGTCCGCCCGGCTGGAGGCCCTCGGGGTGCGGGCGCTGCTCCTCGGGCCGTCCGCGACCGACGCCGCGCCGGTCGTCCCGGTGACGCACGCCCGTGTGCCGGCATGGACCTTGCGCGTGGCGGTGTCCCGCGCCGGGACGGCCTCGGCGGCGCTCGACGCCGGCCCGCCCGCGCCGGCGGCCGCCCGGGGCGCGGCACACCAGCTCACGGCCCACGACGCCCTGGTCCTGTTCACCGCCGGAACCACCGACCAAGCCAAGATGGTCCCCCTCACGCACGCCAACGTGGCCGCGTCCGTACGGAACATCTGCGCCACCTACGAGCTGGGCCCGGCCGACGCGACCGTCGCCGTGATGCCGTTCTTCCACGGCCACGGGCTGTTCGCCGCGCTGCTCGCCTCCCTGGCCAGCGGCGGCAGCGTGCTGCTGCCCGCGCGCGGCCGGTTCTCGGCGCACACGTTCTGGGACGACATGCGGGCGGCGGGCGCCACGTGGTTCACCGCGGTCCCGACCATCCACGAGATCCTGCTGGACCGGTCGGCGGTCGACCACCCGGGCCCGCAGTCACAGTCACCGCCGCACGGTCCGCCGCATGCTCCCCCACTGAAGTTCGTGCGCAGTTGCAGCGCCCCCCTCAACGCGGCCACCCAGCGGGCGCTGGAACGCGCGCTGGGTGCGCCGCTGCTGTCGGCGTACGGGATGACCGAGTCCTCGCACCAGGCGGCCAGCGAACCGCTGCCGCACCACGGGCCGTTGAAGCACGGGTCGGTCGGCCGCCCGACCGGGCTGGAGCTGCGTGTCGTGGGCCCCGGCGGGCGCCCCTGCCCGGCGGGCGCCGAGGGCGAGGTGTGGGTGCGCGGTGCCACCGTCGCCCGCGGCTACCTCGCCGACCCGGCCGAGACGGCGCGCAGTTTCGGCGACGGCTGGCTGCGTACGGGCGACCTCGGCACGCTCGACGAGGACGGCTACCTGTTCCTCACCGGGCGCATCAAGAACCTGATCAACCGCGGGGGCGAGAAGATCTCGCCCGAGCACGTCGAGGACGTCCTGGCCGGCTGCCCCGGTGTCGCCGAGGCGGCGGTCTTCGCCGTGCCCGACGCGACGTACGGGCAGCGCGTCGGCGCGGCCGTGGTCCTGTCGCGGGGCGAGAGCGTCGGGGCCGGGGAGATCCTGCGGTACTGCCGCACCCGGCTCGCCGCCTTCGAGGTGCCCGACCGGCTCGCCGTCGTGGCCGCGCTCCCGCACACCGCCAAGGGCGGGCTCGACCGGGCGGCGGTGGACGCCCTGTACGCGGACCCGTCCCGCGGGCCCGGTCTCACCTGACGCGCTGCTCGGCCGGCAGCGGCTCGTCGAAGAACTCGTCCAGTGACAGGCCCGCCGCCGCGTTCATGAACGCCCGGGCCGCGACCGAGCCGGGGGTCGCGGCGTGGATCGCGACCGACACCTGCGCCCTGGCGTCCGGCTCGACCAGGCGCACGGCTCTCATCCTGCGCAGCGGCGGCATCGCCTGGAGCCATGTGTGCGGGACGATGCTCGCGCATGTGCCGGCGCCCACGCTGGCGTACAGGGCCGCGACCGAGTCGGTCTCCACCTGGGGGGTCACCGCGACCCCGCTGTCCGCGAAGGCGCTGTCGATGACCTGGCGGATCCTCATGTCGGGGGTCAGCAGCGCGAGCGGCATCTGGGCCGCGTCCGCCCACCGCATCGTGTCGGCCTGGGACAGCAGCTGTTCGGTGGGGGCCAGCAGCATGTACCGCTCCTCGTACAGCGGCATCACCTGGAGGTTCTCCCGGTCGTGGGGAGCGAAGTGGGCTATCGCGGCGTCCAGTTCGAAGGCGAGCAGCTGGCGGTGGAGTTCCGTCGTCGACAGCCGCGAGCGGACCTGCACCTTGGCCAGCGGGTGCGCGGCGCAGAACGCGGCCACGGGGAGCACGAGGGTCGTCGACGCGGTGGGTTCGGTGCCCAGCCGCAGGGTGCCGGTGATGCCCGACTGGACGGCGGCCACTTCGGCCTTGAAGGCCTCCTGCTCGGCGAGGATGCGCTTGGCCCAGACGACGAGGCGTTCGCCTTCCGGGGTAAGGCCCTGGTAGTTGTGGCCGCGGTTGATCAGGGTGACGTTCAGCTCCCGCTCCAGCTTGGCGATCGCCGCCGAGAGCGCGGGCTGGGACACGTAGCAGGACTCCGCCGCCCGGGCGAAGTGCCTCTCCCTCGCCACCGCCACGAAGTACTCCAGCTGGCGGAACAGCATGAACGACTCCTCTCTGCCTGGGGCCGTGGCCGCGCCGGCGCTTCCTGCTGGAGTCGCAAGGCCGTCAGTGGTGCCATGGTGCCTGGTCACGCTGATGCGGTGGGGCCCGGTCAGCTTACCCAGCGCGGTGTCGCGGCCCTCACGCGTGCCCTCACACGTGCCCTCACGCGTGCCCGCGCGGCGGGGCCGGACCCGGGCCCGGACGCGGTCGCGCCGGGGCCCGGGGCCCGCACCCTCCTCTTCACCGGTCGTGCCGCTGTTCCTCGTGCGTACGCGGCGGCCCCGCGCTACGCGGGCGCCGCCTTCGCCGCGGTGTCGTCGATCTCCCAGCCCGCCGCGGCGCGTTGGGCCAGCAGGTCGGTGGCGGCGTGGACCGTGCGCAAGGTGGGCGCCTCGGCGCCGGAGATGTCGGCCATCTCCACGACCGCCGTCACGATGGCGTCGAGTTCCAGTTGCTTGCCGGCCTCCAGGTCCTGAAGCATCGAGGTCTTGTGGTGCCCGACGCCCTCCGCGCCGCGCAGCCGCTTCTCGATCGAGATGTCCGGGGTGCTGCCGACCCTGGCCGCGATGTCGAGGGTTTCCTCCATAAGTTGGGTGACCAGGCGCCGGGTGTGCGGATGGCGGCAGATCTCGACCATCGTCGCCCTGGTCAGGGCGCTGATCGGGTTGAACGCGACGTTGCCCATCAGCTTGATCCAGATGTCGTCGCGCAGGTTCGGCTCCACCGGGGACTTCAGGCCGCCCGCGATCATGGCCTCGCTCAGGGCCGTGCACCGTTCGGAGACCCCGCCCGCCGGCTCGCCGATGGAGAAGCGGGTGCCTTCCAGGTGCCGGATGACGCCGGGAGCCTCGATGACCGTGGCGGGGTAGACCACGCAGCCGATCGCCCGCTCCGGTGGCAGCACCGCACTGGTGGCGCCACCCGGGTCGACCGCCTCGATGCGCCGCCCCTCGTAGGGACCGGGGAGCTTGTGGAAGTACCACCACGGGATGCCGTTCTGAGCGGCCACCACCGCGGTCGTCTCGTCGAACAGGGGGGCGATCAGCGATCCGGAGGTCGGGTAGGCATGTGCCTTCAGGCCCAGGAAGACGTAGTCCACAGGACCGATCTCGCCCGGGTCGTCGGTGGCGTTGGGCCGCGCCACGAAGTCGCCTCGCGGACTGAGCACCCGCACTCCGTGCTCGCGGATGGCCCGCAGATGCTCACCCCGGGCGATCAGGTGGACGTCGGCGCCACCACGGTGCAGTGCCGCGCCCCAGTAGGCGCCGATCGCACCGGCTCCGAGGACTGCAATTCTCACGGCGGCTCCTCTCGATTCGAGCGGGAATGAATACTGTATGCAGTGCTCTCTCGCGATGTACAGTCCCCTCACGGAAAGGCGCACGCTCGAACGCCGGCCCCCACCGCGGACCGACGTCACGTCAGAACGGCCTCGACGCCCCACCAAGGCGGCACAAGTCACACCCCCGGCTGGTTGGCCGGGCACCCAGCGGGGGAAACCTTCGCCGCACACGCTGTGCCGGGCGCGCCACCGCGCGCCGGGGCCGGCACGCAGTCGCAGAGAACGCACCGCCGGCCGTTTCCGCCGGCGGATCGTGGTGAAGGCCCACGTCAGAAGGCCGGCCGGGGCAGGCGCAGGACGACCGGCGGCTCAACTGGCAACGGCCGGTACGTCAGTCGGAAGGGACGGAAGAGGAGAGCGATGTCGGATTCACCACCGCAGCAGATCGGTGTGGTCACCGAGTCCACCGCCGGGGAGACCCGGGTGGCGGCCACACCGGACAGTGTCCGCAAACTCCGGGCCATCGGCTACGAGGTCGTCGTGGAGTCGGAGGCCGGAACGGCCTCGGGCTTCTCCGACGACGCCTACACCGAGGCCGGCGCGCGGATCGGCGACGCCTGGCGGGCGGACGTCGTCCTGAAGGTCAACGCGCCCTCGCAGGAGGAGATCTCCAAGCTGCGCGACGGGGCGACCCTGGTCGGCCTGATCGCCCCCGCCGTCAATCCGGGCCTGCTGGACGATCTCGCGCGGCGGCCGATCACCGTCCTGTCGATGGACGCCGTGCCCCGCATCTCGCGCGCCCAGTCCATGGACGTCCTCAGCTCGATGGCCAACATCGCCGGGTACCGGGCGGTGATCGAGGCCGCGCACGTCTTCGGGCGCTTCTTCACCGGCCAGGTCACCGCGGCGGGCAAGGTGCCCCCCGCGAAGGTCCTGGTGGCCGGCGCGGGCGTGGCCGGCCTCGCGGCGATCGGCGCCGCCGGCAGCCTGGGCGCGGTGGTGCGGGCCACCGACCCCCGGGCCGAGGTCGCCGACCAGGTGCGCTCGCTGGGCGGTGAGTTCCTCGCCGTGGAGGTCGAGCAGCAGGCCAGCGGCGACGGCTACGCCAAGGCGACGTCCGAGGCCTACGACCGGCGGGCCGCCGAGATCTACAGCGAGCAGGCCGCCGACGTCGACATCATCATCACCACCGCGCTGATCCCCGGCCGCCCGGCGCCCCGGCTGATCACGGCCGCGGACGTGGCGTCCATGAAGCCCGGCAGCGTCATCGTGGACATGGCCGCGGCCCAGGGCGGCAACGTCGAGGGCACGGTCAGCGGCAAGGCGATCGTCACCGGCAACGACGTGACGATCATCGGCTACACCGATCTCGCCGGCCGGCTGCCCGCCCAGGCCTCGCAGTTGTACGGCACCAACCTCGTCAACCTGCTCAAGCTGCTGACGCCCGGCAAGGACGGGCGGCTGACGCTGGACTTCGAGGACGTCGTGCAGCGGTCGGTGACGGTGGTGCGGGACGGCGAGAAGACCTGGCCGCCGCCGCCCGTCCAGGTGTCGGCCGCGGCGCCCGCGCAGCAGGCCCCGGCGCCGGCGGCGGCCCCGCCCGCCAAGGAGACCCGGCTGACGCCGGCCGTCCGCTACGGCCTGACCGGGCTCGGCATGGTCGCGATGTTCCTCCTCATCGCCTTCTCCCCCGCCCAGCTCATCGGCAACTTCACGGTGTTCGCGCTCGCCGTGGTCATCGGCTACTACGTGATCGGCAAGGTCCATCACGCCCTGCACACCCCGCTGATGTCGGTCACCAACGCGATCTCCGGGATCGTGGTGGTCGGCGCATTGCTGCAGATCGGCCACGACGGGGTGCTCGTCGCCGTGCTGTCGCTCGTGGCGATCACGCTGACCACCGTGAACATCTTCGGAGGATTCGCCGTCACCCGCCGCATGCTCGGCATGTTCTCGAAAGGCTGAGGATCGATGACCGCAACCACGGCCGCACAGGCCGCCGACATCGTCGCCGCGCTGTTGTTCATCTTCAGCCTGGCAGGGCTCTCCCAGCACCGCACCGCCCGCGTCGGGGTGGCGTACGGCATCGGCGGCATGGCGCTCGCGCTGATCGCCACCGTCGTCGTCGCCGCGCGGGACATCTCGGCCGGCGCCGTCACGCTGATCGTCGCCGCCACGGCCGTCGGCGGCGCCGTGGGCCTGTGGCGGGCCCGCAAGGTCGAGATGACCCAGATGCCGGAGCTCATCGCCGTCCTGCACAGCCTCGTCGGCCTGGCCGCGGTGCTCGTCGGCTGGAACAGCTACCTGGAGGTCGAGGCGCACGGCGCGGAGCAGACCCGGATCGCCGCCGACCTGCTGCGCATCCACCACGCCGAGGTGTTCATCGGCATCTTCATCGGCGCGGTCACCTTCACCGGCTCCATCATCGCCTTCCTGAAGCTGTCCGCCCGGATCAAGTCCCGCCCGCTGACCCTGCCGGGCAAGAACGCCCTCAACCTCGGCGCGCTCGTCGCCTTCGTGGCGCTCACGGTCTGGTTCGCGGTGAGCCCGAGCCTGGGGCTGATGATCGCCGTCACCGTCCTGGCGCTCGCGCTGGGCTGGCACCTGGTCGCCTCCATCGGCGGCGGCGACATGCCCGTCGTGGTCTCGATGCTCAACAGCTACTCGGGCTGGGCGGCAGCGGCCGCGGGCTTCCTGCTGAACAACAACCTTCTCATCGTCACCGGCGCGCTGGTGGGCTCCTCCGGCGCGTATCTGTCGTACGTCATGTGCAAGGCGATGAACCGGTCGTTCATCTCGGTGATCGCCGGCGGTTTCGGCATCGAGGCGGCACCGAGCGGCGACGCCGAGCAGGGCGAGCACCGCGAGACCAGCGCCGAGGAGACCGCAGAACTGCTGGAGAACGCCACATCCGTGATCATCACCCCAGGCTACGGAATGGCGGTCGCCCAGGCCCAGCACCCGGTCGCCGAGCTGACCCAGGCCCTGCGCGAGCGCGGCGTGAAGGTGCGCTTCGGCGTCCACCCCGTGGCCGGGCGGCTCCCCGGGCACATGAACGTGCTGCTGGCCGAGGCCAAGGTGCCCTACGACGTCGTCCTGGAAATGGACGAGATCAACGACGACTTCACCGACACCACGGTGGTGCTGGTCATCGGCGCCAACGACACCGTCAACCCGGCGGCGCAGGACGACCCCACCAGCCCCATCGCCGGCATGCCGGTTCTGCGCGTCTGGGGAGCCGAGAACGTCATCATCTTCAAGCGGTCCATGTCCTCGGGATACGCGGGCGTGCAGAACCCGCTGTTCTTCCGCGAGAACAGCCGCATGCTCTTCGGGGACGCCAAGCAGAGCGTGGAGAACATCCTGCGCGCCCTGAGCACACCGGCCGCCGGCTCCACGGCGTCACGGCCGGGCCCCCGCACTGCCGAACAGCCCACGCACGCCTGATCGGGCGGGGCCCCCGACACGCAAGCGGGGCGGGAAGGCTTCGACGCCTTCCCGCCCCGCCCGGCCTTCCGCCGACGCCGGGGCCGGCGCCGAACGGTGGGTGTCAACTGCCGCTCGATTGCGAAGTCTTGTACAAACTGTGCGTAGATTGCATACTAAAACCTGTATCCTGGCTCCGTCACCAAACCGCTGTCCGATGAGGGGGCCCATGCGCGACACACGCACCGCCGCAGCCGCCACCGTCCGGATCACCCGCCCGGCGCCGCTGCGCCAGGCCGTGTACGACGCGCTCATCGAGCTGATCATCAACGGCACCCTCACACCCGGCCAGCACCTGGTCGAAGCCGAACTCGCCGAACACCTCGGCGTCAGCCGCCAGCCCGTACGCGAAGCCCTCCAACGCCTCCAGACCGACGGCTGGGTCGACCTCCGACCCGCCCAAGGCGCCTTCGTCCACTCCCCCACCCAAGAAGAAGCCACCCAACTCCTCAGCGTCCGCGCCGTCCTGGAGACCCACTCCGCCCACGGCGCCGCACTGCACGCGACCGAGCAGGACGTGGCCCGCCTGTGGGCGCTCCAGGAGGCCGGGATCGCGGCCCTGGCGGCGGACGACGCGCGGGGCATCGTCGAGGCCAACGCCGCGCTGCACGGCTTCATCACCGAGCTGTCCCGCAACAAGGTCCTGGCGGAACTGATCCCCCAGGTCGACCGCCGGGTGCGCTGGTACTACATGCCGATCGCCAAGCCCCGCGGCAAGGAAGCCTGGAACGAGCACGCCGCCCTCATCGACGCCATCGCCGAAGGCGACGCGGAACGCTCCGAGGAGCTGATGCGCCGTCACACCCAGCGCACCACCGACTTCTACGGCCGGCAGATCGCCGCCGCCGGAGCCCGGCACGGGTGACGAACGGCGGCCGCCCCATCTCCCCGCACGAACGGGGGAAATGGGGCGGGGCCGGACGAAGCAGGGAGCGCACCCCACCGGCCGGCCCCGCTCCCGTGACGCGGACGACCCGGCGCGGAACTGCCGCTGGACCGGGCCGGGCTCCGTTCGCCCGCGCACGTCTGACGGGAGGGGGCGCCGGGGCGGGCGCCCCCTCCGGTACCAGGAACGCTCAGCCGCTCGCCTCGGCGGGGGACGGCTGGGCCGCCCGGCCGGCGGCGGCCTCCTGGACGGCGGCCTCCTGGACGGTGGTCCCCGCCACGTGTGAAGCCTTCGGCTGACGCAGGAACAGCGTGATCACCGCCGAGAGGAACGCGATCCCTCCGGCCAGGCTGTAGCCCCCGGTGTAGCCCCAGGCACTGATCACCGAGGCGGCCAGGCCGCCGCCGAACACGCCGCCGAACAGCTTGGCGCTGTAGACCAGACCGTAGTTCTGCGCGTTGTTGTTCTCGCCGAAGTAGTCCGGGACGAGGGCGGCGAACAGCGGGTAGAAGGCACCGCCGCCGAAGCCGTTGACGAACGCGAAGAACAGAAAGAGGGGTTCATTGTGGGCCTGGCCCGACCACAGGACGCCGAACTGCGCCACGCCCGCCACGACCAGGACCAGCGTAAGCGTCCGCTTGCGGCCCAGGGTGTCGGACAGCCAGCCCACCGCCGCCCGGCCGACGCCGTTGACCACGGCGAGCACACCCGCGGACGACGCGGCCACCAGCGGCCCGAAGCCCAGGCTCTTGGCGAACGGCACCTGGAAGTTGATGCCGAACAGCGACACACCGCCGATGCACACCAGCGCGAACCACATCAGCGGCAGCTGCCCGGTCCTGATCGCCTGCATCGGGGTGAACTGGGCCTTGGCCGGCGGGTTCTTGGCCAGCCGCTTCGCCACGCGCGCGGAGTCCTCGGTCGTGCCCCGGTTCAGCGGGTCCACGTCCTGCGGCCACCAGCTCTTGGGCGGGTCCTTGAAGAACATGCCGCACACGCCCACGACGATCACCATGAACACCGCGATCAGGTCGAGGACCAGCTTGAAGTTCCCGGGGTGGAACCAGTAGCTGAAGACGAAGATGAACGGCAGGGTCCCGTAGGCGAAGCCGCCGTTGACGAACCCGGTGCGGGCACCCTTGTTGTCCGGGTACCACTTGCCGACCATGTTGATGCAGGTCGCGTACACCAGGCCCGCTCCGGTGCCGCCCAGCACCGAGTAGCCGAGGATCACGACGACGGGGCTGTCGAAGTGCGCGACGGCGGAGAGGCCGAGGCCGGACAGCAGCGCGCCGGCGAGCATGGCCGTCCTGGCCGGCAGGACCCCGGTCTCCCTCAGCCGCCCGGCGGGGAACGCCACTCCCGCCTGGAAGACCGCCCAGATGCTGGCGATCCAGAACGCCTCCGTGAGCGTCCACCCGTGGGCGCTCTCCAGCGTCGACTCGGCCGAGCTGTAGCCGTACTCGAAGACGCTGACACCCATCATCGCGAACCACGGCAGCCAGACCATCCAGGCCCGGGGCCGGCCCAGGATGGAGCGGTCGGTCTCCCCGACCCGGTACACGCGGCCGTTCACGTCGGTGACTTCCCGGTAAGGGGCAGGAGCCACCTCAGGTATTGCTGACATGTGTGCCTTCCCTTGCGTGAAAAGAACCTGGCGTGCGCTCCCTGGGCCTTTCTCTTCATGCGGCGGGGTGGTACGGATTCCCATCCCTGCGGTACGGCCGGGCAAGCGGCCGTGCCGGTGGTACGCCGTCCGTCGGCTGGAGTCCGGGGCGGCATCCCGGACCATTCAGCACATGGTCGGTGGCACATCGGTGCATCCCCCAGGCACGCGACAAAGCCGCGCCCGGGGCGGAGTTGTGGCTGGTCAGACGGTCGGTGTGCGATGCATTACATACTGGAGATTGCATACGGTATGGATCCGCCGAAGCGTGTGTCCAGAGGATGTCGGGAAGATTGACTACCGCATTACCATTGGCCCCGCCCCGCGAGCCGGTAACACCGCGCGCAGGACCCGGGATTCACCCGCCGGACCTGCGACGTCACGGAATCGCGGTCACCGGCGGCGGACCGACGCCACACATCCCGGGCCGAGTTGACGAACCTTCAGAGTTAACCGGCGGTCCGCCGGCGAAACCCGCTCGACCCGGTGGCCCTCCTGAGGGGACCCTCTCGGCATGGAGTTTCTCTGCTACCACCGCGACCGGCCCGGTTCCGTGGCGTTGCGCGACGAACTGCTGGAAGAGCACTGGTCGTACATGGACCAGTACGCGAAGGAGATGATCGCCCGGGGCCCGACACTCGCCGACGACCGCGACACACCGACCGGGAGCGTGCACATCCTCGGTCTGCCCGATCCCGCCGCCGCCCGCGCGTTCGCCTTCGACGAGCCGAACTACCAGGCCGGCGTCTACCGGGACGTGCTGCTGCGACGGTGGCGCAATCTGCTGGGGCGCACCATGTGGGACTTTCCCGGCGGCCGGGCCGGTGGCGACCGCTATCTGGTGCTCGGCCTCGGCGAGGGGCCGGCCGCCGACCTCGCCCTGCCGGCCGGCACGGACGATCTGATCGCCTATGGGCCGCTGCTGTCCGACGACGGCACCGCCTGGCTGGGGACGGCGGCGCTGCTGCGGGCACCCGACGCGCGGACGGCACGTGCCGTCCTCACCCCGGACCGGTACGCCGGAATCGAGGTGCACAACTGGCAGTTCGGCGGGCGGCCGTCATGACCCCGGGGCATCCGGGGCGACGTCACCGCCCGCCGAGCGGTTCTGCGTGGGCGTCGTCCGCTCAGGCCCCGGAGGTGCGGCGGCCGCCCCGGCCGCCCTGGCCGCCGCGGCCGTTGCCGCCGCCCTGCGCGTCGCCGGCGGCCGTGCGCCGGCCGGTGCCC
>NZ_JBHXSO010000012.1:35155-158620 GCF_042714775.1 Streptomyces sp. NPDC058691 | reverse complement strand
GCGAGGAAGGAGGCGCCCGCCAAGAAGGCACCGGCTAAGAGGGCGCCGTCTGTGAAGAAGACCGCAGCGAGGAAGGAGGCGCCCGCCAAGAAGGCACCGGCTAAGAGGGCGCCGTCTGTGAAGAAGACCGCAGCGAGGAAGGAGGCGCCCGCCAAGAAGGCGCCCGCGAAGAAGGCGCCGTCTGTGAAGAAGACCGCAGCGAGGAAGGAGGCACCCGCCAAGAAGGCGCCCGCGAAGAAGGCGCCCGCGGCGAGGAAGTCCTCGGCACCGCCGAAGAAGGCACCTGCGAAGAAGTCCGCAGCTAAGAAGACGGCGGCGAAGAAGACGTCCACAGGGCGGCGGAGGTAGACCCATGGCCGACACAGCACGTGACACCAAAGGCGAGCAGGGTTCGGGACTCGACCAATTGCGGGGTGCGTTCAAGGACTTCGTCGGAGCCCAAGTGGGGAACCTGGCGGACAAGGCCGGCGAAAAACTGGGCGACATCACCAGCGGACTGACCGGTATGGCGGAGAACGGCGGTGTGCTCCCCAAGGCCGGTCTGCGGATGCTGCAAGGCGATTCACCGATCAAGGCTCTGATCGGCGAGAAGGCGAAGAGCGTCAAGGACAACGTGGTCGGCAAGGTCAAGGAGGCATTCGGCGGAGGCGGCAAGGGCCGCGGGTCCGGCACCACCAAGGTCATGAACATCATCGAAGTACTGGACGTAGGCGTACCGATACGCGACGCCTACGACTACTGGACCCAGTTCGAGAAGTTCAGCGGCTTCACCAAGGGCGTCCGCAGTGTCTCGAAGGGCAAGGAGGCCGACAGCGACTGGAAGGTGAAGGTCGGCCCCTCCACTCGCGGCTGGAAGGCCACGGTTCAGGAACAGATCCCGGACGACCGCATCGTGTGGACCTCGGAGGGAGCCAAGGGCACCACGCGCGGCTGCGTGAGCTTCCATGAACTGACGCCTACGCTGACGCGCATCGTCCTGGTCGTTGAGTACTACCCCTCCGGGTTCTTCGAGAAGACCGGCAACATCTGGCGCGTTCAAGGGCGCCGTCTGCGGTTGGACTTCAAGCATTTCCAGCGCTACGTCACCCTGACCGACGAGGAACCGGAGGGCTGGCGCGGCGAGATCCGCGAGGCTGAAGTGGTCCGCACCCATGAGGAAGCCTTGGAGGAAGAGGAACAGGCCGCTAACGAAGAGGAGGAAGAAGACACCCCCGCTGACGACGAATACGCAGACGAGGAAGGCGAGGAGGAAGACGCGGAGAAGGAATTCCCAGAGGACGAGGAAGAGGAATACGACGAGGACGAGGACGGAGATGAGGAATACGGCGAAGAGGAAGATGAAGAGGGCGATGAGGAGACCCGGTGATCGCCGATCCGCATCACGCGATGCGGATAGCGCGTGACAGCGCTGCCGCGGCCCCCGGTGGCGATTGGTCAGGTGCGGAGATCGGCCCTGGCAATCTTGGCGTTGAGGGCTGTGGCAAACCAGCACCATGCGGCGTACGGCAGGAGCGCGGCAGCGGCAAGCCGGTCTGTGCGGGACGTCGTGCGAATAAGTTGAAGGTTGCTGGCATCCAGCAGCAGCGTGCCGACCAAGCCCGCACCTGGGCTGCGGGCTGCGAAGAAGGCCCAGCTCCAGGCTGTGTTCAGCGACAAGTTCACCGTCAGCGCGGCGGCTAGTTGAGTACGTTCTGCTTCGTCAGCCTGGTTCCAGGCATGCCCCGCGGACCACGCGATGCTCGCGTACAGGGGCGCCCAGATGGCAGCGAACGCCCAAGACGGCGGCTGCCACCGCGGAGTGGCCAGCCCTCGATACCAGGCGCTGTCAGCGTCGACCGCAGCAGCGCCCAGTGCGGCAGCGGTAGCTACCACCATCGCGGCACCGGCGTAGGACTTCCACCGTCCAAGGAGCCCGGAGACCGCCTTCCCCCGCAGTCGGCCACCGCGCCCCTGGGACTCCATCTGCCGTCGCCCGCTGCGTTCGCTGATCAGCCTCACACCCACAATCCTTCCCCGTTTAGCCATGACGACAGATCGGTGGGTGCGCCCTGGCTATTGGACATGCACAACCAGGGTCCGCCCCTGATGCGCCTGGAACGGAGAATAGGTACGCACCCCAATCAATCCGCCACTCGAGGAGATCGCCACCGCGTGCCGTCGATGGGCCAGCGTCTTCGCCCCTGACAGTGGACAGCTCCCAGGACAGCCGATCGGCGCCGCACGCGTTCACGCCCCAAACGAGTGCGAGACGGCCCTTAGCCGCCCGACATGGCCAGGTGACCGCCGATGCTCACCCAGGACATGCCTTGTGATCGCCTCCGGGGGAGTGGGATTCGCCCGCTGTGACAAGTCCGCGGGCGCAGAGCTCCTGGATGACAAGCAACAGGAGGTTGTCCTCCTCGACAGCGGGCTCCGGTGAGGCCGCGGTCTCTGTGGGTCTGGCAGTCGGACCGGAGGTGCTGCGCGCCCGAGGTAGCAAGCGGGCCGCCGGTGCTGAGAGTTGTGAGTGCATCGGCTGCGATATCGGCGTTGACGGGCCCGTCCTGAATGCGGCAACCGAGCGACTTGGAGCGGGAGTCCGTTGGCCCGTTCACACCTGTGAGGTGGCAGGGGGCACAGCCAGGGGTGACCGTGGGTGAAAGCTCGGCAGGCTGTGCCGACGTGTCCGCCGTTGAGGAGCTGACTGATAAGTGAATGCAATACCGTGCTGCGCAGCATGCACGACCAGGGGCTGGCCGCGTGGTTCGATGGATCCTGATGGGCGCGGTCGGAGCTCGCTCTGAGGGCGGGACGCGGCTGTCCACCACCCGGATCGCCGCTTCCGGCTGGTCGAAGTGGGGCCCGGTTAACGCCTCGGCACTCGGCACCCACCTGATCGGCAGTAGTGGCCTGCTCGCCGCCAACGCCGCACGGGTCGTGGCCCAGCAGGGCGTAGCCGCCTCGACCCTGGCCGAGACCGTCCTGACCGGCGCAGCACTGGCGGCCACGGCCTACAGCCGCCTCCTGGGCAAAAAAACTGGAACTCGCCTCCGACCGCCCCGACCGGAGAAGGCGGCCAAGCATCCCATCGAAGCCGACAAGGCACAGCGTCATCTGGCCGTCATGCAATGGGCAGTACCGGCTCTGACGGGCGGGCTGCTGATCCTCAACGCCGTACACAACGAACAGCAACGCCCCTCGCAGCAGGTCCAGGGCATGTGGCACAGGGCCCGATCGCTCGCCCCTTACATGCCTGCGGTTCCGGACTGGCACCTGACGCACTGATGGAACGATGAGCCCTGCCGCCTCGTAGACAGCGCCGTTAGCGCCGTTAGCGCCGCTAGCGCCGCTTTGGCGTGATGGCACGCCTGGCCTCGCGGTCCCTCTTCGGTTGCACGATCACGTCAACGAATAATGCGGTTTTGATCCCTTCGTAGTGGTTAGCCGAAGTCTGAAGGCTGCGCCGGCCGACGAGAGGAGGCGCAAGGAAGCCCCGATCTGCTGCGCCGGGTACCTGCCCACCAAGGCGGTGACTACATTGAGACAGCAGCCGAGCGACGACCGTGAACCGGCGGCCTACGGCATCGATCGCCGGCCGGCGGAGAAGCCGACCGATCTGCCCAAAAAGTCCTGGCGAACGGTGCTCCGGAGCACCGTGAAGGAATTCAAGGCGGACAACCTCACGGACTGGGCCGCAGCACTGACCTACTACGGCGTACTGGCCATCTTCCCCGCGCTCCTCGCCCTGGTGTCGATTCTGGGCCTGCTCGGGAGCTCCAGCATCAAGCCGCTCATGGACAACGTGGCCACGATGGCGCCGGGCCCGGCCCGCGACACCCTGAACAGCATGCTGACTCAGCTCCAGAGCAGCCAGGGCAAGGCAGGACTCGCTTTGATCGTCGGCATCGTGATCGCCGTGTGGTCCGCTTCGGGATACGTCGCCGCTTTCATGCGGGCCGCCAACGCCGTCTACGACATCGGTGAAGGGCGGCCAGTCTGGAAGACCGTGCCCACCAGAGTGGCCATCACCCTGGTGGTCATCGTGATCCTGGCCGCGATGGCGATCGGAGTGGTCTTCACCGGATCGCTCGCTCGCAAGGCCGGCCAAATCCTGGGACTGGGCGACACAGCCGTCACCGCCTGGAACATCGGCAAGTGGCCCGTTCTGCTGATCTTGTTCATGCTGGTGCTCGCCCTGCTGTACTGGGCCGCCCCGAACGTCAAGCGGGGCTTCCGGTGGGTCAGCCCCGGCAGCATCCTCGCCGTCGCGATCTGGATCATCGCCTCCGCCCTGTTTGGCCTGTACGTGGCCAACTTCTCCAGCTACAACAAGACCTACGGAAGCCTGGCCGCGATCATCATCTTCCTCATCTGGCTGTGGATCTCGAACATCGCCATCCTCCTCGGCCTCGAATTCAACGCGGAACTGGAACGAGCCCGCGCCATCGAAGCCGGTCACCCAGCTGACGAAGAGCCCTACGCCGAGCCACGCGACACGCGCAAACTCTGAGACGCAGGCGGCCTGGCTCCCCACCCAGTGACTTGCGGCGGGGAAGGGGCGACACCGCTGGGGGGGGGCACGCTCAGCGTGACGATGCGGAGGTTGAGGTCGACGTCGTCCACGCCGTACCGCCGAACGTGGCGTGCCGCACGTTGTCGCAGTGCACAGGGGCCGCCCGGCATCGCCCTCTTCGCGGGCCACCACCGATGTCCTCGCGGCATCGTTGGAGGAGTATGGAGGACACCGCAGCCTTGCCCGAGCCACTCACGGCCGGCCGCGCTTTTCAGCTTGACGGAATCCAGGTCAGCGGCGACCCGCCGATCTACCGTGCCGTGCTGCGTCAGTGGATCGACGAGGGCAAGGCAGTTCCGCGTCCCAGACGCGCCATCTCAGCTGCTCAAGCCACACCCGACGCGGAGAGGTCCTCCGCGGCCCGCAGCTGAGACGCCGCGTCTGGACAAGGCCCGCGTGCGAGAGATCCGCCTGCTGGAGCGGTGTACGCGGCAAGCGGTCTTCGACGGCCTGCACTGACGTCGGTGGACGGGGTGCGCCGTCATTGCCGACTCGATGGGGTGGAGGCCTGCGTCTCGCTCAACATCTTGACGGGCCGGCCACAGGAATCGTTCACCGACAGGACCGCCCGCCCAGCCGGGGGCCCATCGCTGGCCAAAGCCACCGCATACCGGCCGGGCGAACTCAGCACACACTAGGCCCCGACGAGGCCAGCATCCCTTACCGACACCTGGGCAACCTCGAGCTGATCGAAGGCGCGTCCTGAAGCCGCGAGCCCCACCCGCGTCGCCAACCGCACACGGTCCGCCAGGACGGCACCGAGGCTGTTCCCCACCTCGACTCGTTCTGACCCCTAGACGTCGCCGAATGGGCGGCACTGGAAGGGACCGCCGTTGACCGCGCGCCGTTCCGCGTCATGAGCTCGTTGTGAGCTATCCTCCGACATGGTCCGATATCCGCACTGGGGCTATGGCGTCCGGTGGAACAACACGGCCTGGTGCGGCAGGTTGTTACGCGGCTCCGCCCCTTCCTCCAGGGGTGGGGCCGCGTCCATCACCTACCGGACCTCCGCCTACTGTCCCGCCTGCAACGAAGCGGTTACCCACTGCGGTCGGCTCAAGGAAGCTCGCAGGCCAGAATTAAGGCCCCGTCGCAAGAGCTCCGTCCCCGGCGATCAGCCGGTCAGGCCACCAGTTCGACAGACGCCGAGCACCTCCGACCTGTTGAGGGCCACACCGCACGTGTCGGCACCAGCCACTACGCACGTGCGCGCTGCAGTACCGAGCGGTAAGTGCTGCTGCCTCAAATGACTCGCTGGTCCAAGGGCCCGGCAGCCTAGGGAAGGGCCAGGGCCTGGGTACGCAGACGGGTCAGGATCCGGGTCAGGAGGCGGGAGACCTGCATCTGGGAGACTCCCAGCTGTTCGCCGATCTGCGCCTGGGTCATGTCCTGGCCGAAGCGGAGTGAGAGGATCAGCCGTTCCCGTTCCGACAACTGCCGGATCAGGGGTTTGACCGCCTCGAGGTCCTCGATCTTCGCGAAGGCGTTGTCGTCGTAGCCCAGCCTGTCCGCCCAGCCGGTTCCGCCGTCGCTCTCGTCGGTGGCCGGGGCGTCCAGGGAGGCGGCGGAGTAGGCGTTGGCGGCCGTCATGGCCTCCACGACCTCCTCCTCGCTGATCTCGAGCCGGGCCGCGAGTTCGGTCATCGTGGGCGCGCGGTCCAGCTCTGCGGCCATGGTGTCGGTGGCCTTGGCCAGGTCCACGCGCAGTTCCTGCAGCCGCCGGGGGACGTGGACCGACCAGCTGGTGTCGCGGAAGAACCGCTTCATCTCGCCCACGATGGTCGGGAGGGCGAAGGTCACGAACTCCACCCCGTAGTCGGGGTCGAACCGGTCGACGGCCTTGATCAGACCGATCGTGCCGACCTGCAGGATGTCCTCCATCTGATCCGCGCGCTGGGAGAAGCGGCGGGCCGCGAAATGGACCAGCGCCGTGTTCATCTCGATCAGCGTGCTGCGGACGTACTGGTAGTCGGCAGTGCCCTCCTCCAGCGTCTGCAGTCGCGCGAACATCACCTTGGAGACCTGCCGGACTTCCAAGGGCGTCATCGCGCCGGACACCTCCGGCATCGCCTGCGAAGTGACGGATACCTGTGCTGCTTCGACAGCTTCGTCGGCAACTACCTGCATCTCAGCAACCTCCGCACTAAGTAGTGTCTTCACGCCTCTGGGGCGTTGCCCGGCTACCCCGGTTGACGCCCGGTATTCGGATTCTTTCTCGACCGCAGAGTCCGCGCCACATCGGGCCCGAAGCCTGACTGCCGGGGTGCTACTGCCGGGGGAGTTTGGTGACGGTGTCGAGGTAGAAGGCGTCGATGCTCTGCACGGCGCGTTCGAAGTCGTCCAGGTTGACGGGCTTGGTGACGTAGGCGTTCGCGTGCTGCTGGTAGGCGCCGGTGACGTCGTCGGGGGCGGAGGACGTGGTGAGGACCACCACCGGGATGGTCTGCAGCAATTCATCACTCTTGATGACGGCCAGCAGCTCGCGGCCGTTCATGCGCGGCATGTTCAGGTCCAGCACGATCAGGTGCGGCCGCGGGTTGGCCGGATCACGAAGGTAGTCCAGGGCCGCCATGCCGTCCTCGACCTGCGTGATGTTGCGGGTGCCGCATGCGGTGAGGGCATCCTCGATGAGCATGGCGTCAGCGGCGTCGTCCTCGACCATCAGGACGTCGTAGGCGCGAGCGGGGGCGATCATCATCGAGATCTCCGGGTACCTGGAGGGGCGTGGGGGGAGTGGTCTTGGGTGATCAGTCCCGGCCATCGGCGGCGGGCACCCTGCCGGGTCATGTTGGACGCCCTGCCGATCTGCGGATAGCCGGCACCGGCGTCGGCCGCCTCGTGCGCGGCGGTCTCTTCCAGGCGCTCGATGGCCTGCCGGAGGTGGATCAGCATGTGCAAGTGGGCCAGGGCCTCGGCCTGGGCGGGCGAGTGCTCGCCGCCGGGCAGGCGCTGGAAGGCACGACCGACGAGTTCACCGACGAGGTCGTCGACCGCGCCGGCGGTGAGCGCGGCGATCTCCTCCTCGCTCATCCGCAGGGAGAAGTGGATGCCAGGCATACGGACACTGTAGGCGCTCACCCGTCAGCGTGACAACAAGAGTTGTCGAAGGCGGGCTAGAGTGTCCCCGCCGCCTGCCCGTACGGGCGACCGCCGACACCCCAGGAGCACCGTGATGACCGAGCAGGACACCACTTGCCGCGGTGGCAGGCCGGGTGGCTGGACGACGCGGCGCTGGCTGCTGGTGGGCGTGAGCGTGGCGCTTGTGGTGCTGGTGGTCCTCGGTGCGTTCGGGCTGTGGGCGATGAACCGTGCCACCTCGATCACCCGGGATCTGGTCGATACCCGCTCTCCGTCCCTGACCAACTCGATACGTCTGGAAACCGCCCTGGTCAACCAGGAGACCGGCATCCGTGGCTATGGCCTGACCGGGCAGAGGGAGTTCCTCCAGCCCTACCGGCAGGGCCTGGCCGATCAGAAGACGGCAGTGGACCGCCTGCGAGAGCTGCTGGCCCACAACCCGCAGCGCCGCTCGGACCTGGAGAGCGTCGTGGCCCGCTCGCAAGAGTGGCAGCGGCGCTTCGCCGGCCCGATCGCGACCGCCCCGGCCGGCGCCCCGGTACCGGTGGCCAGCGAGCGCGCCACGGAAGGCAAAGCCGCATTCGACCGGCTGCGCGCAGCGATGACCGCACAGCAGGACCATCTGCGCGACGACCGCACCACGGCAGTGCGCGATCTTGCCCGGGCCGAGGACTTGCGCGACCGGGTACTGATGGCGATCGCGGTTGTGATCGCGCTCCTGGCCGTGCTGATCTTCGAAGGACTGCGCCGTGGCATCACCGGCCCCCTCTCACGACTCGGCGCCGACGCCCGTACCGTCACCCGCGGCAATTCCGGCCGCCCCATCACCGCGACCGGCCCGGCCGACCTGCGCGGCCTCGGCGCGGATCTGGAATCCATGCGCCGACGACTGGCCGATGAGATCGCATCCAGCGAGCAGGCCCGGCACCAATTGGATGCGCAGGCCGCCGACCTGAAGCGCTCCAACATCGAACTGGAGCAGTTCGCCTACGTGGCCTCCCACGACCTGCAGGAACCGCTACGGAAAGTCGCCAGCTTCACGCAACTCCTCCAGCGCCGCTACGCCGGCCAGATCGACGACCGCGCCGACCAGTACATCGCCTTCGCGGCCGACGGGGCCACCCGCATGCAGTTCCTCATCAACGACCTGCTGGCCTTCTCCCGGGTCGGCCGGCTGCACAGCGAGTACCAGCCCGCCGATCTCAACGCGGTCGTCGACCAGGCACTGGACAACCTCAGCGTGGCCATCGAAGAATCCGGCGCCACGATCACCCGCGATCAACTGCCCGAACTGACCGGAGATATAACGCAACTGGGCATGCTCTGGCAGAACCTGATCTCCAACGCCGTAAAATTCCGCCACCCCGACCGCGCCCCCGCGATCCACATCGGAGCCACACCCGAGGGCGACCAGTGGCGCTTCACCGTCACCGACAACGGCATCGGCATTGACCCGGAGTTCGCCGATCACATCTTCGTGATCTTCCACCGCCTCCACACCAAGGACACTTACCCAGGCAGCGGTATCGGCCTCGCCCTGTGCAAGAAGGTCGTCGAGTTCCACGGCGGCACCATCACCCTCGATCCCACCCACACAGCCGGCACCCGCATCACCTTCACCCTCCCCACCACCCCACCCGCCGACGACCCGATTAGCAGCACCAGCGTTTGACCTCGCCCCACTCGATGTGGGCCGGCACTAGTGAGCGTCGGCCGTCGCCGTAGGCTGGTGTTGTCCGTCCGGCCGGATCAGACCCGCCAGGGCCGATTAAGGCCGGGCGGGCTCGGGACAGGCTTAACCGCTTGGCGTCCGGCGGCGAATGGACCACGGCGCGGCTGGCCCAGATGACCGCAGCCTGGTGGAGGCGCATCGTGGAAGTGCGGCCCCACTCGCGTGCCGGGTCTCTACACCCTTCGCAGCGGGGCCGCGGAGAGCGTCCGTCCGGCTGTTCGTGTGTATCGCCCACGAGCCCGGGCACAGCCGGGCGGGCCCGGTCCTCACTCCGGAGGCTGTGTCCTGCGCGCGGTCCTGCAACCGCGGATGGGTGCGTACGGACGTGGATGGGGCCCGGCCTTCCCCGGCCGGGCCCCACTCATGGGTGCGCCGCCATGCGCGGCCCTGACACCGCTGTCGTGGTGCGTCTACCAGCGGTACCAGCGGCCCTTGCGGCCACCGCTACCGGCGGGCCGCACGAAGAATCCGACCAGCCACACCACGAGAACGATCACCGCGATCCACCACAGCGCCTTCAGCGCGAAGCCCGCGCCGAACAGGATCAGGGCCAAAAGAAGTACCAGAAGCAGGGGAACCATCGTTATCAACCTCCTGGACACCACGTGCCCCCGAGCCAGACCGGCACGCACGCGAAGATCATGTTTCTTTCAACCGGACACGGACACTCGCGCATCCGTGAATGCCCCGACCCCCGCGGCCCATGCGGGCCCATACCGGGAAATCACAGTGCCGTCGCCCGGTCCCCCCGACATGTTTGCCGCGCCTTCCAGCGGCCAGACGAACCCACAGCAGGCGACCTCAACGCCCGGGAAGGTGAGCAGCATGACTGCCAACGAGAAGGCCAAGGCGAAGACCGAACAGGCCGTCGGAAAGGCCAAGGAGACCACTGGCGAGGCCGTGGGCAACGAGCGGCTGACCGCCAAGGGCCGCGCCGAACAGGCCAAGGGCGACGCCCGTGAGGCCAAGGAGAAGCTCAAGGACGTCGGCCACGACATCACCCATCCCTGAACCCTCCGGCACTCCCACCTTCATATGCGTGTTGGGGCCACCCCGCTACGGGGTGGCCCCAACACGCATATCGAACGCCGCGGGGCCGTCCAGCTCCCGCACTGAAGGGAAACCGCCGCACGGCTGGCGCACCGCACTGCCGGGCCGGGTAGTTGGCGGGGGTGAGGCCCATGAACGGCCTGCACTGGCTCCGGACCTGTCGCACACCGACTGCAGGCCGCGATCTGGTGTGGGTGGTCGAGGGCGGCTGTCAATTCCGACCAGGCTCGTCGGGCGGGCTACCTCGGTGTCCGTACGTTCTCGGCGACCTTGGCTGCGGCAACGCTGGTGCGCGAGCGGTTAGGGGTTCGTCGTGTCTGGGACGACGACCACGGTGGGAGCGTGGCGCGTAGCAGCCATGCCAGCGCGACCTGGGCTGGCGTAACGCCGAGGCGCTACGCCGGGCCACTAGTCGACACGCGGGGCGGGCCCCGCAGCTTCGTGACGGCGGGCCAGCCCCCAACTGCACTCCACAGGTTTGGTTCCGGATATAAGCCGGAACAGCGTGGGGTGCAGTTCGCGAAGCGCGAGGGGCCTCGCCATGATGATCAAGAAGATGTGCGACACGGGCATCCGCAGCGGCTGCGCGACCGCGGTGGTCACCAGCCTGAGGTAAAGCAGGGTGAACAGCACCACGGCACGCTGCAGCAAGCCGGCATCCGACAGACAAAGACGAGTTGCCGCCTGCAGGTGAAGCGGGTCCGCCCCCGGTGGAGGAGGGGGCGGACCTCGTCCCCTTGACACCCCGGCCCCAGGCCCCAGGCCCAGCGGGCGACCCCGCTAATCGGGCAAGGACAGCGGGGCCGCGCTTCCATCCTGCGCTCGATCCCGTGCCGCAGCACTCGGAGCGTATGGACGTCGATGAACCGCTAATGATCGTCTCCCCACCGATCGACGACTGCTCGGCACTTTCAACAAAGACCGCATCCGCATCGCCTGTGCCGCCCGCCGCCTGACCGCCCCAGCGACCCCACTCCGGCCCCTCCTCCCTCACGCCAATCGCGTGGTGGCGAGCGTGAGCGTGGCATGCGCCCTGGAGGGCACCACGGAACGGTGAGCTCAGCAAAGACTCGACCCCCGTCGCGGCCGTGCGGCGGGGGTCGACTCACGGTGGAGGCTCCGCCTGGGGGTTGAGCGGAGGCCTCTACTTCCACACAATCTGATGCCGCTCTTGGAGGCGCGCACGCCGGGCGCAGCCGATTGCGTGAGGGCGGCGGCCCAACCCTGAGGGGGCTGTGGTTCCGCTGGGCTGGACCGCATCACCAGGATGCGGCCACCTCCGGCAGTCGGTCACGGGTGACGGCGACAGAGCCTGCCGCTACGCGGCAACAGGGGCTCTGTCATGGCTGGCGTCCGAAGGGAGCCCAGCGTGCCTGCCGCTCCCCACCCTGCCCACCACGTCAGCAGGCGCCTGTCGATCGCCGCCTCTCGGGTGACGGCGTCCGGCGCAGTCCTGAACGGAGACCCGGGACTACGCCGGACTGCTTGTCGCGCGGCCGCGCCGGAAACAGAAGCGCGGCTGCGACGAGTGAAGCCCCTCTTCCAGAATGCGCCTCAAATCCGCCGGGGTCAGCTTCGCCACCTGGAATTTGTCGCAGGGCCGCCGTGGACCACCCACTGCGTGGACTACCTCCGTACGCGTCACGGCGGCATCGGACACGATGGCGAGCCAGCCTAAACGCAGGGTGACCAGACTCGGGTGCGTGAGTGCGGGTAGGCGGACAGGTGGAATGACCGAAATTACAGGAGATGGTCCGTATGTCTCGCACACAGCCCGGCATCGAGCAGCACCCGGATCTGCTGGAGCTTCGCGCCGATTACGAGCGTGCGACCGCGACCAATCGCGGTCAAGCAGTGGAAGCGATGGGCCTGCTCATAGGTACCTACCTGGCTGCTTCACCGTGGATCGCGGGCTTCAACGCGATATTCGGCTTCAACACGCTGTCGACGATCGCCGTCAACAACCTCATCGCCGGCATCGCGTACGCACTGCTCATGGGCGGCGTGGGACGAGGCTTCGAGCGCACTCACTCCAAGGCCTGGGCGGCGGCCGTCATCGCCCTGTGGACGATCATCTCGCCCTGGGTTGTCGCGGGTGATGTCAGCAACTGGCGCACCATCACCAACAACGTGATCGTCGGTGTGATCGGCCTGGTGGTCGCACTCGCAGCGGCAACTACGCGTCCCGGCAGTACTCGCACGAAGGGGCACCCGATGTCGGACACCCCTGGAGGAATGAAGCGCGGCTGACACAGGCCTGTCGGCGGATCGGCACCGCAGGCCTGCCGGATGGCGCCCAGGCACGCGCTGTGGATCCTCGCCGCGGATAAGGCCAGGTGTCATCACGCTCCGTCAAGTCGATCGTCGGATTCCGCGCAAGCCCGGGCAACGCCGATATGGCAGGCCCAGCTTCGGGGACCGCCTTCCGATGCCCCACCGGCTGCTCACAGCGCCTGGATCACTGGTGCCTGTGGGCAGCCGATCGGCAGCCTGCTGCGTTGTCCGGAGTTGCAGCGAGCGCAGTCGAGGGAAGGCAGCCGCGGCTTGGGCATTGGCCCCGACGCTGGCTTCGGACTAGTTCCCGTGGCGCTGCTGGTGGCTGCTTTTACGTAGCCGGGCGGTCTGGCCGGTGAGGCTGGCGAGGATGGCGGCGAGCTCGGGATGGGCTGTCTCCAGGTGGGGATGTACGGCGGCGAGCGGGTCCACTAGGGCTGCCGCGTCGTCGTAGGCCAAGGCTCGGTCCACGGCTGAGACAGCGGGGTGTGCCGATTCGGGGAGGTCGGTCAGGGCGGTCACTCGTGCTGCGAGCCGACGGAGATCTGCGGCATTGTCACGTGCCCAGACGATGACTGAGCGATCGGCGGCCCGGCGGTCGCGGGTGGCCTTGACCCGCTGCTCCCCTGTGGTGCCGGCCGCTCCCGGCCGTAGGCGCAGATAGCGGCGTTCGGCCGCCTGCCGGCTCGCGACGCCGAGCGGCTCGGCCAGGTCGGCCCAGCTCGCACCAGCGGCGCGGGCGGTCTCGATCAGGCCGCTTTCCCAGCGGGCGAGTTGCTCGCGCACCTCACGCAGAAGGATGAGTGAGGCCAGTGCCTCCCGCGGCCCCTCGTCGGGGGTGGGTTGTGCCGCGGTGTCGTCGGCGGTGCGGGCGACGCGAAGGGCCTCCTCGATGGTGGCCAGGGCGGTCGCGGCGGCGGGGAGAGGAACGGCTCGGTCGCCGGGCGTTCGGGCAGGCGGGTCGGTCGCCAACGAAGGGGCTCCCTTGCTCGTCATCCTTTCGACGACGTCTTTTTTGTCATCGCTTGGATGACATGCTACAACGGAAGGCAGGTGAAGCGCATTGGCAGCTACTGCCCGAACGCTTGGAGGTGTTTCACGATGTTGATGCGCACCGACCCCTTCCGTGAACTGGACCGTCTGGCCCAGCAGATGCTGGGAGCGACCGGCACCTGGTCCAGGCCCACAGCCATGCCCATGGACGCTTACCGCGACGGCGACCAGTACGTGATCGTCTTCGACCTGCCCGGCATCTCGCCTGAGGCGATCGACATCGACGTGGAACGGAACATGCTCACCGTCAAGGCCGAGCGACGGCCCACAGCCAACGCCGAGAACGTGCAGATGGAGCTGTCCGAGCGGCCGCTGGGTGTCTTCTCCCGACAGCTGGTGCTCGCCGACACCCTCGACACCGAGCACATCCAGGCCGACTACGACGCCGGCGTTCTCACGCTGCGCATCCCCGTCGCGGAACGGGCCAAGCCCCGCAAGATCTCCATCACCTCGTCCGGCGACCGCAAGCAGATCAGCGGCTGATCCCGGAACCGGACGCAACCCCGCACCACACCGGCAGCGGAGGACGGGCGGCCATTCCTGCGCCATCCCGGCCCGTCCTCCGCGCCAGACAGCAAGGGGGCAGACCCGTGGTCATGCGATCCGAAGCGTTCCTGGCGCGGGTCCAGGAACGTGGTGAGTACTCCACACCGCAGGAGGCGGACCGGGCGGCCCGCGTGGTCCTGGCCCTACTGGGCGCGCACGTAGTCGGCGAGGAACGTGCCGAGCTCGCCGCACGGCTCCCGGAGACATACGCGCTCATCCTGCTCAACCCCATGCAGGCCACCGAACCACTGGACGCGGAGCGGTTCGTGCGGGCCACCGCCGCCTGGATCGAGGGCGCCACTGACCAGACCGCACGGTGGGACGTGGGCGCGGTGCTCAGCGTGGCCGCCGAGGAGGCCGGACCAGACCTTCTGCGACGGCTCCTGCTGCAACTGCCACCCGGCTACGACCTGCTGTTCGGCCACCTTGAACCCGGCTGACCCCGGTAGGCAAGAGCGAACGCCTTCCTCCCCTCCCTCCCATCACATCCAGTGCACAGAAGAGAAAGGGCACCCGCGATGTCCCAGCAGCCCCAGGCAGCGCGCCCTGCAGCGGCGATGTCGTTCGAGCACATGGTCGAGCACGTGCGGTATGAGGGCGCCTACGCCACGAGCGAACGGGCCGAGCAGGCCGTACGCGACGTTCTCGCCGCCCTCGGCCGGCAGCTCACCGGCGAAGAACGCGTCGCCCTGGCCGCCCGGCTTCCCCTCGAGGCCGCCCTTGAGCTCACCGCCCAGATCACCGCCACCACCCCCCGGACCGGCTTCGGCTTCGTCAGCGACCTGGCCAAACGCACCGGCGGCACCCCGGCCACAGCACGCTGGGATGCCGGCACCGTCTTCACCGTCATCGCCCAACTTGCCGGGGACGACCTTGTCACCCGCATCCTGAACCAGCTGCCCAACGGCTACGCACTACTGTTCGGCCGCGCCGAACTCACACTCTCTGCCTGACCCCGCACACCGCGGCCTGACCCGAACTCGGCAGCCGGAAGTCGGCACCAGGCCCGCAGGCTCCGGGCCGCCCCACGGATGCGTCAGTCTCCGGCAAGCAGGTACACAACCGGCACGGGAATGCAGACGGCCGCAGTGACGAGCACGACTGCCACGACGGCGCAGAGCCGGTTACGCAGTGCGTTGTAGCGCCGGTCGTATTCAGCGTTCAATTCGGTCCCGCGCCGCGAGATGCGGGTCAGCATTTTGCGAGCTAGGTCGAGGCGTTCGGCGATATAGAGCCGGACAACTTCGTCCCGCTGGGCGGTGGTCAGCCATGGCATGCGGTCGGCGAAGGCTGAAGCCGCGGCCTGGGCGTCGCCGATCTCGGCGTGCCACGACAGAAAATTTTCGCATTGCGCAATGCCCTCAGCGGCGGCCGGATCGCCGCCAGCGCTGCGAAGATCGCGCCCGGTCACGTCTGGCCGTCCTCGCCAAGGGGCTTCGCGATTCCCTTGCCGGGTTCGATGACGTCGCGGCGGCCGGCGTTGAGCTCCTGGTCCATAGCGGCGATGTCGGGGTGGTGCAGGTCGAAGGCGGGTGATTCGGAGCGGATCTTCGGCAGGGTCAGGAAGTTGTGCCGTGGCGGGGGGCAGGAGGTGGCCCATTCCAGGGATCGTCCGTAGCCCCAGGGGTCGTCGACCTCGACCGGCTTGCCGTAGCGGGCGGACTTCCACACGTTGTAGACGAACGGCAGCGTGGACAGGCCCAGCAAGAAGGCGCCGAGCGAGGAGATGGTGTTCAAGGTGGTGAAGCCGTCGGCTGCCAGGTAGTCCGCGTAGCGGCGGGGCATACCGTTCGCGCCGAGCCAGTGCTGGACCAGGAAGGTGGTGTGGAAGCCGATGAACAGCGTCCAGAAGTGGATCTTGCCGAGGCGTTCGTCCAGCATCCTGCCGGTGAACTTCGGCCACCAGAAATGGAACCCGGCGAACATGGCGAACACCACGGTGCCGAAGACGACGTAGTGGAAGTGGGCGACCACGAAGTAGGAGTCGGTGACGTGGAAGTCAAGCGGTGGCGAGGCCAGGATGACGCCGGTCAGGCCGCCGAACAGGAACGTGACCAGGAACCCGAGCGCCCACAGCATGGGCGTTTCAAAGCTCAGGTTCCCCTTCCACATGGTGCCGATCCAGTTGAAGAACTTCACCCCGGTCGGCACCGCGATCAGGTAGGTAAAGAAGGCGAAGAACGGCAGCAGGACCGCGCCGGTGGCGAACATGTGGTGCGCCCAGACCGTCGCCGACAAGCCCGCAATCGAGATGGTCGCGGCGATCAGGCTCACGTAGCCGAAGACGGGCTTGCGGGCGAAGACCGGGATGACCTCGGTGATGATGCCGAAGAACGGCAGCGCGATGATGTACACCTCCGGGTGGCCGAAGAACCAGAACAGGTGCTGCCACAGCAGCGGTCCGCCATTTTCCGGGTCGAAGACGTGAGCGCCGAACTTACGGTCCGCGTACAGGGCCAGCAGGGAGGCGGCCAGCACCGGGAACGCGAACAGCACCAGCACGGAGGTCAGCAGGATATTCCAGGTGAAGATCGGCATCCGGAACATGGTCATGCCGGGGCAGCGCATGCAGATGACGGTCGTCACGAAGTTGACCGCGCCCAAGATGGTGCCGAAGCCGGACATCGCCAGGCCCAGTACCCACATGTTGCCCCCCGCGTAGGGGGTGCGTTCGCCACTCGACAGCGGGGCGTAGGCGGTCCAGCCGAAGTCGGCGGCGCCCTGGGTGGTGAGGAAGCCGGCCACGGCGATCAGTGACCCGAACAGGAACAGCCAGTACGACAGCATGTTCAGCCGGGGGAACGCGACATCGGGTGAACCGATCTGCAGGGGCATGATCGCGTTCGCGAACCCGGCGAACAGCGGCGTGGCGAACATCAGCAGCATCATCGTGCCGTGCATGGTGAACGACTGGTTGTACTGCTCGTTCGACATGATCTGCGTACCCGGGCGGGCCAGCTCCGCCCGCATCAACAGCGCCAGAACCCCGCCGAACAGGAAGAACCCGAACGCGCTGCCCAGATAGAGCGACCCGATCTTCTTGTGGTCGGTCGTCGTCAGCCAGTCGACGATCACCGCCCCAGGCCTGGGCCGGACGGATCCCGCCGCCTGAGTCGGCTCCACCTGTACCGCCATAGCCACTCCTCACCTGTTTGGCCTACACCGACGGGCACCCTCCGCTGGAGCATCAAAGTGCATCAAGCCCGCCGCTTCAGGTGGTGCAGGCGCATCACGACACTCCTTGGTAACGGCCCGTTCCTCTCGCACCGGGGATTACGCCGCCGGTGGGCGCGGTTATCAGGAGCCCGCGTATGTCCTGACACGGAATCGGGCGACGGGCAGCGAGAAGCGATCCTGAAAACATCGGCGCAGCTGACCTGCACCCTGAGGCCATTCCGAACGACGCGCTCAATTGGTCCGCTTCCGATCCTGCGAAGTGGCTCGCTGCGTGGAACGTTGTGTCGCGCCCGGCTCAGGTGTCGCGGTCCATGGCTTTGCGGATCGTCTCGCGGGTGCGGTCCATCAGCGCCGCTACCGGTCCAGCGGCAATGTTCTTGGTGGCGCTCTCCACCCCCGGGTGCGGGTGCGTGGGTGCCATCTTCTCGGCGGCCTTGACGGCTTTGGCCATCGCTGCGAGCCGCTGCGGGCTGGTGGTGCGCCGCAGCTGGGCGAATTCGTACCGTTCCTCGGCCCTGGCGTGCTTGAGCACGTCGTCGCGCAGAGCCAGCAGGATGGGCATGAACTTCGGATCGTCGGTGTCCATCTCGTCAAGAGAGCTAAGTGTTTCCTTGGCAGCCCTCTCCTCCTCCAGCCGGTCCTGGACCACCTGGTCCCCGCCGTCGAAGGCGATGCGTGCCGCGGGGTGGACCACTTCTTCTTCGGCGGTCTCGTGCACGGCCAGCAGCCGTACCAGCTTCTGGAACGCCTCCCGTCGCGCGTCCCCTTGGCTGGTGCGAACTTCGTCGAACAAGTTGTGAATGTCGCCGTGCTGGCGCGTCAACAACGCGACTACGTCATCGCCGGCTACCGGGTCGCCGGTCCGGGCTTCCTGGGTCACGAGGGTCTCCTCTCACTGAATCCGTCAAGGCGACACTGCCGCCGTCCACGAGGCGCGGCCGGGACCAGCGGGACTATCGCTGGGGGTCGACCGGGTGCGGGCCTTCGGTTTCCTCGCGGTAATCCCGGCCGAACATCTCCTCGTGCTGCACCATCACCCGCTCGCTGGGAGGCGCCTCGCCCTCGTGGAGACGCTCTTGCATCTCCTCGAACCGCTCGTGCGCCTCACGTACGTAGCCGGTGCCCAAGGTCGTCAAGTCCATCTGCGTGGCCAGCAGCTCCCGCAGGTAGGCTTTGTTCGGCTCGAAGGTCAGCACATTGGGCAAGGCGGGGGCCAAGACTTCTTCCGGTTCGCGGCCGTCGTGGCGGCGCATCAGATCGCATGCCAGGCGCAAATGCTCCAGTTCCATGTTCAGGTGCAGCTCCCAAATGGCCTTCACCTTGGGGTAATGCAGGCTGACCCAGCCGGGTGGCCGTCGCGGAGCCACTTCGCAGTGCAAGTGAGCCGAACCTGCGCGTCCGGTCTTCCACCGATATCGAACCCATATGGCCGATTTGATGGAGTCATGGCGGGCGAAAGATCGCGTCAGCGCCCAGGCTCGATATGTAGCAGAACGGACTCCGCAACCCCCCGGGTGGAGTCGAGCTACCGCTGGCCCCCGCTGCGGCGAAGCGGCGGGGGCCGCCATGCCCGACCCAGAGCATGACGGCCCCGTCTGTCGGCATGGCAGCGCTCCCGGCGTAGCGAAGACGTGAGAAGGGGGCCGGCCCGCGGGTAGTCGTGGCCGACGGGCGCTGCTCGAGCCCCGGAGACCGTCGCCGTTAGCATCCGCCACGACGGATCCGGGCGCCCGCGGAACACCGGTTGGCTCTCGTCCGCGGGACTGCCGCACACACGCCGCGCCGCTAGACCCGTTCGTCGCGGCTGATCTCGGGATCGCGTCCGAGCCGTCCATGAACAAAAACCAAGATCTTCACGTGGCCGCCTTGGTCGGGTTACAGGTGCTGCCTGCGGCCCGAACTGTCACGCCGCGTCGCGTTGGCCCAGCTCGAGGCGCTGCCGCAGTGCTACCTCATGCAGAGCGGCAAGGGGCGTTAAGAGGTCGGGATGACGCAGCAGGGCCGTTGCCTGCTGATCATGGTCGTCGGGGCTGGTCAGTCGGCGGAAGTCGAAGACCAGTCCCGCCGCATGCTCGCATCCCGCCACTGCTGCCACGGCATGCTCGGCCACGGCAGGAGCAATGAGCAGACAGGCCGCCCAGCTGGCCACCACTTCATCGACCCAGGTCCGCCATGCGCGGTCTGCCGACTCGCGACCCGGCGCATCGGCTCCTACCAACCAGTCGAGCCTGCCCGAGCCGCCTGGTCCGGCCAATGTGACCCAAGCAGCGTCCGTGCCGGTCGGGTACCGCAGCCACGCGGCAACCGTCACCGCCTGGCGGGCCTGGGTCTGTGCCAGCGAAGCCGCCCATGCGCCGCCGGTATGCGGCGGGTAAGAACGCAGGAGCCATTGGGCGGTGGCTGCTATTACCGGGGAGAGATCCGCATTCATCCCGCAGCTCCTGCTCCATTCGACGGAGACCGCCCCGTCACCGGCGGCGACGCGAATCTACCTGGAGTAGAAAACGGGCAAAATGACCCACGTCACAGCTGCTGGTACAGCGAGAGGATCCGCCCGTCCGGAAGGACAGCTGGCGCCCTTCACGGGGGACCCCAACCCCGGCTGGCCGGTCCTCCTCCCCAAGCGGTCAGGTCAGCCCGAGGTGGAGGGGTCTGGAGCGACGTGGTCTCCTACTCCTTCGCGGAAGGCACTGCCAGCGGATCGCGCGGCGCGTCTGCCTTCGCCTTGTGCATCTGCTCGCCCAGCTCGGTCAGCAGGTTACGGCCCATGGCCTTGCGTACCTCCGGGAACCAGTCCTGCTCTTCCTCCTCGACGTGGTGGCGAACGTTCTCCATCAGGACGGTCATCTTCGCCTTGAAGCGTTCGTCCTTGGGATCCATGTCCTTCAGCTCCGACAGCATCCACACCACGGCATGGTGTTCCTCGACGCTCTCCAGCACGTGATCGCTGGTGTCAGGCGCCGCCTCCCGGGCGGCCGGGTAGAAGATCTTCTCCTCGATCCAGGCATGAACCGTAAGCTCGCCGATCACCTCATCGACGATCGCGCGCTGCTCCTCGTAGGCGTCATCATCAGCCTTCTCGAAACGCTTGAACAGCTTCTCGACCGTCTTATGGTCGTCCCGAAGCAGCACAATGCCGTCCACGGAGCCTCCCTCGTCCTGTGAGATGGCGGCCACCGCTCGCCGGCGCCGCTCACTCCGCCTACCCCCAAAGGCGCATTCAAGGGACGGCACCCGTCGGAAGGCACCCGAACAGGCGGCCCGGCAGAGGCGTAGATCCATCGCCATCTCACCTCGAGCAAGGACACACTGACCGGCTGCGTTCACGACCCCGGTCGCGCGCGTAGGGGAACGCAGCTTCCAGAGCTGCTCGGACGATCACCCGAGCCAGCACCACGCGACGCGCGCACATCCATTGGAGTGACCGCAGTCCTCACGTCGACGCGCCACACCCTCACCCGGCCGGCAGTCGGCTTCAGTGAGGAATGCGCACCGTGTCAGTCGCTTGCCGGGGCGCTCCGCAGGACCCCGCCAGGCCGTCACAACCCAGGCGGGGTCCTACGCAATCACCGCCCACGGCTCGTGCTGTGATTGCCGCCGGCGGGCGGTGAGGACGGCTTCCCCTCGCCGCCACCGGACCGATACTCGGCACCCGTTCTTGAATCGAGAGCTTGATCTCGATCTCGGAGGCGCCACGCCGGGCGCCGCCGATGGTGTAAAAGCGACCTCGCGCTGAGGGAGCTCCGGTTCCGCTGGACGCGACTGCACCCCACCAGGATGTGGATACCTCCGACAGCAAGCCTCAGCAGACAGCGACAGAGCCCCTGCCACTGCCCGGCGACTGGGGGCTCTGTCATGACCGGCGACGGGAGGGGGCCCAGTCTTTGCGTGCCGCTCCCACCCTGCCCAGCCTTGCTGCTAGGCGCCCGTCGATTGCCGCCTCTCGGGTGAAGGTGTCCGGCGCAGCCCTATGCGGAGACCCGGGACTGCGCCGGACCGCTTCTCCGCGCGGCTCCGCCCGAGGCGGAAACGCGGCTGGGGCGAACGGGTCCGCGCTTCCAGATGCGCCTCCATCCGGCCGGGGTCATCGAGGCCGGGAAGGCGGCCGTGATCGTGTGCCTGCCGGCGGAGGCCGGGGGCCGCCGCGTCTCATCGACGGCACTATCCTCGGCGTGGCCCACAGCCCGACTGATCTGCCGGAGTTCCTGCGCCGCGCAGGCCTCGACCTGGACACCGTGGACCTGGCGGCTGGTCCGGCATCACCGTCCATCGGTTCCCCCTGCGCTGCTACAGCCCCGGTCGCTGCCTGCGGTGCACCCGTTTGCAGACGACGGACGCCCCGCCGGGGGCCGACGCCTTGCGGCTCGTCCACGTCGCCGTCGAGGTCGATTACCTCACCGTCCAGCGTCCAAAAATCTATGCTGGCCGAAGTAGACATTGGGCGGTGGCGTGGCTATGGTTTCTCTCGTAGCCCAGAGAGACAGCAGAGCCTGGCAGAGACGACCTGCCGGGCAGCAGTACAGCTAGTTGTGGTGCGCAGGACGGTGCGGTGGTGGAGTTCCGGAGCCAGAGCGGTTGCAGGACGGCGACGGGACTGGCGGCCGGACCGGGTGGCCCGCAGTGATCAGGGGCCACCGTGAGCAGGACCTGTAAGTGCAGGTGCAGTACCCAGCAGTGAAGTCAGTGAGCAGTACCTCGGTGAAGGCGTCGGCTGCGGACGCGCGCACCGGGAGGTTCGGCAGTGGGGTTCTAAGCCAGAGCAGACGCAGGACGGGCGACGGGGCTGGCTGCCGGAAAGTGGCGGTGCGGCAGGTCACTGAGCAGTTCGCATCACCAGCAGTACGCAGGAGAGCAGTACCCGCAGTAGGTAAGAGATCGATTCCAGAGGGAAGAACGGAGGAGCAAAGCGCCATCAGGATCGCCCGGGCGGACGTCGTGAGCCCGGGTACCGCAGGACATCGATAGTGAGGTGGTCTCCGGTCACGCATCCGCGATCCCCGCACCCCCGACTGCATTCCGGTCGGGTGGACGGAAACAGTAGGCCGGCGCAGTAGCAGGGCCGGCAGATGGTGTAGCAGTTCCTTCGGGGCCCTGGTGCCATACGGCACCAGGGCCCCTCAGCGCGGTTTCACAGAGAGGTGCAATGACAGCAGACGACTCGTTCGGCCGTCTCGACGACGACGACTACCCCGCCTACACCATGGGACGGGCTGCCGAGATGCTCGGCACCACGCAGGGCTTCCTCCGTGCCATCGGCGAAGCCCGCCTGATCACCCCGCTCCGCTCCGAGGGCGGACATCGCCGCTACTCCCGCTACCAGTTGCGCATCGCCGCCCGCGCCCGGGAACTCGTCGACCACGGGACCCCCATCGAGGCCGCCTGCCGCATCATCGTGCTCGAAGACCAGCTCGAAGAAGCCCAGCGCATCAACGCCGAATACCGTCGCGCGGCCGACATCTGACCCCGCAGTCCGGGGCAACGTGCGGGCCGCGCATTCCTCCGCCGACTCCAGAAGACGAGCACATGATCGCCGAAGAGACTCAGCCGCCGGCACATGGGCGGGAGGCCCAGCCGCGCCCCAGCACCGGCGCCACGCCCGACGCCCTGCGTACTCCCGCACCTGATGGGCCTGTTGGCGCACCCGGTCGGCTGACTGCCGGGCAGAGCGCCGCCGGCCTGGAAGGCGGGGTGGAGCGCGCGGCGGCTGCGCTGAAGCCGAGGATGCGCGGCTGGCTGCACGCCGGCGTGTTCCCCCTCGCGCTGGTCGGCGGCATCGTCCTGATCGCCGTTTCGCGCTCGGCCGCGGCAATTGCGGCCTGCTCGGTGTACGCGCTGTCGGCCTGCCTGCTGTTCGGCACCAGCGCGGTCTACCACCGCGGAACGTGGGGTCCCCGTGGGGAGGCGGTCCTACGCCGGCTTGACCACGCGAACATCTTCCTGATCATCGCCGGCACGTACACCCCGCTGGCGGTACTGCTGCTGCCCGCGGGCCGACAGCTGGTGCTGCTGGCCGTGGTGTGGGCAGGTGCCCTGGCCGGCATCGCCTTCCGCATGCTGTGGATCGGGGCTCCCCGGTGGCTGTACACCCCCTGCTACCTCGTCTTGGGCTGGGTTGCCGTCTTCTACCTGCCCGACTTCGCGCGCACCGGCGGCACCGCGGTGGTCGAGCTCGTCATGGGCGGCGGCCTGCTCTACACCGCGGGCGCCGTCGTGTACGGACTCAAGCGCCCCGACCCCTCACCGGCCTGGTTCGGCTTCCACGAGGTCTTCCACGCCTTCACCATCGCCGCCTTCACCGCGCACTACACAGCCATCATCCTGGCAGCCACATGACTGCGTTCGACACATGCCGAAGCGCAGGACTAACTAGTTGGGCGAGCCCCAGCCGGTCCGGGAGAGGCTGGTGAGCGAGGCAGGCCCGAGGTCCCGTGGTGCAATGCAAGAGTGACCTGCACCCCACCAGGATGCGGCCACCTCCGACAGCGACAGAGCCCCCTGCCGCTGCCCGGCGACATGGGGCTCTGTCATGGCCGGCGATGGGGGCCCAGTCTTTGCCTGCCGCTCCCACCCTGCCCAGCCTCGCTGCCAGGCGCCCGTCGTTTGCCGCCTCTCGGGTGAAGGTGTCCGGCGCAGCCCTGTGCGGAGACCCGGGACTGCGCCGGACCGCTTATCCGCGCGGCCCCGCCCGAGGCGGAAACGCAGCTGGGGCGGACGGGTCCGCACTTCCAGAATGCGCCTCCATTCGGCCAGGGTCATCGAGGCCAGGAATGCCACGTGCTCGTGTGCCCGCCGACGGAGACCGGGGACCGCCGCGGGCGGCAGGCTGCGGCTGCTCGGATGCTGTGCTCACGATCAGCCCCTTGGTGTTACGCCCGTTCGGCTTCGGACTTGCCTCGCCGCTACGTCGGTCCGCACGCCCTACGTGACGACCCGTGCTCGCGCTCTGGGGTACGTGGCCCCCGCTCTGTTCACCACATCCCCCCGGCGGCCGTTCCGCATAACCTGCGGACAGCGAGCACCTAACTCGCTCTCAACTAGCGCGCGCCTCCAGGACCTCGTGCCGTATCGCCGAAGGTCCTTGGGGCGCCGCCCTGTCGCGGAACGGGATCCACGCAGGTCTCGCACTCACCGTCTGCCCGCCGCCTGGATGCTGGCCTCCAAGGCCGCGATCAGGTCGACGGCCGGGACCGGCTCGGCCGGCTCTTCCACGGTGCCGCCGGTCATCTTCGCGACGACCAACTGTTCCAAGGCGTGCGCGTACTCGTCATGCAGATCGGCGATGTCCACCCCGGCCAGCTGCTCCATCAGCATCTCGGCGAGCTGCAGTTCGCGCTCGGTCACCGGCGCAGCCGACGACAGGTCGTCCGGTTCGCGGATCTCCTCGGGCCACAGCAGCGTGTGGAGCACGGGCATCCCCCGCCGTGGCCGCAACACGGCCAGCCTCTCGCACGTCCTCAGCGTGACCTTGGCGACGGCGACCGTGCCGCGCCTGGCCAGGGCCTCAACCAGCGGCGCGTAAGGGCGTTGCGCCGCGTCTCCGCTCGCCCCGACCCAGTACGGCTTCGCGTAGAGCACGGGGTCGACGTCGGCCTCGCCGACGCAGCCCAGCACGTCAACGGTGCGCTTCGTCGGCAGGAGCCAGGCGGCCAGATCCTCATTGAGGAGCACCACCATCCGGCCGCTCCCAGCCCCCGAGCGATCTCCGACTGCGGAACCGGAGAGCCAAGCGCCGATCGCCGCGTCGAGGGCGTCGCCGTCCACGCGCTGCAGGACCCGGCGTATGGCCGCTTCCGATGGGCGAGGGATCGATGGGCTCGCGGCGGGTGCCGCCGAGAGCCGTGAGTGCAGCTAAGAGGGCATCGGCGGCCCACTCCGCGTTCATGGTCAGGAACGTTGTGCCGGTCTGCGGGCGGTATTCGGGGCGTGACCGGCGTCGTGCTGGAGTCAAGCCATGCCCCTGCACGTTGTGGGCGAAGCGCCCCCGTGTCACAAAGTCGGTCCGAGGTGGCGGCGGAACCAGTCGAGTGCCGCTGTGCTGGACTCCTTGAACCCGGACAGATATGGGTCGAAGTGACCGCCGGGCAGCAGCGCCAGACGCTTGGGCTCCAGCGCACGCTCGTAGGCGGCCAGGGCCAGGTCCGTCACGGTGACGGTGTCGTGTTCGCCGACCACGAGCAGCAGCGGTGTGGGTGAGACCCGACTGATCCAGGCGCCGGGTTCGTACATGCGGGCTGCACGCGTGGAGCGTACAGTCACCTGGTTCTCCCACGCCCCGGCCGGCACCGGCTGAAGGTAGAAGTCGATCGCATCCCTGGCGCGGTATGCGGCCGGTACGGCGGGGTCGTCGCTGACGACCGCCTGGGTGCGCGGCGGCTCGCCGCGGAACTGGGCCCTCTCGTCCTCGGCGAACACCTCCTCCAGGCCGCTGATGGCCTCAGGCAGGACTCGGCGCAGACCCTGTTCGAATCCGCTGATTGTGGGCACCTGCGCGACCACGCATCGCAGCCGTCGATCGGTGGCCCCGAGCACGATGGCGTGGCCGCCCGCGTAACTGGTACCCCACAGACCGATCCGGTCGATGTCGACCTCCGGCCGACTCTCGAGGAACGAGATGGCGCGGCGCCAGTCGGCGATTTGCCGCCAGGGGTCCACGTCATGGCGGGGGACGCCGTCGCTGGCACCGAAGCCTCGGTGGTCGTGCAGAAGGACCACGAAGCCGTTCTCGGCGAAGACCTCGGCGAAGCGCTCCAGCCCGAACTCCTTAACGCCCGCATAGCCGTGGGCCATGGTGATCGCAGGATGAGGACCAGGACTGTCCGGGAGGTACAGCCAGCCTCGAAGGGTGACGCCACCCTCTGCAGGAAATGCAACATCTGTGCGTTGTGTCATGATCGCTCTTTTTGTATGGCCGGTCGCGTGGGCAATCGGTCGCCGTTGTGGAAGTGTGTCGGGTCGATGCGGTCGAGCAAGCGATCCCGGAGTTCGGCCGAAAAGCGGAGTACCGCGCCGAGCGGTCGGTGATGGATTGTCACTCGTTCGATGCGTCCGCGCTCGTCCTTCGTCAGGATGGTCACGCCCTCCATGCGGGTTCCTCCGGAAGCCGTGGCTCTCCACTCCAGGTAGGTGCGCAGCCCCTCGGTGGCCTCGTGGGTGAATGTGAGGGAGTCGTAGATCCCGCTGGCGGCCGCCATCACTTGTTTGACCTGCTCACGGCCCTCGATCGGCCGGGTGAGTATGCTCGCGTCGAGCACGGCCTCCTCAGCGAGCGCCTCCCCGAAGGAGTCGGTGCTCTTGTCGGCGAAGGCCGTCGTCCACCGCTGCGGTGCTACATGGCCCGAGGTGTCACCCGGGGGCGATGTCTTGACCAGGAGCGCGTCCAGCAGTGCAGCGACCGCAGTCGGCTGCTCGATGTGCGGCCAGTGACCGGCGCCGTCCACCGTCTCCGATATGGCATCGCCGAACCGCCCGAGCACTCCTCGAACGACCACCTCGGCGGTGACGAATCCGTCGTCGGCGCCTCGGATCACCAGCACCGGCCCGGTGTAGCCGCTGGGCTTCTTGCCGTCCGGGTGTCCGGTGTCCCAGCAGCCCACGGCGGCACGTACCACCTCGGGACGCATCCGGCAGCCGACCACGATGACCCGGTCGAGGTCCGCCTCGCCGAAGCTGGTGGAAAGCTGCTGTCGCACAGCTCGCTGGGCGCTCGGATCGCCCCCCAGTGCACGGAAGGGCTCGATGGTCTCCTCCGGAAGGTGCGTGCCGGCGAGGGGGATGGGCGCCACCAGAACCAGGCCGAGAGTTCGCTCGGGGCGCGCCGCGGCAACGAGTTCCACGATCGGCGCGGCCATGCTCTGGCCGACGAGCACGACCGGCTTGCCGAGGGTGTCCACTACGGCCCCGACCTCTGACACGAACCGCTCCAGCGTGAACGGGCCGTTCGCCTCGGTGCGCTCACCGAATCCAGCCAGGTCGAGCTGGACGGTCTCCACGTCCGCGCTGCCCAGTTCCCCGATCATGCCGTCCCAGACGTGCTGGTCGTCCAGGAAGCCGTGGACGAGGACCACTGCCCGGCTCCCGGTGCCGTTGCGCCGGAACCTGACGTCGGTGTCCCCGACGCGCTCGATCTTCATGTGCCTCACTCCTTGCTGGCAACCGCCGTGACTCCAGAGGGAGACCACTGAGCAGTGTCGATCGGTGACCAACCGGCCGACCGTCCGGCGACACGGGCAACGCGCCGACGCTCGCGAGCGTCAAGTACGCCCCTGTCGAACGGAGTGGTGAAGACGTTGTCGACCAGGGGGTATTCGGCGGCCAAGCGGCCGGTGACGGGCAGGGCTCTGCCCGGGCTTCGAGCAGAAACCGTCTCTGACGTGGAACCGTGCGTACTCTCCCCGTACGACATTTGCGTGGGCTCCCACTGCATGATTCGGTTCACCACGTACTCGGTGTGACGTCTAGGCCAAGATGATCATCTGCGGCGTTCCATGTTGTTTCTTGCTTGCGTCGATGGGTCGGAGTGACTGGCGGAGCCACGGAATTGAATCGCCATAACGCTGGCACTTCACGCAAGGGTCGCAATCTGTGCCCGCAATGCGGATGGGCGGGCGACGCTCCAGGGACTATCGCGAACATGGCATCGCCGCCGAAAAGCGCCCTGCTGCGTCGATCGGGGGAATCCCGACTGAAGAGCCGGGGAGTGCACCGCGCGGGCACAACAAGTCCAGGAACTGTTGCGCAGCGTCGCTGGCCCACGGCGCCTGATACTGCGTCGTTGGGATCGTTCACGCACACGCCCGGTACGCGGGACAACCTCCGACGCCATTCTGGCAACATGCTCAACCCTTGACGGATCTGGCCGAGCCCCACAGTGCGCCTCGGTTGATCCGGTCAGGGTGGAGTTCCAGTATTCCACGGTAGAGGTCGAGGGTGCTCGATGTGCGCTCAGCGACCGCCTCGAAGTCGTGGATGTACTGCCGGGTCTCGGCGATGGTCCGCGGATCGTCAGGGCGACCGGAGTTCTTATGTCCTGCTACCACCACCCGCGGGTTGAGCGCGGCTATGCCGTCCAGGGCTTCGAGCCATGACCGGCGGCCCTCGGCGGACGATTCGGCGAGGTAGAGGTGGACGTCGTTGTAGACGGCGTCACCGGCCACGAGCAGGTCGATTGAGGGCACATGCAGGCATGTGGTGTCGTCGGTGTCCGTGTGACCGAGCCCCACGACGACGAGATCGTTGCCCTCCAGTTCCAGGCGGTCGCCGGCCAGCGGCTCCGCGGCCACGAGCCTGTCCGGAATCTGGCCGGGGAAACGCTTGTCCCAGAACGACGCGACGAACTCGGGGGCCATCTGCCTCTTCATCTGTTCGACCACGGCCGGCGTCGCGACGGCCTGCGCGTGCGGGAAGCGCTCAAGCAGGGCGCCGAGTCCGAACCAGTGGTCACCGTGGCCGTGGGTTACGAAGACTGTGGTGAGGTTCTTGCCGCTCGCGGCGACCCAGTCGACCAGTCGGTCGGTCTGCTCGACGGTCATCAGCGCGTCGACGAGCACCGCGTCATGCTCGCCCGTGATCAGGGTTGCCGTGGTCGGTGACCACATTCGGCGAGGAAGGTCGGGCGGGATGTCCTCGATCTCGGTGGGGATCGACGGTGTTACGTGGACCTGATAGTCCAGCGGCGTTCCGGGCATCGTGACTCCCTTGAGTCGATCAGACGGTCACGTGAGGGATGTAGCAGTCGCTCGTATCGCTCGGGGCGTAGGACTCGCTGACACTCACCATCTGCATGTAACGTACATCTATATCGCAACAGAACCAAAACCTATATGGTTATGTTGAGTGTGCACGGTTCTGAGCAGCCCCAGGCAAGGGAACGGCCACACCCATATCGGGGTGCATGGAGTTGGCGCCGTCGCTGACGGTGTCGAGGCCCATGAAGAAATAGGTGAGATTAATACACTTAACTCTAGCGTTCAGAGGTGGAACAGCGCCGGGTCGACGCTACGGGCGATGTCGTCTCGACCTGCGGCCCTAAGCGGGCACCACCCAATCGGATATGCGGCACCGTTCGGCACAGCATGTGAACGGGAAGCCGCGTGGACCACACGTACCCCTTCGAGGAGACGTCATCATGACCGCATCCCAGCCAAGCTCTCTCGCCTACGAGGTCTATGTCCTGGACGGGACCCCCAGGGCCGGCGACGAGCGTCTGCCGAACGGCGACCGGCTCGTCTCGTCGCCGCTTTCGGTGACGCTCATATTCGGCGAGGAAGACGCCGTACTGGTCGACCCGCCCCTCACCGTCGAACAAACCGAGAAGATCGGCGACTGGATCGAGCGGTCCGGCAAGCGCCTGGCATACATCTTCGCCACCCACGGACACGGTGATCACTGGTTCGGCACGGCAGAGCTGCTGAAACGGTTCCCCGGCGCCACCGTCTACGCCACCGAGGGCACGATCAAGGTCATGCACGAGCAGGCGACGGTGGGACGTGCAGACCTGTGGGACAAGCAGTTCCCCGGCCTGATCCCCGACACCCCGGTCCTGGCCGAGCCCATCCCGGACGAGGGCTTCCTGCTGGAGGGCAACATCATCCGGGCCGTCGAGGTCGGGCACACCGACACCGACGAGACCTCGGTGCTGCATGTACCGTCCATCGGCCTCGTCGTGGCCGGGGACGTCGCCTACAACGGTGTGCACCAGTACGTCCTCGAAGGCGGCGACGGCGGACTCCAGAAATGGCTCACAGCCCTGGATCGCGTCGCGGAGCTCGAGCCGCGTGCCGTCGTGGCGGGCCACAAGAACAAGGACCTCCCCGACGACCCCGCCATCCTCGACGAGACCCGGCAGTACTTGCTCGACGCCATCCGGGTGCTCGGCGAAAGCGCCACAGCCCGCGAGTACTTCGACCGAATGACAGCGCACTATCCGGATCGGCTCAACCCCGGACCGGTCTGGTACGGCGCGCTCGGACTGCTTGGAGGCTGACCCGGCGCGTTCGCGGCAGCCAACAGTGGCGCAGGACGCGCGGCGCCGAGGGGGACGAGGGGCGCGGGGCGATGGCGCCGTCACTATCCCCCTGCCGGCCGGTGCTGCGCCGCCTGCAGCGAGGTGCGGGCGGGGTGCGCCGGAGCCCCCCGACGCCGGGGAGTGTCAGGAAGCTCCCGGACCGCGGTTTCGGACGGGTCAGCGCCGCGAGTTCGGCGTTGGCACGCTCGGTGACCTGGGCGAGGACACGGCTTGCGGCGGCCAGGTCCGCGGCGGGAATCCCGTCCCGGGCGCGGGTACTGACGGGGCGGTCTCCGCGCCGACGGCGGCCCATCAGTTCCCGGCCCGCGCCCGTGGGGCGAAGACGCGCGCCGACCTCATAGACCTTCGCGATGCCCGTACCGGTGAAGATCTTGCCCTCATCGCCCCAGTCGACCTGAGCTTGGGCCCCCGGGATCACCTCGAAGCACCGGTGCACGCCGGCCAACTCCTTCGGCGATGCCTGTATGCCAGGCGCTTGCCGGACCGCTCGATCCAGTCGCCGATCTTCTCGGTCTGTTCGACGGTAAGGGGCGGGTCGACCAGTACGGCGTCTTCCTCGCCGAATATGAGCGTCACCGAAAGCGGCGACGAAACAAGCCGGTCGCCGTTCGGCAAACGCTCGTCGCCGGCCCTGGGGGTCCCGTCCAGGACATAGACCTCGTAGGCGAGAGAGCTTGGCTGGGATGCGGTCATGATGACGTCTCCTCGAAGGGGTACGTGCGGTCCACGCGGCTTCCCGATCGCGCAACGGAACCACCGCATCACGCCGTTGACGAGTCTGTGCAGGTCAGGGATCCGACCGGGACAGCGAAGCAGCCAAACCCGTGATCTCAGCTCGGCACAGTCCCTGGATCCGTCACGCCGTTGCCGCCAGGACCAGCCTGTCCATGCTGCGATGTATCGGCATGCTCGAGCCGGTCAGCGGAACGCCCGTCCCGCCCCGGCGCATAGCCACGATCTCCGCCGCGATCGACAGAGCGGTCTCCTCGGGCGTCCGGGCGCCGAGATCGAGGCCGATAGGCGACCTCAGCCGTGTCAGGTCCCGCTCGCTCACGCCTTCCTCGCGCAACCGTCGGTCGCGGTCCTCGTGGGTGCGGTGCGAGCCCATCGCGCCGACGTAGGCAACCGGTAGTCGCAGGGCCTCTGTGAGTAGGGGGATGTCGAACTTGGCGTCGTGTGTGAGTACGCACAGGACCGTGCGGGCGTCGGTCGCGGTGCGCTGCAGGTAGCGGTGCGGCCAGTCGACCACGACCTTGTCCGCCTCCGGGAAGCGAGCCTGTGTGGCGAAGACGGGCCGGGCGTCGCACACGGTCACGTGGTAGCCGAGGAACTTGCCCACGCGCACCAGCGCCGCCGCGAAGTCGATCGCTCCGAAGACGATCATGCGGGGTGCGGGGAGGGACAACTCGACGAGGAGGGTGAGGCCGCCGGGGCAGTGCGATCCGTCCTCCGACAGTTCGACCGTGCCGGTGCGGCCGCCGTCGAGCATGGCCCGGGCCTGAGTCGCCGCGGTCCGGTCCAGTTCCTGGTGGCCGCCGAGGGATCCTTCGTACGATCCGTCGGGGCGGACGAGCACGGCCTTCCCGAGGAGGTCGGCAGGGCCGCGGGTCACCCGGGCGAGTGCCGCCGGCTCGCCCGTGAAGGCGGCCCACAGCACGGATCGGAGCACGGCTCGCTCCTGCCCGTCCGCGCGGACCGGTGTGACCATGATGTCGATGGTCCCGCCGCAGGTCAGGCCGACTGCGAAGGCGTCCTCGTCGCTGTAGCCGAACCGCTCGCAGTGGGTCTCGCCGTCCTTCAGCGCCTGGACGCACAGCTCGTAGACCGCTCCTTCGACACAGCCGCCGGACACGGAGCCGATGACCGTGCCCTCGCTGTCGACAGCGAGGGCGGCGCCGGGACCGCGGGGCGCACTGCCTCCGGTGGCCACGACGGTGGCGACGGCGAAGTCCTGGCCCTCTTCGGTCCAGCGGTGCAGGTCCTCCGCGATCTCAAGCATTCTGCGTCTCCGTGCCCGCCATCAGGACGCGGTCGAGCCGGATGGGCAGATGCCGGTGACGGACGCCGGTCGCGTGCCAGACAGCGTTGGCGATCGCCGCCGCCGTGCCGACGATGCCGATCTCGCCGATGCCCTTGATGCCGATCGGGTCGTCCGGGTCCGGGCCCTCGTTCAGCCACTCCACCTCGATGCGCGGCACGTCCGCGTTCGCGGCGAAGTGATAGCCGGCCCAGTCGGCCCCGACCAGACCGCCCGAGAGCCGGTCCCGGACAGCCTCCTCGTGCAGGGCCATCGACAGACCCCAGGTCATGCCGCCGATGAGTTGGTTGCGGGCGGTGAGCGGATTGACGATGACACCCGCCGCGAACATGCCGAGCAGCCGCCGTACGCGCACCTCACCCGTGGCGGTGTCCACGGCGACCTCAGCGAACTGCGCACCGAAGGCGTGCCGTTCCTTCTTCGCGAGGGCGGCGAGGTTCGCCGCCGTGTTCGACCGGATGGTGATGCCCTCCACCGGGACGTCCGGGCTGCCGGCGATGCGCCCGCGGAGCTCCTCTGCGGCCTCCGCCACCGCCCAGCCCCAGGAGCGACTGCCCATCGACCCGCCAGCGATGATGGCCGGCCCGAAGTCGCTGTCCCCGACGTGTACTCGGATGCTGTCCGCCGGCACCCCCAGAGCGTCGGCGGCGATCAGGCGGAGCGCGGTCCGTGCTCCGGTGCCGATGTCCGCCGCGGCGATGCGCACGGTGAAGGTGCCGTCCGCTTCCGCCGTCGCGGTGGCCGTGGACGGCGCCGCCAGCGTGTAGAAGGTGGCCGCCGCCGTGCCGGTGCCGAGCAGCCAGCGCCCCTCACGACGCAGGCCCGGACGCGAATCCCGGTCCGCCCAGCCGAACCGGCGGCCACCTTCCCGCATGCAGGCGACCAGGTGGTTGCTGCTGAACGGCAGCCCGGAAATGGGCCCCGCCTCGGGCTCGTTGAGGGCGCGCAACTCGATCGGGTCGACGCCGCACTTCTCGGCGAGTTCGTCGATCGCCGATTCCAGGGCGAAGGAACCGGGTGCCTCCGACGGCGCGCGCATGTACGTGGGGGTCGGCACGTCGAGGCGTACGACCTCGTTGGCCGTGTGGTGCGCGTCGGCTTCGTACATGACACGACCGACCCCGGCGGCCGCCTCGACGAACTGGTACACGGAGGACGTCTGGCTCAGGGAGCGGTGCTCCAGCGCGCGCAGCCGCCCATTGGCGTCGGCGCCCAGCCTGATGTGCTGCCTGGTCGGGCTGCGGTAGCCGGTCAGAGAGAACACCTGGCGGCGGGTCATGACGACCCGGACCGGGCGCCGCAGGACGCGCGCGGCCATCACGGCGGCCACCTGATGGGGGCGCATGTCCACCTTGCCGCCGAAGCCGCCGCCGACGTGGTCCGATCGCACCCGGACCGAGGCGGGGTCGAGTGAGAACAGTCCCGCGAGATCGGTGGCGACCCGGAACGCACCTTGGTTGGAGTCGGCCACCTCGAGCCGGTCACCGTCCCAGAAAACCGTCACGGCGTGCGGCTCCATGGCGCTGTGGTGCTCTTCCGGTGTCGTGTACTCGGCGTCCACGACGACGGCGGACGCGGCGAGCTCGGCCTCCAGGTCGCCCTTCTCCGCCACCGCCGCCCCGGCCGGACCGGGCGCGATGTACGCGTCCGGACGGTCCGAGGAGAACGCGACGTCGAACGGCTCCTCCTCGTAGCGCACGACGAGCGCCTCGGCGGCCTCTCTGGCCTGCTCGGACGTCTCGGCGACGACCAGCGCCACCGGCCAGCCCATGTGCGGGACCCTGTCGTTCTGGAAGACCAGCGCGATCGGGTCCAGCGTCATTCCCTTGGGGTTGAGGTGGTCGACGTTGATGCGCGGGGCGTTGCCGTGGTGGAGGACGGTGAGCACACCCGGCATGCCGAGGACGGCAGCAGTGTCCACCGACCGGATGCGGCCGCGCGTGATGGTCGACACTGCCAGCCAGCCATGGGCGAGTCCGCTGAAGGAGACCTCTCCTGCGTAGCGGGCGGCTCCGGTGACCTTGTCCCGGCCTTCCAGACGGGGGTGCGCCGTGCCGATGGCACCCTTCGCCGCCTGCGCCGCGATCGTGTCGGATGTCATCGGGCGGTCTCCTCGGCGAGTTCGGACAGTACGGCCACGACCAGGTTGCGCATCAGAGTCACCTTGTAGGCGTTGTGCGGGAGCGGCCGCGCGGCCGCCAGTTCGGCGTCGGCGGCGGCGGCGAAGGTCTCGGCGTCGGCCGGGGCGCCCGCCAGCGCCCGCTCGGCTGCAGCAGCCCGCCAGGGCCGGGACGCGACGGCGCCGAAAGCGAGGCGCACATCGGCTACGACGCCGTCCTGGACGTCGAGAGCAGCGGCGATCGAGCTTGTGGCGAAGGCGTACGAGGCGCGCTCGCGCACTTTGCGGTAGCGGGAGTTGGCGGCCACGGGCGCAGCCGGGAGCGTGATGCCGGTGATCAGGGCGCCCGGCGGCAGGGTGGTCTCTTGGTGCGGGGTGTCGCGCACGGGCAGATAGAAGTCGCTCAGGGGTATCTTGCCCGGCCCGTCGGCCGTCTCGTACGAGACGACGGCGTCGAAGGCCGCCAGGGCCACGCCCATGTCGGACGGGTGGGTGGCCACGCAGTGCTCGGTGGTGTCCAGGATGGCGTGGTTGTGATGCACGCCCTCGACGGCGGGGCAGCCGCTGCCGGGGACACGCTTGTTGCAGGGGCTGGTCACGTCGGCGAAGTAGCCGCAGCGGGTGCGCTGGAGCAGGTTCCCGCCGACGGTGGCCATGTTGCGCAGCTGGCCTGAGGCGCCGGCCAGTACCGCCTGCGACAGTGCCGGGTAGCGGCGGCGCACTTCGGGGTGGGCGGCGAGGTCGCTGTTGGTGACGGTCGCGCCGATGCGCAGACCGCCGTCCTCGGTCACCTCGATCCGGTCGAGGGGGAGCTCGCGGATGTCGACAAGCCGGGCGGGTCGTTCGATGCCGGTCTTCATCAGGTCGACGAGGTTGGTGCCGCCGGCGAGGAAGCGGGCGGTCGGATCGGCGTCGAGCAGGGCGAGGGCGCCGGGGACGTCGTGCGCGCGCTGGTAACCGAACTCCCTCATGCCATCTTCTCCTTGGTCTCGGCGGCCGCACGGGCGACGGCCTGGACGATCGAGACGTATGCGCCGCAGCGGCACAGGTTGCCGCTCATCCGCTCCCGGATCTCCGCGGGCGACAGCGGCGGCGGCCCGGCCTCGGGTCGCACATCCCCGGTGGCGGCGCTCGGCCAGCCCGCCGCGTGCTCCTCGATCACCGCGATCGCGGAACAGATCTGCCCGGGTGTGCAGTAGCCGCACTGGTACCCGTCGAGGTCGAGGAACGCCTGCTGCACCGGGTGCAGTTCGCCGTCCTCGGCCACACCCTCGATGGTGGTGATCTCGCGTCCGTCGGCCGCCACGGCCAACTGCAGGCAGGACACCGCTCGGCGCCCGTCAAGCAGGACGGTGCACGCGCCGCACTGCCCTTGGTCGCACCCCTTCTTGGAGCCGGTCAGGTTGAGGCGTTCGCGCAGGGCGTCCAGGAGGGTGGTGCGGTGGTCGATGGTCAGCGTGTGCTTCGCGCCGTTGACTTTCAACGTCACGGCACTGGTCATGGAGGGGGGCATGATCATCTTCTTTCGCATGTCTGGAACACGAGACGCTCCGGCGGGTGGGCTGGCGGGTCCCGGCCGCTCGTATATGTGATCCCACCAGCGGTTCTGGAGGGAGAGCACGCTGTTCCGGGTACTGGCAGGTCCCCCCAATGGAGATACAGCGTCGGAGTCCGGCGGTGGCTTCGTGCCGCCGATGCCCCGGCGAGCACTCGGCGGATCCACGATTGGCCTGCCGCTGATCGGCCGCCTGGTTTCGCCGCGTTCAGGGGCGATGGAACAGTCCGGAACGCCGCTGCGGGTGGGAGCCGCGGGCACAGGCGGATGCGTTGCTCATCCGCCTGTGCCCGCCGGCGACGCTCGTGGTCACCCACGCACCTGCTCGGCCTTCCCGGCAGGCGAGACTTCCTCGTGCTCCGAGCCCCCCACGACCGTCGGCTGCGCGCCTGTGGCGGGGAGCTCCAGTTCGGAGCGACGCCGCCCGGGGAGCACGATCGCGGTCACGATGGCCGCCGCGCAGATCACGACTCCCAGCACGGCGGCGACGGTGTAGCCGCCGGCCTCCGGCAAGACTGTTCCGGACGGGGTGCGGGATTCGAGTACCACGGCGCTCAGTGCGCTTCCGGTGGTGAAACCGACGTAGCGGAGGACCTGGTTGAAGCCGATGGCGCTGCCGACCTCGCTGTGCGGCACCGCGGTGACGACCATTTCGGGTATCAAGGCGAAGGCGGTGCCCACGCCCAGGCCTGCCACGCCCATCACGGCGAACAGCTCCCACAGGCCGGTCCGGGCCAGCCCGAACATCAGCATCGACGCCAGGATGACGGCGCAGGACAGCGGCAGCGTCAGGTGCCAGGACACGCGGTGTGCCACCTGCTGGACGACCTTGTTCGCCACCAGGGTGCCGACCGAGAAAGGCAGCAGGATCAGCCCGGCGACGACGATCGACACCCCGAAGCCGTGGCCGGGGCTCTGGGGCGTCTGGGCCAGCCGGGTGACCAAGGAGAGCAGAAGGTACGTTCCCGTGCCCGCGATGAGTCCAACGACGGCCGCGGTCAGCACGACGCGGTTCCCGAGCTGGCGCAGATTCACCAGCGGGTTGTCGGTCCGCAGCTCGACCGTGATCCAGACTGCCAGGCACACCAGCGACGCGGCGAGCATGCCCAGCAGCGCCGGCGATGTCCAGCCCCACGACTCGCCCTCGCTGAGCACGAGCAGGAGGCCGGCCAGGACTGTCCCGAAGAGCACGGCGCTCAACAGATCCAGCGGGCGCGGACTCAGATGCCGGGTGCCCGGTACAACGAGCACGGCCGCCACCAGGGCGGCGGCGCTGACCGCCGCACCGAACCAGAAACTGGCGTGGAACCCGAATTCCTCGGCGATCAGGCCAGTCAGCGGATAGCCCAGGCCGACGCCGGCCACGACCGTCACCGACAGCAGCCCGATGGCCGAACGGGAACGGTGCGCCGGCAGGCTCTGCCGGGCGGTCGCGATGGACAGCGGGATCAGGCCGAGGCCCACGCCCTGCAGCCCTCTGCCCACGATGAGGCAGCCGAACCCGAACGGAAGGGCTGCCAGCACATTCCCCACCATGACGATCGCCAGCGTGCCCAGGATCGTCGCGCGCCGCAGCGGACCGTCTCCCATCCGGCCCATGGCTGGTGTGGCGACCGCTCCGACCAGCAAGGTGATGGTCAGGGACCATTGGGCTTCCGTGAGCGACACGTGTTCGGCGGCGGCGATGGTGGGGATCAGCGGCGCCCCGAGGCTGCTGATCACCGCCACCACGGCGCTCAGGTAGACGAGCACCGGTGCCAGTGCTCGTCCGCGCCAGGTGCTGGATGATCCGTGTGATGCCATGACTGCTCTTCCATCCTTGTCTCCCTCACCGCGGTGGCGAGCGGGCTCGCAGCCATGGACCAGGGCACCGGTGCGCGAAGCGCGGGCACTGACACGTCGGCGGATGACGCGGGAGGATCTTGGATTGTTCCTGGGTGTGTCGTGAGTTCGACGCCCCGGGCTTGACACGCGGAGCGGTGGTGCCGGGGTGCAGGACGCTGTTCAGCCATCAGCGAGGAGGGCACGGGTGCCGTGTCCAGGCCGGAACGCGCCGAAGCGTCCGGCCTGGACACCGGACGGCACGTGAGTGCCTCCTCGGGGGACGACCCTGAAGCGCCGTGCGGGGAACTCGACGAGGGCCGATTTCGCATGCGCGCTCGTCCGTTGTCCCCACGCTAGGCGCGGGTCCAGGATTGAGGCAGGCTCTGGTATTACCCGGAAGACCAGGCACTGTCACCGGCAGAGGAAGGGGCCTTTCCTGGAGAACGGCTGGATGCGTCAGCCGGCGCCACCCGGGTCGACCGCCTCGATCCGCCGCTCCTTGCAGGGGCGGGGGCCGGCCGCGCGACGCCGGGCGTTCCGTTACGAGGGATAGGGGCCTGCGTGCTCATCGACACCTATGGCCGCGTGGCCACCGACCTCAGAGTCTCCTTGACCGATCGGTGCAACCTGCGGTGCACGTACTGCATGCCCGAGGAGGGCCTGCAGTGGCTGGCCAAGCCGGACCTGCTCACGGACGACGAGATCGTCCGCCTGATCGACATCGCGGTCACCGCCTTGGGCATTCGAGAGGTCCGCTTCACGGAGAGCCGCTGCTGCGTCCCGGACTGGTCGGCATCATCGAGCGGGTCGCGGCCCTGCACCGCCGCCCCCGGATGTCTCTGACCACCAATGGCATCGGGCTCGCACGCACCGCGATCGCGCTGAAGGCGGCAGGCCTGGACCGGGTCAACGTCTCCCTCGACACCCTGCGGCCCGAAGTCTTCAGAGCGCTCACCCGCCGGGACCGCCACAAGGACGTCGTCGACGGCCTCCGAGCCGCCCGCGACACAGGCCTGACCCCGGTCAAGGTCAACTCTGTCCTGATGCCAGGCCTGAACGAGGACGAGGCCCCGGACCTCCTGGCATGGGCCGTCGAGCAGGACTACGAACTGCGTTTCATCGAGCAGATGCCCCTGGACGCCCAGCACGGCTGGAAACGCGAGGGCATGGTCACCGCAGGTGACATTCTCGCGGCCCTGCGCACACGTTTCGAGCTCACCCCGGAGGGCGTGGGCGAACGCGGCTCGGCACCCGCCGAACGCTGGCTGGTCGACGGCGGCCCGCACCGCGTCGGCGTCATCGCCTCCGTCACCCGCCCGTTCTGCGCAGCCTGCGACCGGACCCGCCTCACGGCCGACGGCCAGATTCGGACGTGCCTGTTCGCCGCCGAAGAGACGGACCTGCGCACTGCCCTTCGCACGGACGCACCGGACGAGGAGATCGCCCGTCTCTGGCGCCTCGCGATGTGGGACAAGAAGGCAGGCTCCGGCCTGGACGACCCGACGTTCCTGCAGCCGGAGCGGCCGATGTCGGCGATCGGGGGCTGAGTGCGCAGCCTGTCCACGCGGACCAGACAGCGCGCTCGGCGGACCCCGTCGACCGGGCGTGGCGCGGAGGATCCCGGATCGCCTCTGAACGGCCCGCTCCCACCAGACGAGGTCGACCGACTTGATATGGAGAGGGACGGGTTGACCCCGTGGTTTCGCCTGTCCCGGACCGAACCGCGGCACGATGGAGGCACAGCACCCATGAACGACCACCCCGGTAAGTGCGCGGCGCGGGATCCCATCAAACTCATCGCTGTCCGGGAGACGCCGCTGTCCGTCGACGAGGTGTTCAAGGCCGTTGGCGACGACGCGGCCGGAGGCGTCGCACTGTTCGTGGGAACCGTACGAAACCACGACGGAGGAGCGGACGTCGACGAACTCGCGTACTCGTGCCATCCCAGTGCCGAGGCGGAGATGCGGCGGATCGCCGAGGAGGTGGTCGCGGAGTATCCGGTGCGAGCGCTGGCCGCTGTCCACCGGGTGGGGGACCTCGGGGTCGGGGATCTCGCCGTCGTCCTGGCGGTCGCCTGCACGCATCGCGGCGAGGCCTTCGAGGCCTGCCGGAAGCTCATCGACGACCTCAAGCGCGAAGTGCCGATCTGGAAGCGTCAGCGCTTCTCGGAGGGTACCGAGGAATGGGTCGGCGCCGGCTGAGGCCTCTGTCGGTGCGGGCGCGCGACGGGGGTGAGCGTTCGTCAGCCCGGATGGTTGCCGCTCGGCCGGGCGTGCACCCCGAACATGTGTGGCCGTGCGATCTTGTCGCGTGAACCGCCCCGTGTGGCCACCGCGACGAGGCAGGTACCGCCATTACCTGGAAGCTCAGGCACTGCCACCAGTCGGCGGAACAGCGTTTGCTGGGGAAGGGCCGTTCAGGACGACCGACGCCCCTAGGGGCGACCTGCCCCAGCCGGGCAGCCGAACGGCGACGATGCGAAGGGCAGTGCCTTTCAGCCAGGTCGTCCGTCCCGAGTCGCGGGCCCCGACGACCATCTCAGACCTCAAGGAATCGATCATGAACCACACCACTCCGGGAGATCCGGAAACCTCCCGCATCGACCCCGGCGCCATGGGCATGTCTTCCCACCACACCGGTACAGGCAGCGGCATGCGGTACATCATCATCGGAGCGGGAGCGATCGGCGGTTCCATCGGGGCGCGGCTCGCCGAGGCGGGACACGAGGTGGTCCTGGTTGCGCGGGGTGCTCACTACACCGCGCTGAAGTCGGGCGGACTGCGCTTCCGTACTCCGGACGGGGAACGCACCCTCCGGGTGCCCGTGGTCGAAGGCCCGGACGAGCTGGGCGAGTTGCGTGCGGACGACGTGCTCGTGCTGGCCGTCAAGACACAGGACAGCGGGGCCGCGCTGGACACGTGGGGTTCGGTGCCCGTGACGGGCGGCGGCACGGCCGGGGAGCGGCTGCCAGTGGTCTGCGTGCAGAACGGCGTCGAGGGTCAGCGGATCGCGCTGCGACACTTCCGCCGCGTATACGGCGCCTGCGTCTGGCTGCCGGCCACCTTCGTCGAACCGGGTGTGGTCTCCGCGCTCGGCGCCCCGCTCACCGGCGTTTTGCACCTCGGGCGCCACCCCGATCGCGTCGACGACACCGTCCGCCGGATCGCCGCTGACCTGGAGACCGCCCGCTTCGAGGCCCCCGTGGTTCCGGACGTCGCACGCTGGCAGTACGCCAAACTGCTGGGCAACCTCGCCAACGCGATCAACGCTTTGAGCTGGCCGGTCGCCGGACAAGAGGCGTGGCGGCTGTATGCGCAGGTGCGGGCGGAGGGAGAGTCGGTGCTCAGGACCGCCGGGATCCCGTACGCGGACACGGAGGAACAGCAGCAGGCGTACGGTGACAAGGTGCGCTGGTCCGGAGGGGGCGCCGGCTCCTCCTGGCAGTCCCTCACCCGTGGCACCGGCACGATCGAAGCCGACTACCTCAATGGCGAGATCGTCCTGCTCGGCCGACTGCACGGCGTTCCGACCCCGCTGAACGAGCTCCTGCAACGCCTTGCCACCACGTTCGCGCGTGAGCGGCGGCCCGCCGGATCACTGCCCCTGACGGAGCTGCTGCGACTCGCCGACGCGGCGGTGGCCGCAGTCGCAGATGGTCGTTACGCAGGTGTCGAAGCGGATCACGCGGCGGGTTCCTCGCTGCAAGGCTGGTGACGATCTTGGGTTCTGGCCCCACTGTATGAGTGGTGGGGCCAGAACTTCCCCCCACGCGTGACCCCGTCATGGCCAGGGCAATCGGAGGCTGACGAGGTAGAGACGGCTGGTGGCGCCGCTGTGCCCGCCGCCACCGGTCGGGCGTGGCCACAATGTCAGTAGATCAAAGCGTGCGGCTGAACAAGTCCAGCAACGCTGTCCAGTGGCGTTCGGTAGCCTCCTCGCTGTGGCTGCTGGTGTCGGCCTGGGTGTAGCCGTGCTGGGCACCGGCGTAGATCTCGCCCCGGTGGCGGACCCCCGCGGCGCTCAGGGCCCTGTCCAAGCGGTCGATCTGCTCGGCCGGGTTCGCCGCGTCCTCGTCGGCGTGGCCGAAGTACAGCTCCGCTGTGATGCGGTCGGCAAGCAGGTGCGGGCTGTCCGGAGCGTCGGTGGCCAGGTGAGCGCCGTGGAACCCGGCCGCCGCCGCGATCCGGTCCGGGTACGTTCCCGCAGTGCGCAGGGCGAGCCCAGCGCCCATGCAGTAGCCGGTGACCCCGACGGGCTTCCTAGCGGTCAGCGGGGAGGCGGCCAGCCAGTCCAGGTAGGCGGCGGCGTCCCGCATCGCCCGGTCGGGCGTCAGCTTCTCCATGATCGGCAGGATGCTCTGCACGATCTCCGGACGCCGGGCAAGGTCGATGAACTCCGGCAGTTGCACCACAGGCGCCTTGCCGTGGCGGTAGAAGACGTTGGGCACCAGCACGACGTGTCCGGCCGCGGCAAGCCCGTCGGCCATGGCCTTCAGGTGCGGGCGCAGCCCGAACGCGTCCATGTAGAGCAAAACGGCGGGGTACGGGCCACCCCCGGCCGGGTGGGTCAGATAAGCGTCGGCAGTCCCATCGGGAGTGGGAATGCCGACGGAAGATCCCTGCGCAGTGCTACTCATGGAGTGTCCTTAAGAAATACGAGGCGCTGTCGCGCCTCAGTCACCAACCGCCCACTGGCCAAAGTCCGCAGGACCGGGAGACGGGACAGAGGCCGTCCCGAGAATGGCCATCAGAGGGGTGCGGCTCGAAGCTGCCAGTCACGAACCATCCGCCGTGACGAGGTGTGTCAGCGTTCGATTAGCTGCCTCGCCTTGTCGCTTTCGTCGCTCCCGGCGGCCGGGGGCAGGCTGTCGAGCTTGGCCAGTTGGTCGGCGGTCAGCTGGACGGTGTCGGCGGCGGTGTTCTCCTCGACGCGGGCGACCCGCTTGGTGCCGGGGATCGGGACGATGTGCTCGTCCTTGGCCAGCAGCCAGGCCAGGGCGACCTGGGCCGGTGTGGCGCCGGCCTCGTCGGCGAGGGCCCGCACCTCGTCGGCCAGGGCCAGGTTGCGCCGGAAGTTCTCGCCCTGGAAACGCGGGCTGGTGCGGCGCCAGTCGCCTTCGTCGAACTGCTCGGGCGAGCGGAGTGTGCCGGTGAGGAAGCCGTGGCCGAGCGGGGAGTACGGCACGAAGCCGATGCCCAGCTCGCGCAGCGCGGGCAGCACCCGCTCCTCAACCTCGCGGTTCCACAGCGAGTACGACGACTGGACCGCCGTCACAGGGTGCACGGCGTGGGCCCGGCGGATCGTGTCGGGACCGGCCTCGGACAGGCCGAAATGCAGGACCTTGCCCTCCCGCACCAGCTCCGCGACCGTGCCCGCCACGTCCTCGATCGGCGTGCCCGGGTCGACGCGGTGCTGGTAGTACAGGTCGATGTGGTCGGTCCCGAGCCGCTTGAGCGAGCCTTCGACCGCGGCGCGGAGGTTGGCCGGGCTGCTGTCGAGCACATACACGCCGCCGCCCGCGTCCGCGTGCGAGACCTGGCCGAACTTGGTCGCCAGCACCACCTCGTCGCGACGGCCGGCCAGCGCCCTGCCGACGAGTTCCTCGTTGACGTACGGTCCGTAGACCTCGGCAGTGTCGATCAGCGTGACACCCAGGTCGACCGCCCGCCGGATAGTGCGGACGGACTCGGCGTCGTCGCTGCCGGCGCCGGTGTAGTAGGACGACATGCCCATCGTGCCCAGGCCGATGCGGGAGACCTTCAAATTTCCCAGAGTGGTGTGGTTCATGATCGCTTTCTCGGGATCGGAGGTGGTCGACGTGGAACGCGACTCGGAACGGACGAGGCCACCGAGGATGTCGGCGCCGTAGCGCTGCCCCGGCCACGTCCTCGCTGCTCAGGCTCTCTTTTGTGGCCATCGCCCTAGGGCGATGGCCGTCCTGAGCGGTGGTCCCCAGAAAACGCCATTTCGCCGGCCGGTGGCAGTGCCTGACCTTCCAGGTAACGGCAGTACCTGCCTCACGACGGACCTCTCGCCTAGCGTGGAGACCATGGACGACCACGCCGAGATCAAGGAGTTCCTCGCCTCCCGCCGGGCCCGCATCACCCCCGAGCAGGCCGGGCTGCCCGCCTACGGCGGCCACCGGCGGGTCAAGGGGCTGCGCCGCGAGGAGGTCGCGATGCTGGCCGGCGTCTCGGTCGACTACTACGTGCGACTGGAACGCGGGAACCTCTCGGGAGCCTCCGACAGCGTCCTGGACGGCGTCGCCCGCGCCCTGCACCTCGATGACGCCGAACGCCAGTACCTGCACGACCTCGCCCGCCGCGCCCCCGCACCGGCCGCGGCCCGCCGCCGCGCCCCCGCCAGGCGCCTGCGGCCCGCCCTCCAGTACATGCTGGACGCCATCGGCGACGCGCCCGCGTTCATCCACAACGAACGCCAGGACCTGCTGATCACCAACCACCTGGCCCGTGCCCTGTACGCACCCCTCCTCGCCGACCCGCGCCGCCCGGCCAACATCGCCAGGTTCATCTACCTCGACCCGGCCGCCCGCGCGTTCCTCCCCGACTGGGACAGAGCTGCCGACGACATCGCCGCGATGCTCCGCGGCGAAGCTGGCCGCAACCCGTACAACAAGGACCTCAGCGACCTCATCGGGGAGCTGTCCACCCGCAGCGAGATCTTCCGGAAGCGTTGGGCCGCTCACAATGTGCGGCAGCATCGCACCGGTCCCAAGAAGCTGCACCATCCGGCCGTCGGAGAACTGGAACTGAACTTCGAAACGATGTCGCTGTCATCTGACGCCGCCCTCACGCTTGTGATCTACACCGCCGCTCCCGGCACATCCAGCGCCGACGCTCTGCGTCTCCTGTCCGCCTGGGCTGCAACCCAGGACCAGACGGAACCTGACACAACCAAGGAACGCAACATCTGACCGATGACGACAGCGCATGTGCCCATGGGTCCCCCCTCGACACCGACATCGATTGACACTGCGAGGGTCGGCTAGACGCGCGAGACCTTTGGCATGCCGACCGTGGCGGATGGGGTGGTGGCAGGATCATCGCCGCATTGCCCACCGAGTTGTCGCTGACCCGGCCCCGACAGCGGTCCCGCTGGGTCCAGCCGCACGATCCAGGGCCAAGGCCCAAGCGCCTGCCCTCTCCTCCGGCCTCACCGTGGGTACCGCCCCCGCGATCCCCGGCAGGCGGACGGTTGGGCCTTGTGTCTTCAAGAAGGAAGGTGCGGGTGTCGGCGATCGAACCGGGCAGTCATCGGCAGCATCGTCGGCCTGGCCCTGGTCGCGCTGATCTTCGCCCGACCGGAGAAGCCGGCCGCCTGACGCGCGCAGTCGTCAACGGTGGGCAAACGCCGTAGGGCTCCAATATCACGGCCCCCACGGCGGTATCGTGCCGCGGAAGTACGGGCCATCTCCGTTTCTCAAGGTTTCTCTGTCGCTCGGATGCTGGCCTCCAGCGCCGCCATGAGGTCGACGGCCGGAACCGGCTCGGCCGGCTCATCCACCTCGGTGCCGTTCATCTTCGCGGCGACCAGTTGCTCCAGAGCGGCCGCGTACTCGTCGTGCAGGTCCTCGATGTCGACCCCCGCCAACTGCTCCATCAGCATCTCGGCAAGCTGCACTTCCCGCTCGGTGACCGGGGCCGCCGACGACAGGTCGTCCGGCTCGCGGATCTCCTCCGGCCACAGCAGGGTGTGCAGCACGAGCATGCCGCGCCTCGGGCGGAGCACCGCCAGGCGTTCCCGGGTCCGCAGTGTCACTTTGGCGACGGCAACGGCGCCATGCCGTGCCAGCGCCTCCACGAGAAGCGCGTAGGGGCGTTGGCCCTGTTCGCCGGCCGGGCCGACCCAATACGGCTTGGCGTACAAGACCGGGTCGACATCGCGTTCGTCGACGAACCCGAGGACGTCGACCGTCTTCCGTGTCGGCAGGGGGAGCGCGGCCAGGTCCTCGTCGAGGAGCACGACCGTGCGGCCGTCGGGACGCTCCCAGCCGCGCGCGATCTCCGACTGCGGGACCTCCACGTCCTCGCTCTCGCAGACCCTCCGGTGCCTGATCCTGGACCCGTCACGCGCATGAACCTGATGAAACCCCGCCCCATGTTCGTCAGTCGCGCTGAAGAGCTGCACCGGGAGCGTGACCAGGCCGAAGCTGACGTACCCGGACCAGATCGCGCGCATACGGACAGCGTGCGGCCCGGGGCGGTTCGCCGCGCGGCGGGCTACTCCTCCCCGGCGAAGACCTGCATCCGGCAGCGCACCAGGCCGTCAGGCAGGTCGATGACCATGCTGCTGCCGCCTTCCCCAGATCGCGCGTTGATCCACGCCTTCACCCGCGCTACCTGCTCGACCGGACCCTGAAGGACGACGTCGACCGCATGGGGCCCGGAAGGCGGGAAGAGCTCCGCTTCGATTTCGCTCACCACTCCACAACGGGCCCAGGCTGGCCCGGGTCACCCGATCCAGGCATGACGCGGATCGCGGCCGGGTTCCACCAGTAGGTGCGCCAGTAGATCACCGGCCAGTTGTCGCCCTCCAGGAACTTCACCTTGCACTGCACCGCGTGGCGGCCGTCCTTGTACCGGATTTTGTGCCAGACCAGGGCGTCATGCCACCGGCCGCCTACCCGGACCTGCACCCGCGGCTGCTTCCACGGATCGAAGCCCTCGTACCGGCCGACGTCGTTCGACTCGACGTCGGTCCTGTGGACGCGGACGGCGTCACCGTCGTGGAAGTGCTCCTCGACCGGGCTGGTCCCCAATAGGGACGCCCGGAGCTCGAAGGCCTCCAGGTCCCACCAGAACCATGCCGTACGCCGCCCGTCCGGCAGTGCGGGCCACAGCATCAGGTGCACGGCCTCGCGGCCGTCGGCGTACCGGCGGCGCTCCCCCACCCGGCCACGGTAGGAGCGGCCTGCCACTCGCAACCCCACCCGCTGCTGCTCCTCGGCCGGATACGTCTCGACGTACGCGGGGACCTCCCCGGGCTGCCGGGGCGGCACCTCCACCGCATCACGCCACTCGCTCACGCGTTCGACTGTAGGGGGCTCGGTGACCCCGGCCAAGCCCGCCCGCCTCCGGCCACCCGTATGGGTTACTCCCCGGCGTAGTCCTCGCCGTACGCCGCTTTCCGCAGCGCACGACCCAGGTCGTAGGAGCCAAACTCGGCCTCAAGCCCGGACTCCTCGATCCCTGCCCGCAGCTCCACCGCCACCGTCCGCCACGCATCCATCAGCCGGTCACTCTCCGCCCGCGTCTCCTCGTCCCACTCCAGCACCGGGCGCTGCGTCCCGCGCTGGTGCACGCCGATCGCCTTTCGCGCCTCGTCGAAGGAACACTGCAGGTCAGCAAGGGCCTCCGGGACAGAGATCGTCTTCTTGGAATCGGCAAGGTGGACTGAGATGACGGCCATGCCGGGGACCCTAACCCCGACCACTGACAACCACCCCGGCCGCGAGAGCTGCCCGATTCCGGTGCTCAGCCAGCGGTGGTGACGTCGGGGCGCGGCCCGAAGGCTCGTGAGCAGCGCGGGTGCGAGATCGGCCACGCCGCCGCCTGCTCCACCGTGCGGAGCGTGCCGGTGGCCTTGTCCGGGTCCTTGTGGCTGGTCCAGCCGCATCCGGCGCCGTCGAAGACCTCCATGTGCGTCACGCCGGCTTCTCGGGCCCGGTTGAGGGTGCCCGCGTTGTAGGCCACTGCGCTCTTGGCGAGCGTCGCCGCCTCGGCCCACGCCTGCACCGGGTACCGGGCGCCGTGGCAGTAGATGACGTAGGCCAGCCGGCGCTCGGAAGCGAGCCGCTCGGCGAGGGACCTCGCGGCCTGCAGCGCCGTGGTGTTCCCTGCGGCCAGCAACGGCACCTCCCGGCGTGCAGCCTCCCGTACGGCCCGGTAGAACGCGCCGGCAAGGCGCTGCTCCTCCTGGGCGCGCACCAGGAATTCGGCGTAGGAGTCGGCGAGCGCCTGCGGGGCCTCGGTGTGGATGAGGGGCCACGTGAACCTGCCGCCCACGGCCTCGGCGGCGGCCTGGGCGCTCTGCTCGTACTACCAGCCCCAGAGATCGCCACCGCGGCTGGCGTGATCCGGAAGCCGATACGTGTCCCGACAGTCTTTGATCAGGTCCGCTGCACTCTTCCTCAGCCGAGAAGACTGCCCCTATTCTTCACGCGAGCGCGACAAGTTAATGGGGCTGGGGGGTCCGAACGTGCCAAGTGAGGCCACGAGTTGGCAGAAGGAGCAGGTCAGCCGGGCGTACGTACATGCCCTGGCCACTCAGGGCGGTTATACGATCGGCGAATGGAACGTAGACAAGGACGGCGTCGACGTCACGTTGCGTTCGCGGGGGTTGATGATCGACATTCAGCTCAAGTGCACGCAGAACCCGCGGGTCACGCGTGACGGGTACAGCTTCGATCTGGACGTCGAGACCTACGACAAACTTCGGCATCCCGAACGGTCAGCCCCGGGACACCTGGCGCTGCTGATCGTCCCGCCCGATGTCGGTCGCTGGATCACTCACCAGCAGGAATCGATAGTTCTGGCCTGCCACGGTTACTGGGCCGCCCTCCAAGGGATGCTGTCGGCCGATGGGAAGACCACCACCATCAAGATCCCGCGCCAGCAGGAGCTCACGGTGAAGGCGATGGGGACCATGTTCGATGCTGCGCGTCGAATAACCCTTGGAGCGTCGCGGGGGTTGAACTGACGTGGTTGACACCGAGCCGGACTTCGGCCCCAATGAGATCCGAAGCTACTTACAGGTCAACGGCTGGACACCCGTGGATGGCGGCCCGCTGGCAGAACTGTGGAGTCTGCCCGGCCTCTCGGACGAGGTCGTTCTCGTACCGCTAAAACCAGGTGCCCCGGACTTCGCCAAACGCGTTCACATCCTGCTCAACGACCTCGCGCGCGTCGAAACGCAAGGGGTCCGCACCGTCCACGACGCTATCGCCACGGTTTACAACGACGTCACGGACCTTCGCGCCGCGCACCCGTCGATGAGCGACGGCTCGATCCCGCTAGAGGCGGGGTACGAGCTCTTCGTCTCCGCGAAGCGCCTGCGCGTAGCGTCCGCAGCCGCCACAATCCGCCGACAGGGGCACTTCCGCAACTTCCCACCCCGCGCCCGCGAACAGGCCCGTGAAGTGCGGCTCGGCCAGACCCGGCGCGGGTCCTACATTGTGCCGATCATCAGCCAGGCCCGATCGCCGATCGAGGTCTACAGCCCTGGCCAGAGCAACATCGACGCGGACATCGAAGAGATCCTTTTCGACCGCCGCGTGACAGCGACGATGTCGCGGGCGCTCGGTGTCCTGGAAGAGCTGGCTACAGGCGATCGCGAGCCGACTCCCAGCGAGATCAACGACAGTGTGGGCGAGGGGGTCTCCTACGAGCTGTGCCAAGCACTGGCCAAGGTCGTCAACACCGACTCCGTCGGCACCCTCGATGTCTCCTTCAACTGGTCGCGCGTAGCTGCTGCGCCGTCGGGAGCTCCGCAACGGGTGGAGTTCAACCACGAAGCGATCGAGACCGTCGACATAGTAGCCAGGCAACTGAAGACTCGAACCTATGCGCGACAGCACCTGATCTATGGGGTCGTCACCGACCTGAGTCGCCAGCCCGACGACGATGACGGCCGCGTGGGAGTGAGGACGCTGCTCCAACGCCGCAGCCGGATCGTATGGATGCACCTGCCACCGCCCGTCTATCGTGTCGCGGTTCGCTGCCATGACGAGGGCATTCCCGTACGCGTTCAAGGCGTCCTAACCAGTCCTCCCGGAGGGCACGCCTTCATGGATGTCAGCGACTTCGGTCCCGACCCGTCCCTGCCGCTGAGCGAGGCCCCTGGGTAGGCGCGCGCAGCGCCACGCGCTGCTGTGAATCAGCACCGCTGCTGTGCCACGCTGCGGCTGTATCGATGGGGAGGTTGAGATGACTGAGAAGCTGCTTACCCACAAGCAGGCGCTCGCCGCAGTGATCCAGGCATTGGGCGGTGTCTGGGACACGCAACGTGCCGTACTGGCCCTGCGCGTCGCCGGCTATGAGCCGCCCAGTGATGAGGCCGCGGGCAAGGAGGCTCGACGCCACCTCCGCGACCTCGCCGATGACGGGGAAATCGTGAGGCCGGATCCGAACCAGGCCGTATATCGACTGGCGTGATTAGGTCCTCCAAGCCTCCGCCGCCTCACTCGCTCGGGCGGCGGGGCAGTCTGCTATAGAAGGACCATCGGCCGGCGCCAGATATGCCCCCGACGCACACCGTGCCGCTTCAGGCCGTCCGACGCTCACGCTTCAATGGTGGCGTCCGGCCGCAACCCGAACGCCCGCCTGCATCGCGGGTGGGAGATCGGCCACGCCGCAGCCTCCTCGACCGTACGCAGCGTGCCTGTGGCCTTGTCCGGGTCCTGGTGGCTGGTCCACCCGCAGCCGGCTCCGTCGAAGGCCTGCACCCACTGCACACCGGCCTCTCGCGCCCGGTTCAAGGTGCCCGCGTTGTAGGCCACTGCGCTCTTGGCGAGCGTCGCCGCCTCTGCCCACGCCTGCACCGGGTACCGGGCGCCGTTGCGGTAGATGACGCAGGTCAGCTGGTGCTCGGCGGCGAGCCGTTCGGCGAGCGACCTTGCGGCCTGCAGCGCCGTGGTGTTCCCTGCGGCCAGCAGCGGTATCTCGCGGCGTGCGGCCTCCCGTACGGCCCGGTAGAACGCGCCGGCGATGCGCTGCTCCTCCTGGGAGCGGATCAGGAAGTCGGCGTAGGAGCCGGCGGCGAGCGACTGCAGGGCCTCGGTGTGGATGAGGGTCCAGGTGAACCGGCCGCCCACGGCCTCGGCGGCGGCCTGGGCGCCCTGCTCGTACAGGTGGGGCAGCTGGCGGCCGACGAACGCGCGGGCCTCGGCGTCGACACGCTGCTGGAAGTCGGTAATAGCCGCCTGGAACTCTGCTGTGCGGGCGACGATGTGCGGGGCCCGGCCTTGCTCGACCAGGGCGGCAAGGACGGCGGCCTGCTGGTCGGCGAGGCGCTGCCAGGCGTCCTGCAGCACCGCGGCGACCCGGCGTGCGACCACGTCGGCGTCGCCGGGTACGAGCGGAGGGAACTCGTAGGCCACGGCTACAGCCGTTCCCAGCGGTAGGTGCGGCGCTGCAGCGGGGCGACGACCAGTTCGGTGCCGTCTGCGATGTCGTCGGGGGCCTGGGCGCCCTGCACGTCGGCGATCTGCCGTTCCAGGCCGGTGAGGTTGTTGCTGTTGTCGAGGGTGACGACGCCGTTGACGGTCAGCTGCAGCGGCTCGGCCAGGAGTCTGGCACGCCGTTCGGACAGCACTTCCAGGGCGACAGCTCTCGCGCTGCCCAGCCGGCCGTAGCGCGTCTGTAGGTCGCTCTGGTCGGTGGCGGGGCCGAGCTGCGACAGCAGCCAGGCCAGGACTGCGGGGTCCACGGGCGGGGTCCTTCCGGGGAGCGGCGCGGCCCGGCACCCCTGCGCTTGAAACACGGGTGCCGGGCCAGGCCGGGCTACTTCTCGTCGGCCTGCTTGCGCGCCCGGGGCTGGGGCTTCGGCTCAGCCTCAGCCTCGGGCGTGCGCGTGCGCGTGGGCGCGGGCATGGGCTCGGGCACAGGCTGAGCCTCGGGCGTGGGCTCCGGTTCCGGCGCGGGCTGGGGCTCCGGACCCGGATCGTCGAATGCCAGCGTGGGCGGCGTTGCCCCGATCAGTGCCGGGTCGTCGAGCGTCAGCGCCTCCGGGTCCTCCTCCCACGCGTCCGGGTTGGTGATGGCCGTGGCCACCACCTCATCGGGCTCGTCGCCCGGCTGCAGGATCAGCAGTTCGTGCGTCTCGGGGTGCTCGATGTGCACCGCTGTCGCCAGTCGCCGTCCCATGTCACAGCACCTTCGCCACGATGTGGCAGTCCGGCGTGAACAGCACAGGCATGGCCACGGCCGCGCCCTTGCTCCACACCTGCGGCGGGTCGTCCTGCGTGCCCTTGGTGATGATCAGGCCCGGCGCGTCCTCGCGGGTGATCTCCGGGTTGGAGCCACGGGACAGCACCAGGGACTCCGCCGTGGTGCCGTACATGGTCTGGCCCCACTTGGTGCGGTCCGGCGGCACCATCACCCACCGGTCGTCGGGCAGCGGCCGCACGTTGGAGCCGTCGACCCGCACCTGCCCCTTGTACAGCTGGATCGGCGGCAGGTTGTAGTTGCCGCGCACCACGTTGACCTGCTGCGGAGTCAGCGTCGCCGTCGGCGTGTTCGACGGGTTCACCGAACCGTAGTAGGCGGCCCGGTAGGCGTCGTTCTTCCCCAGGTAGGAGCTCGCGCGGCGGCTGGTCAGGACCAGCTCCGGGTACGGCGCGCTGATGGAGTCGAGGTAGTCCAGCCACCCCAGCTCGTCCTTGATGGGGTCCGAAGTCGGGTCGGACCAGGCGACCGGAGCGGTCGGCATGTTCGATGCCGGCACCTGGTAGTCCAGGTCCATGGTCAGCCCGTTCTCCCCCGAGAGGGAGAACTTGCCGTCGGTGAGGACATCGCCGGCGGCCAGCTCCAGGCGGGAGTTGACCGCCTCGACGTGCCGCTCGACGTCGTCGTACAGCAGCTCGATCAGGCGGTCATGGTCGGCCCCGCGGGAGGCCTCCTGCAGCAGGATCTCCATCTCGCCGACGAGCAGCTTCTGGCCTAGGGCGGGCAGCATGCCCTGGGTGCTGGTCGTCCACGCCTGGCGGTCCGCGAACGGCACGGACGCGTCGTAGCTGCGGTACTTCGCCGCGTTGACGTACCGGCCCTGGTTCTTGATCCGCCACATCACGTCGGCGACCTTCACCTTCGGGAAGATCGTCTGCGTGAGCAGGAAGTCAGCCGGGGTGGGGATGGCACGGGCGAACGTCGTCAGGTCCTTGACGGTGACGCCCTTGATCAGGTCCTGGATGGTCATGGCTTTGGGCCTCCTTCCTTACACGAAGCGGATCTGGCAGATCGCGGACGGGGCGACCGCCGCGACGGCGACGGGGAGCTTGGCGGTCTTCACCGAGCCGTGCCACAGCAGCGCGGCCCCGACCTTCGTCTGGGCGGGCGCGAACAGCACCTCGGCGAAGATGAAGCCGGCCAGGTTCTGCCGGCCGTCGGCGGCCCCGGTGGCGTACAGCCCGTACAGCCCGCTGGCGGTGATCTTGCCGACCGGCAGACCCGACAGGAGACGGCTGTAAGGGACGTTCGAATCGACCGACGGCATGAAGTGCGTGCCGGACACGAAAGTGGACAGGTCGAGGGTGATCGAGTCGACGTCGCGCGTTCCGTGAAGGCTGGCAAGCCAGGACCGGTCGGCCGTCAGGCTCTGGGTGGTGGTGACCGGCTGAACGGTCATGAGTCCTCCCGTGGACGATCAGACGAGTGGGGCAGTTCGTCCGCTCACCGACCGGTGGCGTCGTCCACGTGAGAGGGGCGTGGTCCCCGTCAGTCCGGCCTTGACCCGCCGGTGGGAAGTTCAGCCGCTGGTGACGTAGCCGCGCCGGCGCGCCATCTCCTCGCCCTGCTGACCGGGCTTGGGCATGTTGGCGCCGCGCGGCGGCGGACCACCCGCGGGAGACCCACCAGGCGCGGCAGGCGGCACCAAGTCCACGGCGGACGCAGTGAACAGCTCGGGCCTGCGCGCCCGCAGAGCGGCAGCGGCCTCGGCGATGGCGTCCTCGTCGGCGTCGTCCTCGACGGCCAGAAGCCGTTCGGCGTCCAGCAGGTCGTCACCGGTCGCACCGAGCGCCACCAGGGCGGCCCGGCGTACCGCGGCACGCTCACGAACGATGGCCTGCGCCTCACGCTGCTCTGCGGCGGTCGTCGCCGCGGCGGCGGCCCGCTCACGGCGCTCGATCTCGGACAGCTGCGCGGCCTGCGCGTCACGCTGCTCCTGCACGAACGCCGCCAGTTCGTCGGTCTTGGCGAAACCCAGCTGCTCAACGAGCTTGCGGACCGCAGCACGTTCGCCCTGCTGCTTCTCGCGGGCCAGCAGTCGGTTCAGCGCCTCCTGGTCGAGCGGATGGCCGACCGTCGGCGGTCCAGCCAGGTCCGTGACCGGGCCGGGCGGCAACTGCTGGTTGGACGGATCGGTGGGGTCAGCGCCCAGGATCGGAAAGATGGGGCGGCCGTCACGCCGGCGACCGACGAGCGTACGGGGATCGGGCAGAAGCCTGTCCATGCGGGATCCAGTCCTCCAGCAGCAGCGCCCCCGCGCCGACGATCAGTGTAGTCCGCCAGGAATCCCGTGCCGCGCCGCGCTACTGAGTGATGCTCGTCAGTCGTCGTGACCGTGCTTCTTGTGATCCTTGCCTTTGTGATCTTCACCCTTGCCGCGAGGGCCCGACGGGGTCTGCGATGACGGCGACGTGACAGTTACCGGCGTGGAGACTTCGCCAGAGGGTACGGAGGGCGCAGTGACGGCAGAGGAGGGAGAGGATGCCGGCCCGGGTGACGATGAGCCGCCGTCATCGGAGCTCCAGGCCGCACCGACGGCGGCCGCAGTCCCGAACACGGCGACCACGGCAACACCGATAAGGCTTCGAATGCGCCGCTGCTGCGCGGCACCGCGCCCGTACAGGCGGGACGGAGCGGCGTCGGGCAGGACTGCCGTAGGCGTCGGCTCGGTGCCAGCGGGCATGGCCGCCTGCGGCTTGTCGTTCTGGCCTGCCGAGACGGCGAGCCAGCCGGCTATCTGTTCGGCGGTGGGACGTTGGCCCGGCTCCTTGGCCAGCAGCGACAGGATGTAGTCCGCGAGAGCGCCCGGCACCGCCGGGTTGAGCTGCCTGACGGGAACCGGGGCCGCGGCGACGTGCTGGTGGATCACTGCCAGCGGGGTTTCTCCGACGAACGGAGGACGGCCGGCCACCAACTCGTACAGGACACAGCCAAGGGCATACACATCCGAGGCGGGTTCGGCAGGGCGACCCAGCGCCCGCTCCGGTGCCAGGTAGCCGCTGGAGCCCATCACCCGGCCGGTGGCGGTGAGCGCCCTGGAGGCCTCATCGGTGAAGCGAGCGATCCCGAAGTCGGCGATCTTCACGCTGCCATCGGTGGTCAGCATCACATTGGCCGGCTTGATGTCACGGTGGATGACACCCTGCCGGTGCGCCGCAACCAAACCAGCCGCAGCCTGAGCACCGATCTCCGACGCCCGCAAAGAGTCCACAGAACCATGCGTAGCCAGTTCCTGAGCCAGACTGTGCCCGTTGACCAGCTCCATCACCAGGTAAAACTGGCCGGCATGCGCGCCGAAGTCATACACGCCGACGACGTGGGGATGGTTGAGGCGGGCCGCTGTCTGGGCCTCCAGGTGAAACCGGCCGGCCGCCTCGGCATCCGCCTCACCCGGCAGCATCAGTTTGACCGCCACCGATCTGCCGAGCACCTGGTCGGCAGCGCGCCACACCTCGCCCATGCCCCCACGACCCAACGGCTCGTCCAGTCGATACCGCTCCGCCACCAGCACGCCCGCACCGTCCCTTGACCCACGACAACAGTTGGGTGCCACACCTACCGATGAAAAATATTTATGGCGCAGCGCGATTCAGCCTACAAACCTGGTGTGAGTCCCTTTGACCGTACCTTGCCAATCTGCAGGCGGCACGCATGCGCAGCGCGCATGGGCCGGACGTCCCACGGCCTGTGTAGAGCCCCCTGCTGATAGAGGAACCCGCGGGCGGGGAAGCCAGCACCTGAGCCCCTCGCGGATGCTCACCTTGAGGCGATGAGCGTCGCGGACCTCCGGGACGGGGACGACGGGCGGCCACGGAGGCTGGGCCCGAAGGCAGGGGTGAAACGGGATACGCGGACACATGCGTCCCAGGGCACTGTGCCCCGTCAGATATCAGTCGCGACTACTGTCTTCCACTGAGCCATCGCTGCGGGAAATGTCCGCGGCTGAGGGACTAACGGCACCGGTGGCACGCCCGTGTCGGCCTGCAGGCCCAGGTAGTCGCGTGCCGTGCTGTTGTCGCGGGTCGCGTCCGCGAGGCGGGCCGGCCTGGTCGAAGGCCCGCTTCTGGATGCGGCTCCGCCGGTCACGACGACCTGCGCGATGTGCGAGCCGGAGCCGCCGAGGAATCTTTCCAAGAGCGTCACAGGTACTGCGCACCGCCTTCGGGAGGTGCCGTTAGCGTTGCTGGCCGCCGATCCCGCACGCGAACGGGAACAGGCCGCCGACGTTCACGGCGGCGCCGTTAGCACAGAGAGACCACAGATGGACTACTGCTCCTCATGCCGTCGGCACCTCAATGGGGCCCTGGTATGCCCAGGGTGCGGCGCATACGCGCCGGACGTCGCCCCGCCCTCCCATGGCCACTATGGGGCTGCGACGACCGCCATGGCGTGGGAGCACCCCCTGGAGGGGTTCCCCGCCTCAGAGCCGTATCCCGGCACTCCTCGCTTCGATGCCGGCCCAAACGGGGCCGCCGCGTCCGAGGACGTAATGGCGGAGGCACCGGGCGCCGGTTCGGAGTCAGCAACCGCCGACCCCGCCATGCAGGGACGCGCGGCCCGGCGTCGGCAGATGGCGCGTTGGAAGAAGCACCGGCGCCGGGCCGCGGCCGCGACGGCCTTCGCGCTCGTCGGTGGCGGACTGACCATCGCCGCGCTGCCGAACGGGGCTTCCAAGGGCCAGTCCAACGCGACCTCCGCACCGGAGTCGGTGACCGCAGCCAATACCCGGACGAGGCCGGTTGCCGCGGCATCGGCGCAGCCGGACACCCCGGTTGCGCGGCATCCCGGTAACCGCCCGCCCACAACCGGCCCGCACCAGCGGAACACAGCTCTCGCGGTGCCGCATCCTGCGACGACGTACGCGCCGCCTGACACCGCGCCCGCGGCGAACAGCGGGACGAAGGTTCACCAGGCAGGCACCACAGCCACGCTGACGCACACGGCCGCTACGGCCACGCCAGCGCCCGCGTCCACCGAGGGTGCTTACGCGGCTACCTCGCACGCCAGCCCGGCGCCCACGGCGCCGGCCACCCCAACCCCCACCCCAACGCAAACGGCGCCCCCGAAGCACCTGTGCCTGCTCGTTGTGTGCCTCGGCTGACTGCGCCATGCGCCGTCGCCCCGTCGGCATCCGTCCGCTCTGACGGAAGCGTGGAAGGCTCCTTGCGGGGCGGGCGTCGGGTCGGCGCGTGGGCGGTGCCGACGCTGATCCGGAAGCCGGGCGCTCAAGAAGCCGAGGCTGGTGATGTGCCGACCCTTCCCCGCCCCGCTGCCCGGCTTCGCCACCGACGAGGAACTGGCAGCGGGGCGGCGCACTGTTCGTTGCGCCCTGTGCCACCACCCCTCACTGGCCAGCAGGCGCGCCTGCGGGGCTCGGTAACGATTGCGCGCACAAACTCGGGCTGCGGCCGATCCGCGGGCCGGGCAGGTTTGAGGTCGAGCAGGAGACGCTGCCGGGGGCATAGTCACGCCGACAACTTCCTGTCACACCTCGGCCACGGCACCCATCGGCGGGCAGACCCAGAGAGTGCCCGAGTCGCGCGAAGCTTACGGGCCCCGATCTCTCGCCCCATGGCAGCTTCCGCCCAAAGCCGATACGCCGACCTCTGCTCTGACCTCACCTTTTCCCGCGAGCACCCGGAAGCGGTGCCCCAGCACCTTTCCGAAGGCGGCAGTGAAGTGAGGATCAAGGGGCGGCCGTCGTCGAATTCGAAGCCGAGGTAGGCGAAGGCGAAGGGGTAGCGCTGGGTCGGCCGGCCCCGTCCAGTCCGACAACAGCACCGTTCCCCACTGCACGCCAAGGTTCGACAGGGCAACAAGAGCCATGGCCGCGCAGCCGGTTGAGCCGCTACGTTGAGCGATCCGAGTGCTTCGTCAAGGGAGTACACATGCCGACACGAACCGGCACGCCTGAGTATGAGGCTGCCCTCGACGCGATGACGGTGATCCTCACCGCCAAGGCGTCAGAGGGCGTTTTGATCAATTACGAGAAGGTCTCCATCGCCCTCAAGGGGCAGGGTCACACTGTCCACCACCGAGGCGAACTCATCGGCCAGCTTCTGAAAGACCTGTGCCTGCAGGAAGCGAAGAAGGGTGCCCCGATGCTGTCAGCGATCGTCGTGAACGCGCCGATCACTCGCGGCCGACCGTCGCAGGCATTCTACGACCTCGCCCGCTCCTACCCCTTCAATCGCGACGCGGACTGGACCTGGGAGCAGGAACGGGATCGCGTGTTCACCTACTACTCGCAAGAGAAGCGACCTATCTGACGGAACGCCACTTTGCACCCGGCGTGCCTCAAAGGGTGGGAACGAGCGCTACATCGTGGTCACCACCGCGCTGACGGAGACAAGTTCACAGGGGCGGGGGGCAGTTGCGTGAGCAGGACCAGCCTATGGCTGGCGGTCTGCTACACGGTCTACATGGGGATGAGCGGCACCGGCGGAACGCCGGAGTCGGCCTCAGGCAAGCCGAGGTACTCACGCACCGCGGCGTTGTCGCCGGTCGCGTCCGCGAGGCGGGCGGCTTGGTCGAAGGCCCGCTGCTGGATGCGTTCGACCTCCCCGGCGACGTCGTCGATGGGGTAGCCCGCTTCCTGCAGCAGCCGCACTGCGGTCTCCAGGGAGAACACGCCCGCGCCGTAGCCGGAAACGACGTCGGCCAGGACAGTGGTGCGGTCAGTGGGGGTGTGTGCGCCCCACACCAGGCGTGCGGGCAGCGACTCGCCGGCGGGCCACGCCTGCCCGGCCTGGTGGAGGCGCTGCACCATGCGGAGCAGCAGCTGGTACTTGTGGGCGCGGGCCAGACGCATCGCGCCGACGAGGGAGTCCAGCGGGCCGAGCGCCAGCTGCAGCGCGTACCCGGACGGCACCGACGCCGGGTCGAGGCTGCCGAGCCCGGCTGTGGTCAGGCGGGTGTTCGCGGCGAGCCGGGTCAGCATGTGGTCGGTGCGCTGGCGGAGTTCGGCGAGCTGCGGGGCGGTGTTGAGGGTGTCCATGCGGCCGCCTTCGTTCAGCTGCCACACCGTTCCGGCCTCGACGCGCACTGGCATGGGCTGCCCGGTGGAGCGGTCGATGGGCAGCCGGGCGCCGGCCAGCGACACGATCGGCGTGCCGGTGGTCGCGGACGCCGAGGCGCTGTCGGTGTCGGTGGCGGCCAGCTCGTCCAGCAGCTGCAGCACTGTGCCCAGCGACGACTTGCCCCAGTGCTCGCCGCCGTCCGGGATCGTGTTCGGGACGTGCACGACGGGGATGAAGTCACACATCAGGTCCAGGCGGTTCAGGACCTGCCCGTCGGAGCGCACCCGATAGACGGCCTTGTCCGGGGGCAGCGCGTACAGGTCGTGGGCGGCGCCGAGGTCTTCCAGCAGCCATTCGGCGTCCGTCAGGTAGCACGTCGTCCCGGACGGGCGGCCCGGCGCCCACGGGTAGGTGCGCAGCACGCCGCCGCTCACCGGGTCGGGGATGTCGCCCACGGTCAGCACCGGGTCGCCGTCAGCGCCCACGACCTGCTCGCGGATCGCGCGGCCGTCCTCGGTGACACCGGGCTGCGTTGCCGCACCGATAGGCCCCAGCTCGTAGGTGACACGCCGCACCCGGGCTTTCAACCCGCGCACCGGGTCGGCAGCCAGCTCCCACGCGAAGTGCACCCGCGAGGGGTACTCGGCGGAGTCCTGCTCGCCGTCGTCCCACTCCGGGAAGTAGAACCCCGGGTCGTACGTGCGCAGCAGCACCCTCTGCTTGGCCGGCTCCCACGCCAGGGTGTACACGCCGTCGCCGCAGCGCACCGCGCACCGTTCGGCCTGCTGGACCCGCAGCGGCCAAAGTTCCTTGTCGGCCCATGCCCGCAGCCGCTCCTGCACATCGGCAGCGTGGGCTGCGCCGGCGGGCGGGTCGTCCTGCTCGGCCTGGTCCGCTTCGGGGACCACGATGGTCTGCTCCGCGCCCAGCAGGTAGCCCAGCGTGGTGTCGATCAGCTTGGACGGATCGCCCAACTCGCGTCGGTCCAGTCCGTGGTCATCGCCGGCGACGGCGGCGAGTTGCCCGGCCTGGTTGGAGTCGTACGCGGCGAGGAGCTTGTACGCGGCCAGCCGGCGCAGGTCCTCGGCTGGCACCCAGGAGCTGGCCAGTTCAGGGAAGGCTGCGCTGTTCGCGGGCCGGTCCGGATCTGCCATGACGGGCTTGTAGTTGAGCCAGCTCCAGGCGTCGATAACAAGCGTGCGCAGACGCACAGCCCCTCCAGGCGTCGACCCCCGCGCCCGCAGTCAGCTTAGAGGCAGCGCGTGATCACGTCGCCGATTCGTCGGCGGCCTGCGCCCGTTTCGCGTCCTCGATGTCGAGACGCCGCATGAGGAAGCTGGCGAACGCCAACATCTCATCGGCCTCGTCGCGGTTGTCCTCCCGGTCCGGCCCATGACTGCGAGGGTTGCGGATGGCCTGCACTGCCCCTTTGAACAGTGCCTGCATGCCGTTCTGCTCGCTCTCCAGGGAGCCGTCCGTGGAGCGCGTCACGGTGATCAACGGCGGGTCTGGCTTGTTGCTGAAGGCCACGCCCATGAGCCGGTCACCCACATCCCTAGTCGGCCCGACCAGCACGTGTACCCGGTGCTCCACCGCCTGGATGGCACTCCTCACCGCGTCGCTGTAGGCGCCGCGGTCGTACCTTTCGGCAGCAACTTCCGCGATCAGCGGATGCAGGACGCAGGTGACAGACATGGGCTCCGGTGAGTCGCCTGCTGGAGCGGCCGGGGCGGGCGGCCAAGGTTGCAACACGGCCTCCGTGCGCGTGGTGGGCTGCTTGGAGAACGGCCGTCTGTCGGCTTCGGCCCGCTCCGGTCCCTGTAGCTCGCGGATGCGCCAGTAGTCAGCCACTGTGTGCGCGTTGGCGTACGGCCGAACGGTCCGGTCGAAGCTGATTGACCAGTCCAGGTTCTCCCGGTTGATGCTTCCGCCGCGGAAGCAGCTTTCGCGTTGCGCGAGCGCGGCCGCAGCGAAGGTGATCGCTTTGGTCAGGAGTGCCGGGTCGATCCCCGGGGGCGGTACAAGGTCTTCGGGCCGCATCCACGGGGATGATGCATCGCGGTCCGCTGGCACCCAGGCCACTTCCAACTTGACTGCTGCCTCCACCATGTCGAGGAAGACAGCGAGGGCTGGCCCGGTCCCGGTGCAGTTCGCAGCGCCGGCAACGCTCAGAGACAGCTCGTAGTGGCCGTGGGGCAACTGCGAGATGTCGTGCGAAAGCCCGAGCAGCAGTGCAGGGCACAGCTGTTGCAGGACCTCTTCGATGTCCAGACCCTGCACGAACAGCTGCCGGTCGATGTCGTCGAACGTCGGCCAGCGGTAGTGCTCACCGAAGTACGCCCAGACCGCGTCAAGGAGAACATGGCCCTCTTCTCCCGTGGGGCGCGGCATGCCCTCCGGCGCGATAGTCCGAACGATCGTCACGTGCTGTCCCCCAGCGTCCGAGCCTCACAATGTGCGCAGGCTACTACGGGGCGTCCGGGGCGGCGAAGCAGCCGGTTATCCAGTTTGCCCACACCAAGGCGTGCTGCTCGGCGGTGGACTTGCGGTCCCACCGTGCCTGGCACAGGTCCTCGCTGGGAGTCTGCCCCGCCTGCAGGATCGCCAGCTGCTCCTTGCGGCCCTCCAGCAGCGAGGCCTCTACGCGGGCGTGCGCGGACGCTTTGATCTGCTCCGAGATCTGCTCGTGTGTCGGCGCGGGTTTATCGGCTGGCATCAGCACGACGGCGCCTGCGACAACGGCCCCCAACACCACTGCCGCCGAAGCGACTTGGATGGCGACTTTCCCCCTGATCGTCATGGCCGGGAGGGTAGCAGTGCGATATGGCCAGGGGACTTTGCCTTTATGGGGCCGTTTCCGGGGTCAGCGGCGTCCTCCGAGGCGGTCGTCGTGGATGTGTCCGGATACGGCGGCGAGCTGGTCGGGGTCGGCGAGTTCGGTGAGTCCGTGGACGACGGCGTCCATGCGGTCGGGGGAGTCCATGCCGACGACCCAGGTGACCATCTGTTCCTCCAGGCGGACGTGGGCGCCGACGTGGTGGATCAGGCCCTGCTCGTACAGCTGGGCGATGGGCTCGGCCCGCAGGCGCTTGCCGACCTTGGCCTGCACTTCGAGGACGCGGGGCATGAGCTGTCCGGCGGTGGTGCCGTCGCGGCGCAGCTGCTCCCATGCCTGGGAGAGGACCTGGCGGGCCATGTCGCCGCCGTAGTTGGACTCGACCACGATCGCGTCGGCCTTGAGGGCGAGGGCGAGTCGGCAGGCGGTGAGGCCCCAGTCGTTGGCGCCCATGGATGCGGAGTGGTCCTCGAGGACGTATAGGTGGCCGTCGAAGCCGCGGGCGGCGCCGATGACGCCGGTCTCGTCGCCCATGGAGGACTCTCCGCCGGCGGGGTCGACGGCGACGATGACGCGGGCCATGTCGAGGCCGCCGAACTCGACGGTGGTGAGCCGGTGGTCGGTGATCCAGGCGCGCTGCCACACGCCGCCCTCGGGGGGCCGCGGCTTTTGCTGGTAGAGCGCGGCCCACACGCGTTCGCCGACGCGGCGGCGGGTGGTGGCGTGGTGCTCGACGTCGAAGCGTTCCGGCCACAGGGGTTCGCCGAGCTTGCGGCCGAGCGGGTCGGTGTCGCTGTCGGCGAGGGCGGGCAGGTCGATGATCTTCCACTCGTTGGCCTGCGCGTCGGCGAGGATGCGGCCCGCGAGGTCGTCTTCGTTCCAGCGGGTCTGGATGACGCAGATCGCACCGTCGGGTTCGAGTCGGGTCTGCAGGACGGACTGCCACCACTCCCACGTCTTGCGGCGCATGCTGGGCGAGTCGGCGGAGGCCATGTCCTGCACGGGGTCGTCAACGAGGGCGATGGTGGCCCCCTTGCCAGTGAGGCTGCCGCCGATGCCCGCGGCGACGAGGCCGCCCTGGTGACCTGCGATGTCGAAGCGCATCGCGGCCCGGCTGGAGGGGTTGAGGCGGATGCCGAGCTCGTCGCCCCAGGTCTCGATGGCGTCGCGGATCCAGCGGGAGTGCTCCTCTGCGAGGTCACCGGAGTACGAGGCGATCATGATGCGGCGGTCGGGGTGCTGGCGCAGATACCACAAGGGTGCCCAGCGGGAGGCCCGGCGGCTCTTCCCGTGCCGCGGAGGCATGGTGATCATGACGCGGTCGGCGCGGCCCTCGGCCATGTCGATCCATGCCTGGTCGATGAGGTGGAGGTGCCGGGCCTGCATCTCGCGGCGTTCGGTGAGGACGGCGGCCATCGCACCGGGCGACGCGTCCATCGCCATGCGGCGCTCGATGCGGGCGAGTTGGACGCGCAGCTCCGGTGAGGCCTTCGCCGCCAGGACGCGGCGCTGCGCCGGCGGCCGGGTGCGGTAGGCGGCCAGCAGTTTGGTCTCACGCTCGCTGCTAGTCAGCGGAGCCATGTGCGGCCTCCTCCGAGATCCCGATGAGGGCTTCGAGCTCGTCGAGAGCGATGTCGGTCAGCTCGCTGCCGGTGGCGGCAGGGGTGACGAGCTCGGTCTTGTTGGGCTTGTCGAGGCCGTTCATGCGGGCGCGGCGCTCCATGATGCGCAGGGCCCGGTCGATGGCGGGCAGGTCGCCGTCCTTGACGGCCTGCCGGTACGCGACGAAGAACAGGCGGTCCAGGCGCAGGTTCTCCACGGCGCGCAGCTCGTCGGCCTTGTCCTCGACCTCGGTGGTGCGCTGCCTGAGGGCTTGGCGCACGTCCTTGCAGGCCGCGTTGATGAGCTGGTCGTCGGCCGGCGGTTCCAGGCCCTTGTTGTACCGGTCGATGCCGTAGCCCTGGGGGTAGGCGATGCGGTCGGAGTTGACGGCCGGGTCGGCGGCGAGCTTGCGGGCGACGGTGTGCCAGTCCACGCCGGCCAGGCGTAGGTCGATGGCGTCCGCTCGGCGCTGCGCGATGGCGGCACGCGTGGCCTTGTCGGGGCGTCCCACCGGCGTGGTCCCTCCGCTGCTGCGCGCCCCCACGCCGATGAACATGATGGCACTGCAAGATACGAACAGGGCGTGGCGACTTGGTGCTAACGGCTATCTAGGGATGCGATACCCGCGTGTGGTGATGCATGTGCGCTGCCCGGACCGGCTGCCGCAGGTGACCTACCGGCAGGTCTTGGAGCAGCTACGGGAGCTGTCGCCGGAGGTGCAGGCCCTGCCGTCCGCGGCGGCCCTGGTCGACCTGCGCGGCGCGCTGCGCTACCACGGAACGACCGGCCTCCCACTTGGGGGAGATCCGGCGGCTGCGGACGGTCTCCTGCTACGACATCGACGTCTGCGTCTACATGGGCCCGACCAGAAGTCGGCAGGTCCGCGGATTCTTGAAGGCCCAAGACGGCGAACTGGCGGGCCACCTGAGGTCGAGACGGCGATCGGCCAGCCGGTTGAGGCAGCAGACGCTCGTACGCTCTGTGCTCGGGTGGGCTCAGGTCGGCCGATGGTCAAGCCCGGCGCGAGTTCGATCGCGTCCCGCCCGAGCGGCTCTGTCTCGTACCTGAAGACGATCGGCGACGCGGGGCAGCCTTGATCTCGACGAGTACAGCGGGGCCTTTCCGACGGTCGTCGCAGTCCTTGGCCTCCGAAGCCCACGCGACCTCATCGCGTACGGACGAAGGTTCCGGGGGCCCCGGGGAATCGACGATGACTTCGCCGGGGCCCCCGGCTTGTGGGTTGCGGTGTTTAGCCGCGAGGCGGCTGATATTCCGGGCGCCATCCGACGGACAGGCCCCAGTGGACTCCGGCGCTGGCCGCTATCGTGATCTTCACGTCTTTCTTACTGCTGCCTAGGCCGATCTCGTTGTAGCTCGTTGCGGGTGCGGCCGTGCACGGGACGATGTAGGTGGCCAATTTTCCGATGACTATGGTCGTTTTGCCTACGCCGTTGCATTCGGTCGCTACAGCGACCGTCCCGGCCTTGATGGTGTCGATCACGGCCACCTCTTGCGACCCTGTCCGGTTGGCCAGGCGGACGAGGGCCTTGGCCGAGCCGGAGATGTCGGGTGGAGTTTTCGTCACATCAACAACAGGGGCGCCAGCAGATGGGGTTGCGGAGACGCTCGAAATTTCCTTCGGCGATTCCTGACTTTTCTGTGCCGTGCAGCCCGCGCTGAGTGGAATGCTCGCTGCCAGGGCGATCGTCAAGGCCGCTTGGGCCTTCGTCAGCTTTGCCACGTGTACCAGCCGACGGTGTAGGACGTCGTGGAGGCCGCGCCGAGGGTCGCGCTGACGCCGAGGGACGAGCGAGTGTCGACGATCTTCGAAGAAGGCGGGACGGGGAAGAACCCACCATTGGAGACGGTACTGGTACCCGCGTGCGCCAGGCTCCCCAGGCCGAGCCATGCGAGTGCCGAGAGGAGTGCGACGGCCAGTGCCAAAGGTCGGGTGCCGAGTACGTCTGGCTTGAAACATCTATGGATCCCACGCTTTTGTGGACTTCATCCCGACGATGGATCATGTCCGATGTCAGCGGAGCGTAAGGGCCTCGCTTGAACGGTCAATGATCATCGACTCAAGGAAATGCAAAAGACCGCGATGCGTGAAGGGCTCTGAGCTAGGCGAATCAATCACTCTAGCACCCGTCCGAAGCGTCACGGCTGGGCGGGCGTTGCCCATTACAGGGGCAAGGAGTTTGCCTATAGCGCGCTCACGCCGGGCAGCTTTGACCAAACCACGCACGCACTCTCAACCAGTCCCAAAGGAAGGCTAGTTAATAGTCCAGCCGTAGATTGTGATCTTGCTGTCGGGGTCAATCGGAAGCTCTTCTCCTGGTGGAGTTGATGCTCACTGGGCTGGTCTCTATCCAGCCGAGCCGCCGGCCGGATCTTCTGCGCCGTCTACTGCCCTCCGCTATGAGGGTGCGGGGCGGAGCGGCCCGGCGACCTGGCGTGGCCCCGGGCCGCGCGACCTACAGCAAGGTCAGCTGCTGGGGAGCGTCAGGATCCTTCCGCGGCCGCCAGCTGGGCGGCGGCGCATCGGGGGCGGCGCGGTTGGTGCGCAGCCACCACGCGAACTGCCAGTTGCGGCAGGTGCGGTACAGGTACTGGTGGCGCCTGGGTGCGGTGGCGGGTATGGAGTGCTCGCCCCATCCGGTGATGGGGCGCGCGTTGTCCAGGGTCACGCGCAGGCCGGGCACGAGGGCGGGGCCTTCCCACTGGTGGCCTTCGGCGTAGTCGAAGGCCAGGTGTGCGTTCGCCTTCCAGTCCCAGGGGTGGGGCAGGGCGCACAGGTACCAAGCCAACGGCGGGTGCTCCGCTCGCAGGGTGACGCTCTGCTGGGGCTCCTTGGGGTTGAGCGGGTGGCGGTCGGGCAGGCCGAACGTCTCCAGGCAGTGCTTGTCGAGATTGACGTGGCGGACCCCCGCCAGCCACATGATCAGGTACGGTGCGGCGGCGGTAATACCTACCCTCACGGGCGGTTGCGGCATTGCGTATAAACCCCTCTACGGAGGGCCGTGGATCAGTCGGCCCGGCTATTCCTTTCTGATACCAATTTTATCAAAATTTCCACGAGTTGCTTATGGCGTCCATGTCGGAAGTCATTCGGGTAAGGCATGTTGAATTCCTCATCCAGTGCTTTCGCGTAATCGAGATCGGAAAGTGACAGGGGCTTCTTGCATACGGCCCGGAGTGTCGCGTTGGAGCGGCCGGCGACCGTCACTTCCTCGAAGTACGCCTCCAGCAGCTCTTTCAGCGATTCGGGGGTGTGGTAGCGGATCCGCATCCACTTGCCCTGCATGAACCGCATGTCGACGTTCTCCGCGTCCAGGAACGACAGTCGGGTGGAGTCGTTGGCGCTGGTGGCGTGCTGCTTGGCCTCGAACGCCTGCTCGGCCAGCAGGTTGCGGGTGCCGATGCACACGGTGCCGTCGCCGGCGACGAGGGCGTTGACGGCGCACAGCACCCAGTGCTGGTAGTCCAGCGACGTGGTCGCGTTGATGACGGAGTCCAGCACCACCATCTCGTACAGGCCGTGCGCGGCCACCCGCTTCTCGATCGTGCGGATCATCGAGACGACGCCTCGGATGTCGACGGCGTACTTGCCCGGGGTGGTGCGGTACGGCTCGTAGTCGTCGATGCTGTAGCCCTCGGGCCGAAGCTTCTTCGCGTAGTCGCCGTGCCCGGCTCCGAAGTCCACCACCCGCGTCTCGGGGCGCTCGCGCAGCCGGGGCAGAGCCAGCTTCTCCCACACCTCCGACTTGTACGCCAGCTTCCCCTCCTTCCTCAGCGAGGTGTACTGACGCAGCCGCTTGGGCTGCACGATGTGCTGGTTGTAGACCGGCGCCTGGTCCTCAAGCCCCGACCAGTCGTACACGCCGTACTCGCCGGTGAGGTCGGCGACGAGCGTCGCCGCGTCCATGGACGTGCAGGTCCAGGCGAGAACGTCGAAGTGGTTCGCAGCCGCGACCACGGCGTACTCGGCGTTCAGCGCAATCTGGCCCTGGTCGTCGATGACGACGCTGCCCCACGCGCCGTGCCCGCCGGTCATGTGGGAGATGGCCTGCTGGAACGGCTTGTTGCGGGACTGCGCGACCTCGATGGTCTGCCAGGGGATCCACGACCACTGGCCGATGGGGCCGGGCTGCGCGTACACGATCGACGCTTCGGTCTCGACGCGGTTGTGCAGGAGGTTGAACTGGATCTCGTCGGTCAGGCGCACGACCTGGCCGAGCATCACCGCCGGCGTGTGGGTCATCCCGAGCGCGGTCATCGCCTTGGTTCTCTGGTGGCCTGCGACCAGGGTCCCGTTGGCGTTGAGGATGACCGGCTTGACGATGCCGTGGCGGCCGATGGACCCCTTGAGCCGCTCGAAGGCCTCATCGGACAGATGCCGCGGGTTGTAGTCGGCCGGCCGCAGGTCCTTGAGCGGGTACGCCTCGTAGAAGGTGGTGGCGGGGCCGCTGCTGTTGGGTGCGCTGATACCGCCGGGGATGCTCATGCGTCGTCGTCCTCGGCATCGGCGGAGTCTTCGTCGTCCTCGGCGTCGTCGCCGGTGTCGTCGGCCTGGTCGACGGGCGCGTCCTCGCTGTCGGAGGGCGCCTCGGCGGCGTCGGTGTGCGCCTCCTGCAGCAGGTGCCAGCCAAAGCCCAAGTCGGAGCGGGACTCGGTGAGGTACCGCTCGTAGATGGCGTTCAGGGTCTCCACCTCGGCGGCCGTGATCTGCACGCGGGTGGTGGACCACTGCATGTAGCCCCACTGCAGGTACTCCAGCTTGGCCATCGCCCCGGTGCCCTGCCCTTCCGACGGCAGGTCGATCGTTGCGGGCAGGGCCCGGTTGTCCAGCAGCTTGTCCAGGGCGGTCTGGTCGTAGCCGGTGCCGTCCAGGTTGGGCAGCTCTTCGAGGATGTCGGCCAGCAGCTCGCTGTCGTAGCCGGCCAGGTCGGAGGTGCGGTTGTCGACGACGACGATGCGGGCCGCGTCCTCGTCGGAGACGTCGACCCAGGTGGCAGCGATCTGCTCCCAGCCGAGCTGCTTGGCGGCGGCCCAGGTGTGGTTGCCCGCCAGGATCTCGTTGGGGCGGCCGGAGTGGGTGCCGCGGTTGACGACGATGGCCTTGTACTGGCCGTGGACGCGCAGCGACTCGGAGATGGCGTCGAGGTCGCCGGTGCGCGGGTTGCGGTAGTACGCCACGAGATCGTCGATCGGCACCACCAGCGGCAGCAGCGACTCTGGGATGCGGGCGGGCGCAGCACTCACAGCGGAGTCCTTCGTGTAGGAACGTGGCCCCCCGCGCCCTACGACCGCCCACTCTAAAGGATCTCGCCGGGATGCATCGTGTGCTCAGATGCCGCCGGTCGACCACCGGTCTTTGGTCGGTGTGGTCCAGGGCGTACAGGGGCTGGCAGCTCCGGCAGGTTCGGGCCGGTCCCGTCGCCGGCGGGCTCAGTACGCCTCCGAGAAGCGGTGCTCGGTGATCTCCTGAGGGGTGCCTCGCCAGTGGGTGCGAGAAGGCATCCCGCTGCCGAGCTCCGTACAAGCACCGGATACGGTTCGGCGGTCAACCTGGGATGGCACGCGCCGTCCCCCAGTTCCTGGAGCCGTGCACATGCGCTCTTCTATACGCAAAGTCTCCGGACTGGGCATAGCCGCGCTTACCTTGCTCGGGCCCTCGGCTACCGCCGCGGTGGCGGACGATCCGACGCCCGTATCCCTTCCCCTGGCGTTCACCACGGTCCGCGAACTGGCAGACCCCGTGACCGGTCTCCAGGCCACCCAGGATGCGCAAGGCGCCTACCGTGGCGACGTCACGGTGGTCTTCCACGCCGACCTCCCCGAGGGCCAGCAACTGCTGCCATTCAACGCGACGGTGACCTACCCCACCAGGGCCGGTGGCACCGCCACGGCGTCCGCCCAGGTCAACGGCACAACCGGCTACTTCACGCTCGACACCCGCGGCCTGCCCGACGGCGGCAACACCCTGACCCTCTCCGCGATCGAGGGCACGGACGTCACCAGCACGGACACCACCCCGGTCACCGGGACTCTGGCGCTGCGCACGGCCAACCCTTCCGCCGCATTCACCGCGCCGGCCCGGGACTCCGTCGTCTGGGGATCGGTCACCTGGAGTGTCGACGCCGCCCCGGCAGCAGGCGGAGACGCAATCGACCGGGTGGAGTTCTATTCGCTGGGCTACGGCAAGAAGTCCACTCCCGCCTACGTCGACACCAGCGCGCCCTACAGCTACACGGCCGCCGCCAACGTTCCGAGTGCGAGCCGGGGAATGCAGGCCGTCGCCGTGGACAAGAACGGCTACCGGTCGGCCGTGGCGGGCCGGGCCGTTATCGTCGAGCCAGGGCCGACGGTCACCGCTGATGGCACCCGTCTCCTTGACGCAGAGGGAGCCCAGTACCTGCACGTGGAGTGGTCGAGTGCCGTCGCGGACGGGCTCAACTTCGACCCGAACGGCTACAACGCCACGACCTGGCTCACCCAGGCGGTGATCGCGGTCGACGGGCGTGTCCTCGAGACCGACGACCTGGACGCGATGGGCTGGCTCTGCCCGCGCAAGGCGTACCACTGCCCGAGCAGTATCCCCTGGTCGACCGGGTACGACCTCACGGGCCTCGCCGTCGGCAGCCACACCGTCAAGACGACCGTCACCGACAATCACGGTGCGGTCGGCAGTGCCGCGTTCACCACGGTCGTGGGCCGGGACAAGCTCATCGTGTCGGTTCCTGGCAGCAGCGTCCTCTGGGGTGGCTCAGTGGGCATCGACGGCAGCCTGACCGGTGCGACAGGAGCGACAATTCCCGGCTCCCGCATCGCCGTGCAGGCAAGGCTCGCCGGCAGCAGCACTTGGACGACCCTGACCACGCGGACCCTGAGCGACTACAGGATCGACCTGACGGTGGTGCCGCGGCAGAACGAGAGCCTGCGGGTGGTGGAGCTCACTGGCACAAAGCAGGTCAGTGCGGCGACAGCGGTGACCGTGCAGCCGAAGCTCACCGCGAAGGCGTCTGCCACGAAGGTCCGCCGCGGCACCACGGTGAAGATCACCGGACAGGTCGCCGGAAAGTCCCCCAACGCGGTCGTGCGGCTCCAGGTCTACCGCGACGGTCAGTGGTCGACCCTGGCCACCGCGCGACAGTCCGCCACCGGCACGGTCGCCTTCTCCGTGCCCGAGCGTACGAAGGGAACCTTCTCCTACCGGCTCCACTCCCCGGCGACGACCGCTTTCGCCGCGAGCGACAGCCGTTCCCTGACAGTCCACGTGAACTGAGTCACGTCACCAGCCCAGCCTGGAACGGATGAGTTCGGAGGGCACGGGATGTCTCAGGGCGTCCCGTGCCCTCAAACGTTCCTGCGGCTGGGGGCATCGTCGCCGGGAATACACAGAACTGCCGTGTGGGTGCGGATGCGGCGGTACTTCTGCTCGACGGTGTGCCCGTCCCACTGGGCCCGCGCGTCTTCGGCGGGCACCCGCTGGACGTGGTCGAACAGCGACAGGTCGCCGGGCGCGATGTGCCAGCAGAACTGCCAGCCCCCGGCGCGCAGGAACAGCACGTACCAGCCGTCGCCCGCGTCGGGCGGCGCGGGAGCGACGACGCTGGGGTGCAGGGCTGCGAGCCACGCGGCGAGGTGGGCGCGCTCGCGGTAGGCGGCGCCCAGCAGCTCATCGAGGGCACCGGCGGCGCTCATATGGACGGTCCGTTGCCGGTGCTGGTCTCGGGTGGCGGTGCTGGTGACGGCGGCGGCCTCCAGGCGCGCGGTGTGCGAGCCGGCCAATGGCGGGCCCAGGCGCGTAACGCAGCTGGCCCCGGGGCGCGCATGGCAGAGGGGGCAGTCGACATCGAGGACGGGGCGGGCTCCGCCCGCGAGACGGCGGATGAGGTCGCCCACCTTGGCGTTCAGGCCCGCTTGGCTGGCGACCAGGTGCTCGACGCCGGCGCGCAGCCGCTCGGATTCGACGGCGCTGAGGACCCGGTGCCCGGTGTAGCCGATCAGGTGCCGCATCTGGTCCAGCGTCGGCGGCTGGCTGCCGCGGGCGGCCCGGGTCACCGGCCTGCCGCCCGGTCGGCTTCGGTCCACCGGCGCAGCAGGGACCTGCGCTGGCCGGGCGTGAGCCGCACGGCCCTGACGTACACGGACACGACGCGGGCGGCGGGAACGCACCAGGTGGGGAAGTGGTCCTCGGTGGAGGGCTTCATCTCGCCGACGGGTTCGACGGTGTAGAGGTCGCCGTACCAGCTCAGGGAGGCGTAGAAGCGGCCGTAGTCGCGGTCGGTGGCGATGTAGACCCGGTCGGGGCGGCCGTTGGGCGGGTCGATGGGCTGGCCGTTCAGGGTGGCAGTCAGGCCCTGGGTTCGGGCCTCGCAGATCGCGCAGCCGTCGACGGCGCGCGGCGGGTGCGGGGTGATGAGGTCCCCGGGCCGTAGCCCGGGGACGCCACCGTGGAAGTAGCGCAACGCTGCCTCGTCTAACGGTCGTTGCAGTGGCACATGCCCTGCGGGCTGCACCAGCTGTTGCACGAGTTGCACCAGGTCGCGCCGGGCACCGGCGGGGTGCGCTCCTTGGAGCCGGCGGCGGGGCGCGGCCGACTGGCGGCCTCGGCGATCTCCTGTTGGAGCTCGGCGTAGTGCGTGGCCGCGTCGGGATCGGGGGTGGTTCGGGGGGACATCTGGTGACTCCGGACAGGTTCGGGTGGGGGCGGGACGTCTAGGTCGGCCAGGACCTTGGGCAGTGGTCCGTAGCGTTCGCGCATGAGCCGTTCGAACAGCTCGGGGTCGGCTGCGTGGTCACTGCGGTAGGTCGCGCTCACGGCCTCTCCCCTGAGGACGCGGGGACCCGCCCGGCCTGGTGGCCTGGGCGGGTCCGAACGCGGCCGCGTGGAGCGGCGTCCCCTTGTGGCTCCGCATGGGCGGCGCCGGCGTCTGGCGGGTAGGGCGCGGGGGAGTTGCCACCCGCCAGACACCTTTGGGGGATGCCGCATGCCACGGCATTGCCGATGGGCCGGTTCCGCGGCTGCAGCCGTTCCCGATCAACGAGCAGAACGTACCACGTAAGAATGTTGTGGCACATTTAGCGTTTGACTTCTTGCGTGGCGGCCGGCGCCGCGCCGGCCGGGGAGGCGTCGCCGTCCCACAGGTCGGCGCCGAACATGGCCTCGGTGCCGCCGGCGTCGAGTTCGTCGACGAGGAACAGGCCGCGCCCGTCATGCGGGGCCTTGGGGCGGCGGGTGGTGAAGTCGCGGGGCTTCATGCCCTGCCAGTCGGGGCTGCCGGTGTTGTCGCTCACGGGGGTTCTCCTTGGTCGGTTGCATACGGAAAGGCCGCTCTCGGGGCCGGGGTGGGTCAGGCGGTGGGCACGAACTCCCGGTCGGCCGCGGCAGGCTCTGCCGGAGCAGGCTTGGCGTCCGCCGCCTCAGGGTTGACGACGATCTCGCGGGCCTCGGCGTGCGCCTTGGCCTGCCGCAGGTTGAAGCGGGCCTTCTGGACCGCGTCGGCCACGCGGTCCATCTGCTCGAGGCGGGCGAGGACTTCGCCTTCCAGGGCCAGGGCGAGCTTCATCGGGTCGGCCTTGGCCAGCTCCTCCAGCAGCTCCCGCACCCGCTCGACGGCGTCGAGCTTGTTGCGGGTGGCGGTGCGCTCGCGCTTCCGCTCCGCGCGCTGCTCCTCGCTCAGGTCCTCCACGATCAGCGCGAACGTCTGGTTCTGCTGCTGGCCCAGGGCGTACGCGAAGTGGACCAGCTCGTTGTCGCCGGCGAAGGCTCCCTTGACCCACTTCTTCATGACCGCCGCCTGGTTGCCCGGCGTCAGGGAAGCAATCTGCACGGCGGCTTGCGTACCGATGGCACCGGAGTTGACGTGCTGCTGAACCTCGTCGGTGAGGTTGAGCAGGGCCAGGCGCAGGTTCACGTACTGGGTGGTCTTGCCGAACTCCTTGGCCACAGCGCCCACTTCGACGTCCTCCTGGTCGTCCAGGATGCGCCGGAACGCCTTGGCTTCCTCTATCGGCGTCATATCGGCGCGGTTGATGTTCTCGGCGACCGACCGCTTGAACCGCTCCAGCGTGGTCATGTCGTCGTCGGTGATGATGCACTTGATGTGGGTGATCTCGGCGAGCTGGTGGGCACGCCAGCGGCGTTCGCCCGCGACGATCTCGTAGCCGCCGGCGTCCTTGTCGCGGCGGACCTCGATCGGCTGCATGAGGCCGAACCGCTTGATGGAGTCGGCAAGCTCCTGCAGGGCCACCGGCTCGAAGAATTCGCGGGGTTGACGCTCGTTGCGGTGGATCTTGCCGATGGGGATGGTCCGGATCGTCACAGCAGGCTCCGAGAGGCTGGTCGGGTTGGGGGCCGTTCCCCCTCACCACGCTCCCCTTATTCTACCCGATATGGAGCGTGCGGCCAGACTTTTCCAGGCAATTTTCGCAGGTCAGGGCATACGAAGGGGCGGGCACCAGCCAATGCCCGCCCCGACGAATGTGGTGGTTGTTTCAGCCCACCTGCTCCAGCGCCGCCACGTCGCTGTGCAGATCATCGCGCGGCTCGTCGATCACCACGGCCAGAAGGCGCTGCGCCGCGCACGCCTCCTGAGCATCCAGAGTGCGCCGGCCCGACTGCTCGGCCTCCAGCATGCGCCTCCGGATGCGTGCCGGATCGATTCCCACCTGAACCTCCCCTGTAGGGCGGTACCCCCCGCCCTTGGTACTGCTCTGCGCCTTGAGCACTGGCCGACGCGTGTGAGGACGCGCGGCCGGGCTCCTCCTTCGTCTACAAAGGGGACCGGCTACCTGAGCGGGCGCCCAAGACCCCCCTGCGCGCCCTGTCAGATCGCTGACGACCTACCAAGTCGTGTCGTTGGCGACGAAGACCTTTGCGCCGGTGCGGGGAACGACGCGCCAGGTGGTGTCGTCGCCGACCGGGGTCACAGCCCAGGTGGTGTCGCCGTTGGGGGCCGCAACCCAGGTCGTGTCGCGAGCGACAACGGTGTCGGCCTGCGCGTGGAACGCCCCGGCTGAGGCGAGCCCACTCAGCGCGGCAAGCGCAACGGTGCTGGCGATACGGACAGTTCGGGAGAGAAGCATGGAAACCTCAGAGCTTCGGAGCGACAGTGAGAGAGGGCGCGCAGCGCAGCGGCGGCAACCTGGCCGCCAGGCTGTAGATGAACCGTTACACGCGGTGCGCATGTGCCATTGGCAACCATGTAGGGGACACGTGAAAAGATCAAGGACAGTCAACGTCGGATTTTCACTAGTCCCACAATTCAGAGGTTGCAAGGTGCCACTAGTACCCGACCTGCCCGATCTGTCCGCACAGGTTGTCGGCGCGTATCAGCGCACACTCGACGGCGAGGCCCTGCCGCCGGAAACTCCGGGCCTAGATGCTCTCTTGAGCAACGGATTGGCAGCCACTTACCCGTTCGCACCGGACACCTATACCGCGGTCGAACCGCAGTACGCGGCCTTAAAGATGATGCACATCCTGCATGCCCGCCTTGGGCAACTAACGGCATATGCGGGCGTGATGCCGGAATTACTGGTCGAACTCCGCGACCGATACCAGGCAGCCCGGCCCTCCGATAAGTCCATCGAGCACCTGGCCGGCCGGACGCCGATCAACCAGCACATCGCCGCCGAACACAGCGCAGCCCGTAAGGAAATCCTGGCTTCCCAGCCGGGACCCCGCAGCGCCGAAGACCTGGCCCACTCCTTCGAACGTGACCGCGCCGGACTGCAGCGCGGCCTGGCCATGCGCACGGTCTATCACGGCTCCGTGCGCCGAGTGGCCGCCGTCGGCGACTGGGCACGGAACATAGCCGCCGCCGGCGGCGAAGTACGCACCGCTCAGGGTCGCTTCGCACGCAGCATCATCTTCGACCGCCGTGTGGCGTTCGTTCCCGTGTACACCAGTGAGGGCGAACCGCCCGGCGACGAAGCGGTCATGATCACTGACCCCCTGGTCGTCGGGCAGATCGCTCACGGCTTCGACCTCCTGTGGGAGCGCGCCGACCAGTGGGAGGGTCGGCGCGACAACCCAGATGAGGGCATGACCACGAACGCCATCCAGCGGTGCATCCTGCGCGAACTGTGCCTGGGCCGCACCCAGGCGCAGGCCGCGAAGAACCTCGGCATCAGCTCGGCCTGGGTCAACAAGCAGATGGGGGAACTGCGCGCAAAGCTCGGTGTGGGGACGCTGAACGAGGTCATCTACTGGTGGGCGTCGTCCCCCGACCACGACGTGCAGGACTGACGTCCCAGGCGCACCGGCTACGCGGTACCAGCGGTGCGCCAGGTCAGCGTGACCCGGTCGTCGACATCCCGCACCCCGCGGGCACGCGCCGGATACACCTGGACCTTCTCCAGAAGCAGCACGAGCAGGCCTCGCTTGGAGTGGGACGGCGCGTGGTCCCACCAACGGGCCAGGTCCTCGACCCCGCCCACCGGCACATCCACGGCCTGCTCCAGGTACCGGAGCTGATAACGGGCCTGCTTCAACCTCTCGCTGATGCTCCGATCAGCGGCGACGAAAGCATCCCGGGACACCTGGCCGTGGGCGTACGGCTCGGCCAGCTCGCCTCTCGACTGCTCCAAGTCGGCGATCTGCGCGCGCAGCTGGTCCGCCTCGGCGCCCATCTTCGTGCGTACCAACTCCAGCGCAGCCTGCGCGCCCGGGCGCGCCAGCTCACCGAGAGCATGCTCGGCCAGGTGATCTTCAAGCAACGCCGCGTTGATGCGGACCTTGCCGCATCCGCCGCGCCCCTCGAAGTTGGTCTGGCAGCGGTAGGAGGGCGAACCTGCGCTCGTACGACTGCCGGTCAGCTGCTGCGCGCACTCACCGCACTCTGCGAGGCCGCCCGTCGCCAGGTACTCGTGATCGCCCTCGCGGGCCTGCCCACTGCGGACACTGCCACGCCGGCCAGGACGGTGCTCCTGCAGCCACCGGAACTCCTCCGGCGTGATCAACGCCTCCCGGCCGGTCTCGCGCAGCTCACCGGAATCGGGATCCCGCTCGAGGCCGGCGATCGCCGGGTTGTCCAGCAGACGGCCGAGCGTCATGCTGGTCCACGCGCCGCCCATGGTCCCGCGGTGACCCTCAGCCGTCATCCACGCGGCGGCCTCGGCCTGCGACTGGCCGGCGCGAATACGTCCCACAGCCTCACGGACAACCTGACGCTCCTGATCGCGGACACGCGTCAGGGCTTGATTATCGAAGCCGTACAAGCGCGGCATGCCACCGATCCCAACTCAACTCAGCGGCCCGCGCATCACTGTCGCAGCGAACCGACACCCAGCGCCTCCCACAATGCCGCCGTGGGAATTCGTACCGTGCTGCCCATATTCAGTGTCCGGACGGGGAACTGCCCGGCCTTGATCAGCTCGTACGCCTTGTTGTGCCCGATGCCCAGGGCGCGGGCCGCGGTCACGACGTTCACCGTCGCAGGCAGCGCCAGAACCTCTTGAAGGCTCATCCCGCGCTGATCGACGGCCGGAGTGCTCGTTGTCGCCATGTCGTTGTCGCGTTTCTCCCCCGCGCCAACTTGTGCCACACCATACACGGGGCTCCCGTAAGGAGCAGCGTCCACCAGGGAAGTTAGGGAAGAATACGCCTGCATAGTGATGCAGGGCTTGGGGGTGGGGGGACAGTGTTCGACGACAAGACGTATAAGCGGTGCTCTTGCCACGGCCCGCTGGTCAACAAGGACGGCGCGCCCGTCCTCGGCGACGACGGCAAGCAGAAGATCGGCCGCCTGGACAAGACCTGCCCCAAGCTCAAGCAGCGCGAGCACGGGTCCTGGTACTACTCCATCGAGCTGCCGCCCGGCCCGGACGGCAAACGCCGACCCCGGGCCAAGCAAGGCGGCTTCCGCACGAAGAAGGAAGCCGCCGCCGAAGCCGAGAGGGTATGGAAGCTCGCACAGGGCGGAGTCGACGTCCTCAGCGACGAAACCGTGGCCGACTACCTGCGCCGCTGGTTCGCCAAGCGTGTCGATCTCAAGCGGTCCACCCGCGCAGGGTACGAGGACTACATCGAGCGGGTCTTCATCCCCTACCTCGGCGGAACCAAGCTGCTATCGCTGCGCAGCCGGCACATCCAGGGGATGTTCGAGAAGCTGTGGGCCGACAACGAGGTCCACGCGGAAAACCACCATCAGGCGCACCAGGCCCTCCAAGCCGAACGCGCCGCGCACGCGGCCTGGAAGAACAGCGAGGACCGGCCCCGTCCCAAGGAACTCCGCCTGGCATGGGAGAACGCCAAGGCCGCCCTGCAGGAGGCCCGCGCCCAGCCCTGGCATGTGACCGGCCCCGGCACCCAGACGAGGATGCTCAACACACTCTCCGGCGCCCTGGACGACGCCGTGAAAGAGAAGCTGATCTCCGAGAACTGGACGAAGCAGGTCGTCCTGCCGAAGTACATCCGCCCCAAGCCGCTGGTGTGGACACCGGCCCGGATCGACGCGTGGCGTCAGACCGGCGAAAGGCCCGGCAAGGTCATGGTGTGGATGCCCGAGCAGACGGGGGAGTTCCTGGACGCCGTCGCCGACCACCGCCTGTACCCGATGTTCCACCTGATGGTCTTCCGGGGGCTGCGCCGCGGCGAGGCAGTCGGCCTGCCGTGGGCAGAGACCGACCTGACGCTGGGCACAGTGCACATCAGTGAGCAGCTGGTGGCCTCCTCGTACGACGTGTGGGAGGACACCCCCAAGAGCGAAAGCGGCGCGCGGACGGTCAAGCTGGACTCCGAGACGCGCAGCCTGCTGGAACTGTGGCGCGAGCGGCAGGTCAAGGAGCGCGCCGCATGGGAGGAGGCCACCAATGTCTGGAAGAACACGGGCCTGGTGTTCACCTGGGAGGACGGCGACGCGTACCACCCCGAGTACCTGTCGCAGGTGTTCATGCGCCTGATGAAGAAGCTCGACCTGCCGCCGGTGCGGCTACACGACCTACGGCACTGCGCGGCGACGCTGTCCCTGGCCGCAGGACTGCACATGAAGGCCATCCAGATGCTGCTCGGGCACTCCTCCTACTCGCTGACCGCCGACACATACACCTCGGTGCTGCCGCAGTTCGAGGAAGCCCAGGCTGAGGCGCCACTCGCCCTCGTTCCGCGAAAGTCGCCGGCGCAGCGGGACCTCCACCAGGAGCCGGAAGGGAAGCCCAGCGACCTCGCAGGGGATGCTGCCGACGTTCCCCAGGGGGATGCCGCATAACGACCCGTTCCCCTTGCGTTCCCCTTGAACGTCAAACGGGCCCCTCGGAGATCACTTCGAGGGGCCCGTTCGATGCTCTGACGCAGGTCAGACGTTGTGCCCCAGGCAGGATTCGAACCTGCGACACCCGCTTTAGGAGAGCGGTGCTCTATCCCCTGAGCTACTGAGGCTGAGCCTTGCGCGGGAAGGGTTCCGGCAAGGCGCTGGCGCCACGGAGGGCAGCCCAGGACAGGGTAGCGGATCGGGGGCGGGGCGGGGTGGACGTGCACTCCCGCTGACGGTGACGGCGACGGTGACGCGGCGTGGGTGCCCGTCGTGGTCGCGTCGCCCGCCGGGCGCGGCTCCGGTGCGAACTGGCCAGCCCCCCACGCCCCGTGCCGGTTGCCGGGTACCGGTCACGCGCCGCCAGGCGCCTCGGTGAGGTCGGCCGTGTCGAGTGCGGAGGTCAGTCGCTCCAGGCGGGTGCGCAGGTCGATGATCTCCTCCAGGCCGAGGCCGGTGGCGGCGGAGATGCGGCGCGGCACCTGGAGGGCGGGCTCGCGCAGTGCGGCGCCGTCCGCGGTGAGGTGGACGGTGACCGAGCGCTCGTCGTCGGCGGAGCGTTCGCGGCGTACGAGGCCGGCCGTGTCCAGGCGCTTCAGCAACGGGGAGAGCGTGCCGGAGTCGAGGCGCAGGTGCTCGCCGATCTTCTTCACCGGCAGGGCGCCGTGCTCCCACAGCACGAGCATGACGAGGTACTGGGGGTAGGTGAGGCCGAGGTCCTTGAGGACGACCCGGTAGACGCCGCCGAAGGCGCGGGACGCGGCCTGGAGCGAGAAGCAGATCTGCTGCTCCAGGCGCAGGTAGTCGTCGGCGGCCCGCGCGGATCCGGATGCGGGGGCAGAGGCAGGGGCGGTCATGGGAACAGGGTATCTCGACTGCCCGCGTTTTAGTTGTGCGCAACTGAGTTGTGTGCTCTACTTGTCGCAACGAGTTCGTACGCGATCGAAAGAGGACGGATTCCCATGGACGCGCTGTACACCGCTGTCGCCACTGCCAACGGACGCGACGGGCGGGCCGTCAGCTCCGACGGCCAGCTCGACCTCGCGCTGGCCATGCCCCCGGTGATGGGCGGCAACGGTCAGGGCACCAACCCCGAGCAGCTCTTCGCGGCCGGCTACGCGGCCTGTTTCGCCAGCGCGCTGGCCCTGGTCGGCCGCCAGGCCAAGGTGGACACCAAGGACATCTCGGTGACCGCCGAGGTCTCGATCGGCAAGGACGACACCAGCTTCGGCCTGGCCGTGGTGCTCCGCGCCGAGCTGCCGGCGGAGCTGGAGAACGAGACCGGCCACAAGCTGCTGGAGCAGGCCCACGCGGTCTGCCCGTACTCCAAGGCGACCCGTGGCAACATCCCCGTCGAGCTCGTCGTCGAGTAGTCGATAGGTCGGTAGTCGGCCGCCGGCAGTCACCAGCCGGCGGCCAGTACGAAGAGGGCCCCGGTCGCCACCGCGCGACCGGGGCTCTTCCCTGTCCGGCTGAATGTGAGTCAGATCACAAAAGGGGCCGAAATATCCGGGGACGCCGTCCCCGTTTACCCTTGTGTCGCGCAAGCGGGGACAGCTTCCCCGCTTCGCGTGGCAGCGGACAACCGCCGGTCGGTACACCCGGTACCACCCCGGCACCGTAGGAGAGGAGGACACGTCATGGCCCAGACCGCCGTGAAGCAGCGCGCGGACGCGACGCGTAACCGTGAGCGCATCATGGCCGCGGCCCGCGAAGTCCTCCTGGAGTACGGAGCCGACGCACCCCTCGACGAGGTCGCCCGCCGGGCCGGCGTCGGCAACGCGACGGTCTACCGGCACTTCGCCGACCGCCAGGAACTCGCGATCCAGGTGGCGCACTCGGTGATGGCCCGGATCGCGGACCGTGCCGAGCAGTTGCTCCTCGAGAAGCCGGACCCCTTCGACGCGCTGCGCGCCTTTGTGCACGAAGCGGCCGACGAGCAGGTGGGGGCGCTGTGCCCGATGCTCGTCGCGAGCTTCGGGCGGGGCGATGCGCGCCTGGAGGAGGGCCGGGTACGTCTGCAAGGTGCCGTCACCCGCCTGATGGACGCCGGCCGCCGGTCCGGACGGCTCCGCGACGACATCGACGTCGGCGATCTGATGGTGGCGATCAGCCAGCTCACCCGGCCGCTGCCGGGGTCGCAGTGCGACATGGGCCGCTTCATCCACCGGCACCTGCAGTTGTTCGTCGACGGTCTGGAGGCGCCGGCACGTTCGCCGCTGGCCGGGTCCTCCGTGACGCTCGAAGACCTTCGGGGGCTGGACTGAGCCTCCGCCGGCGGCCGCGCGCCGTGGCCGGCCGACCGGTAATTCATTAGCCGACCATTCATCCGTTACGTACTGTAGGTCCCCTTCGTCTTCTCTGGCCTCATGAGTCGCGCCCGCCCGCATCGGCGCGCGGCGCCCACGCGGTCCGCAGAGTTCACCATCGTGCTCGCCTCTTCCCTCCGTTAGTGAGTTCATCCATGTCTGAAACGGCCCACGCCCAGCGCTGGAAGGCGCTGGCCTTCATCGCGATAGCCCAGCTGATGGTCGTCCTGGACGGCACCATCGTGAACATCGCGCTTCCCTCCGCCCAGGCAGATCTGGGCATCTCCGACGCCAACAAGCAGTGGGTCATCACGGCCTACGCGCTGGTCTTCGGCGGACTGCTCCTGTTCGGTGGGCGCATCGCCGACCTGTGGGGCCGCCGCCGTACGTTCGTCACCGGCCTGATCGGCTTCGCGGCCGCCTCCGCGATCGGTGGCGCCGCGGTCAACGAGGGCGTGCTCTTCGGCGCCCGCGCGCTGCAGGGTGCCTTCGGCGCGCTGCTCGCGCCCGCCGCGCTGTCGCTGCTCGCGGTGATGTTCACCGAGGCCAAGGAGCGGGCCAAGGCGTTCGGCATCTACGGTGCCATCGCCGGTGGTGGCGGTGCCGTCGGCCTGATCCTCGGTGGTGTGCTGACCGAGTACCTCGACTGGCGCTGGACCTTCTTCGTCAACATCCCCTTCGCCGCCGTCGCCGCCTTCGGTGCCCTGCGGTTCGTCGAGGAGCCCGAAGGCGCCCGTAACAACAGCGCCCTGGACATCCCCGGCGTGGTGCTGGCCACCACCGGTCTGGTCTCCCTGGTCTACGGCTTCACCGTGGCCGAGTCCGACGGCTGGGGCGCGGGCAAGACCATCGGCCTGTTCGTCGCCGCCGCCGTGCTGCTGGCGTCGTTCCTGTTCGTCGAGTCGCGTGTGAAGGCCCCGCTGCTGCCGCTGCGCGTGGTCATGGACCGCAACCGCGGCGGTGTCTACCTCTCGCTGGGCCTGGCCATCATCGCGATGTTCGGCCTGTTCCTCTTCCTGACCTACTACCTGCAGGTCGTCCAGGGCTTCTCCGCCCTGAAGACCGGCTTCGCCTTCCTCCCGATGATCGCGGGCATGATCACCGGCTCGACGCAGATCGGCGCGCGTCTGATGACCCGCGTGCGTCCGCGCCTGCTGATGACCCCGGGCTTCCTGGTGGCGGCGCTCGGCATGCTGATCCTGACCCAGCTCAAGGTCGACAGCTCCTACGCGGGCCTGGTCCTGCCGGCGGAGATCCTGCTCGGCCTCGGCATGGGTACGGCGTTCATGCCGGCCATGAGCATGGCCACCTACGGTGTGCAGCCGCGTGACGCGGGTGTCGCCTCCGCGATGGTCAACACCTCGCAGCAGGTCGGCGGCGCCATCGGCACCGCGCTGCTCAACACCATCGCCGCCAGCGCCACCACCGCCTGGGTCGCCACGCACGCCGCGGAGGCCCGCACGCTGGGCAAGCAGGGCTTCATCAACGCCGCGGCGGTGCACGGCTACTCCACCGCGATCTGGTGGGCGGTCGGCATCCTGTTCGTCTCGGCGGTGATCGCCTTCACCTTCATCACCACCGGCCACGGTGGCGGTGTGGTGGCCGCGTCGTCCGAGGACGGCGCGGAGGGCAACGCCGAGGACATCGTCGTCCCGGTGGTCGCCCACTGACCCGGTCGTCCCGGAGAGACATGTGAAGGGCCCCGCTTCCTCCGGGAAGCGGGGCCCTTCGGCCTGTCGTGGCTCCCGCGTGGGAGCGGGGGGATCAGCCGAACTGAACGGACCGCTTGGCCAGGCCCATCCAGAAGCCGTCGATGACGCTGCGCTGCGCGCCGAGATCCTCCCCTGCCGCGCCCATGGCGACGAAGAGCGGGGCGAAGTGCTCGGTGCGCGGATGGGCGAGCGCCCCCGCCGGGGACGTGTGCGAGAAGTCCAGCAGCGCGTCGATGTCCTGGGAGTCCAGGGCGCGCCGGCCCCAGTCGTCGAACTCGGCCGACCAGCCCGGGACCCCGCCCGCGTGCCGCAGTGCCGCCAGGTTGTGGGTGAAGAAGCCGCTGCCGACGATCAGCACGCCCTCGTCGCGCAGCGGGGCCAGCTTCCGCCCGATGTCCATCAGCTTCTGCGGGTCGAGCGTGGGCATCGAGACCTGCAGCACGGGGATGTCCGCGTCCGGGAACATCTCCACCAGGGGGACGTAGGCGCCGTGGTCCAGGCCCCGGTCCGGGATGTCCTGCACCGCGGTGCCCGGGCCGTGCAGCAACTTCCGCACCGAGTCGGCCAGCGCGGGGGCGCCGGGGGCCGCGTACCGGACCTCGTAGTAGTGCCGGGGGAAGCCCCAGAAGTCGTACACCAGCGGGACGGTCGTGGTCGCGCCGAGCGCGAGGGGGGCCTCCTCCCAGTGCGCGGAGATCATCAGGATCGCGGTGGGGCGGGGGAACGCGGCGGACCAGGCGGCCAGTTCACCGGGCCAGACGGGGTCGTCGGCGAGCGGCGGGGCGCCGTGCGACAGGTAGAGGGCGGGCATGCGCATGGGGCCTCCTCAGGCCGGGAGGTCGAGGGTGTGGTGGGTGTGCTCGGCCTTGGCGCGCAGGTAGCGCACGTTGTCCTGCGAGAGGTGCACGCCGGTCGGCACGCGTTCGGCGACGGTGATGCCGAGCGCTGACAACTGCCCCTCCTTGTCGGGGTTGTTGCTGAGCAGGCGGATGCTGTCCACGCCGAGCGCGGCGAGCATCTGGGCGGCGGCGGTGTAGTCCCGCTCGTCGTCGGCCCGGCCGAGGGCGCGGTTGGCGGCGTAGGTGTCCAGGCCCTGGTCCTGGAGGGCGTACGCGTCCAGCTTGGCGTACAGGCCGATGCCGCGGCCCTCCTGGCGGAGGTAGAGCAGATAGCCGCCCGCGGTCGTGATGCGCTCGGCCGCCTCCCGCAACTGGGGCCCGCAGTCGCAGCGCTGGGAGCCGAGGACGTCGCCCGTCAGGCACTCGGAGTGCGGGCGTACGAGCGGCACCTGCGCCCCTTCGTGATCGCCGAGGCCGAGCGCGATGTGCTCCTTGCCGTCGGCGAGGCCGGTGAAGGTGATGACGTCGGCGGAGGTCGTCCAGCCGTCGGAGAAGCGCAGCGGGATGCGCACGCGCGTACGGATCGCTGCCTGGGGGAGTGCGGGTGCGGTCGTCATGGAAGTCAGTCCTTGCCCGAGTGTTTATTCCTTGAACTTTCAAGCGAGCATGCAGGACGCTACCGGGAATTGCTTGAGGTTTCAAGATAACTTCGTACCATGGGGACATGACGACGAGCAGTCCCCAACCCCGCTGGCTGAGCGAGGAGGAGCAGCATGCCTGGCGCGCCTACATGGCGTCGACCCAGCTGGTCTCCGACGCCCTGGACCGGCAGCTCCAGCGCGACGCGAACATGCCGCACGCCTACTATTCGCTGCTGGTGTGGCTCTCGGAGACGCCCGAGCGCAGCATGCGGATGACGGAGCTCGCGGAACGCTCGAAGATCACGCGCAGCCGGCTCTCGCACGCCATAGCGCGACTGGAGGAGAACGGCTGGGTGCGCCGCGAGAGCTGCCCGTCCGACCGGCGCGGCCAGCTCGCCGTCCTGACCGACGACGGCTTCGCGGCGCTCGCCGCCGCCGCGCCGGGGCACGTCGAGGCGGTACGGGGCGCGATCTTCGACCGGCTCTCACCGGAACAGACAAAGCAGCTGGGCGAGATCTGCCGGATCGTCGCGGAGGGGCTCCAGCCGGAGGAGGGGACGTCGGCGGACCTGCCCTGGCTGCGCTGAAAGGCGCCCCCGGCGCCACCGATCCTCGGGGCACGGCTCAGCCGCCGGGGCTGAGCTCCTTCTCGTACCAGGCGACATCCCAGTAGCGGCCGAACTTCCGCCCGACCTCGCGGAAGACGCCGACGGGGGCGAAGCCGAAGCGGGCGTGCAGCCGCGCCGAGGCCTCGTTGGGCTGGGCGATGCCGGCGTAGGCGCGATGCACGTCCTCGTTCCGCAGGGCATGGAAGAGCGCGTTGTAGAGCAGGGTGCCGACACCCCGGCCGGCCGCGCCCGGGGCGCAGTACACGGAGGTCTCCACCGAGGTCGCGTAGGCGGCTTTCGGACGGAACGGGCTGCTCGTCGCGTAGCCCAGGAGCCGGCCGGCCGATGCCGGGGTGTCCGGAGTATCCGGAGTTTTCGCCGATCCGGGTGTTTCCGGGGATTCGAGGGCAACCAAAAGGCGGTGCGGTCCGTCTTCCGGGTGGGAGAGCAGCCATGGACGGCGCTGTTCCGGGGAAAGCGGTTCCAGGTCGAAGGTGACCGGCGTCTCGCGGACGTAGTGGTTGTAGAGCTCGGTGAGGGCCCTCAGGTCCTCCTCCCGACCCGGTCTGACCTGCACTTCCGGGTGCTTCGACAATGATCCACCTCTCGCTGTGGCCGGACAGGGTACTGCAAGATCGTAAAAAATGGGGCCACGCATGGGAATTGTGTCCGGATTCCAGTCGTTATCCCTTTTCGAGTGGGCAGCCGAGAGGTAGTCGCGAAGCTGCTGAGGGGCAGCTCATTCGACCGACACCCGACCGAACCTTCGCAAGGGAGCACGCATGGCAACCCGTGCCGTCGCCCGCAGCACCACCGGCGGGAAGAGCAGCGCTCGCGCGCACGGCCACGGCGAGATGGCCGACCGAGACCTCGTCGGCATGTACCTCGACGAGATCGCGCGGACGCCGTTGCTCGACGCCGCGCAGGAAGTCGAGCTTTCCAGGGCGATCGAGGCCGGCGTCTACGCCGAGCAGCTCCTCGCGGGTGAGGAGCTGGGTTCGGGAGGCGGCGCCGACCGCGAGGAACTGGAGGCGATAGCCGCCGCAGGTGCGCGGGCCAAGGACGTCTTCATCCGATCGAACCTGCGTCTTGTCGTCGCCGTCGCGCGACGTTACCCGCGCAGCGGCCTGCCGCTGCTCGACCTGATCCAGGAAGGCAACGCGGGCCTTGTCCGCGCCGTCGAGAAGTTCGACTACGCCAAGGGCTTCAAGTTCTCCACGTACGCGACATGGTGGATCCGCCAGGCAATCACCCGGTCCATCGCGGACCAGTCGCGCACGATCCGGCTTCCCGTCCACCTGGTGGAGGAGCTGGGCCGTGTGCGCCGGGTGCAGCGCGAGTTCAACCGTGAGCACGGACGCGACCCCGAGCCCGCGGAGATCGCCGCCGAACTCGACTCCACGCCGGAGCGCATCGCCGACGTGCTGGACTGGGCGCGCGATCCCGTGAGCCTCAACATGTCGGTGGACGACGAGGGCGAGACCCAGTTCGGCGATCTTGTCGAGGACACCTCGGCAGCCTCGCCTGAGGACTCCGTGCTCGTCATGCTGCGGCGTGAGGAACTGGAGGACCTGATCGACCGGCTCGACGACCGGACCGCGTCCATCATCCGGGCGCGCTACGGGATCGTGGACGGCCGTGAGCGCACGCTGACCGAGGTCGGCAAGCAGCACGGCCTGACCCGTGAGCGGATCCGGCAGATCGAGAAGCACGCCCTGGCCGACCTGAAGCGCATGGCGCGCCAGACCGGGCTGTCCATCGAGGCCGCCTGACCACCGGCGGGCGCCCTCCGTGGCGCCCGCACCGACCCCCCACCCAAGACTCGGGCTCCGGTGCCACCCCCCTGCACCGGGGCCCGACCCCTGTCCGGGTTCGGTCGGACAGGTTGAGGCTCCCCGTACCCTGGACCCCATGAGCAGTTCCGACCCCCGCCCCGTTTCTCCGTCCGCGTCCGGCCGGCCGCGCGATCAGCGCGACCCCGCGACGGCGCTGGTCTTCGACGATCCGCTGGAGCGGCAGTCGAGCGACGACACCGACGCGGGCTGGGGCGAGCGCGCGGGGCAGGGCGGTGCGGGAGATCTCGCGCGCTTCCTCGACGAGAAGCCCCCGCACCACATCTGAGACGGGCGCGCCGTGCCTACTGGCGCGTCCGGTTCCCGCCGCCGTGGTCGTAGGGCGCCGGGACGGTGTAACCGCCGCCGTTGCCCTGCTGGCGCGCGAGCAGGTCGCGGATCTCGGTGAGCAGCTCCAGCTCGGTCGGACCGGCCTCGGCCTCTTCGCCCTGGCCGGCCTTGCGCCGCTCGTTGAGCTTGTTCATCGGGAGGATCAGCAGGAAGTACACGACCGCGGCCGTGATCAGGAAGGTCAGCGCGGCACCGGCCACGGAGCCCCACAGCAGGCCCACGCCTTTCGTGAGCTCGCCTCCGGAGGCGACGCAGGGCTTCTCGATGCAGACGATGTAGCCGTCGAGGTTCTTGGTGCCGATGGCACCGATCACCGGGTTGATGAGGCCCTTCACGAACGCGTCGACGATCTTGCTGAAGGCCGCGCCGACGACGACGGCGACAGCGAGCTCGACGACATTGCCACGCAGAAGGAAGGCTTTGAAGCCCTTCAAGGGACGATTTCCTTTCGAACGACCGTGCAGGTTCGGCCTACGGAACCCCGACGAGCAGCGGGTCCCACCACGGGACGGACGGCGGAACCCTGGGGTCCGTGGGCGGTTCGGCCTCTGAGGGTACGGGCTCGCGGGCCGTGCGACACGCCCCTGTCCGACTCGCCCCGACCCGCCCCCTCCGACCCGGGCCGCCTCGGTCCGCAGTCACCGCACCGCCAGCGACAGAGGGGTCTCCGTCGCGGCGCCGGAGAGCGCGGCGGCCGTCCCGCGCGGAACCGAGAGCACGATCAGCGCCCCGCTGCCGCCGCCCCCGGAGTCAAGGCCGAGGCCCCCGGAGAAGGCGGCGGACTCCCGCGGCACGGCCACCACGGGCGCGCCCCGCGCGACGATCCGCGCCGCGGCCATCACGTCCACCCGGTCGCCGGGGCGCACGAGCCGTACCGCCCCCGCGTCCGCGATCCGCACCGGCGCGCGCACCGTGTCCCGCGCCGCCGCGACCGCCGCCGGCGTGGGCCCCGCCCGGCCGGACCACGCGGGACGAGGGGCCTCCCTGGGCGTGGAGGCCGCGACCGCCGCGGCCGTCATGGCCAGGCCCGCCGCGACCATCCGGCGGCGCCGCCGCAGCACCCGTCGCAGGCGATGGCTCCCACCGCCCGCCCTGATCGGTGCGAAGTCCGGCACCGGGTACGGCGCCGGCGCCCCGGCCCCCGCCCGGGGGACCGCACCCGCTGCCGCTGTCGCCACACCACCCACACCCGTCGCGCCAGCCACGCTCTCCGTGCCATTCATGCCTGCCGCGCCCCTCACGCCGTTCATGCCCTTCACGCCCCTCACGCCCGTCATGTCCATCACCGGGACCACCCCCGTCACTCGCCTCTGCGCGGACCTCGCTGTCCGGACCGGCACGAACCACGATGCCGCACCGCGCCGACGCCCGTTTCCGGCCTGTGGACAACTCACCGGTTGTGGATAACTTCGTCGCCCGGTCGAGGGGATGACGAGCCCAGACCTGGCGGCACGGCGCGGGCGGTGGTGTGCTGGTTAGCGAACCGAAGTGCCTGAGCCCGACAACGGGAGGTGGTCGACGTGCCCAGGCAGACCTTGCACGACGACCCGTCCGGAAACTCCAGGTCCCACCCGGGCGATGTGGCCCGCCGCGTCGCACGGCGGCGGGAGCAACTGGGGCTCAGCCGCGAGGAAGTGGCCACACGGGCCGGGATGACCCCGGGCTACGTGCGCTACGTGGAGGAGCAGTGCCACCACACCATCGGCACCAACGCCCTGCTCCGTCTTGCGGGCGCCTTGCGGACCACAGCGAGCCGGCTGCTCGGCGGCGACACCGAGAACTGCCCGGACACGGCCGCGACCGGGCATCCGGTCCCGTGCGACCTCGGTCCTGACGAGTGCTGGAGACGGCTGTCCGGGCAGGATGTCGGCAGGGTCGCGCTGACCACCACCACGGGCCATCCCGCCGTGCTGCCGGTCATCTACGCCGTTGTCGACGGCGCCATCGTCTACCGCACGGCGCCGCAGTCCCCGCCGGCAGCCGGGCACGGCACCGAGGTGGCCTTCGAGGTCGATCAGTTCGACGCGTCCCTCAGCGCCGGCTGGAGTGTGCTGCTCCTGGGGATAACCGAGCACGTCACCGACTCCGACGAGGTGCGCGCGCTCGCCGAGGACGCACACCCGGATCCGTGGGCCGACGGCACCGACGACCTGTGGATACGCATCGTCCCCTCGAACGTCACGGGCTGCCTGATACGCGGCGAGTGAGCCGGGGGCCGGAGGCCGGGAGCCGGGGGCCGGGGCCTCCTGCCGTCAGCCCGGCACGAGCACGGCGGCGCCGTTCACGCGGTCGGCGGCCAGATCTCCCAGGGCCCGGTCGGCGTGGTCCAGCGGGTACGGGGTGGCGGTCACCCTGATCCCGATCCTGGCCGCCAGGGCCAGGAACTCCTGTCCGTCCTGTCTGGTGTTGGAGGTGACACTGCGCAGAGTCCGTTCCTGGAACAGATGGCGCTGATAGTTGAGCGAGGGGATGTCGGTCAGGTGGATGCCGGCGACGGCCAGCGTGCCACCCCGGTCCAGGGCCTCCAGGGCGACCGGCACCAGATCGCCGACGGGCGCGAAGAGGATCGCCGCGTCGAGCGGTTCCGGGGGCCGGGCGTCGGAACCGGCCGCCGAGGCCGCACCGAGTTCCAGCGCGAGCTCGCGCGCCTTCGCCGACCGGGTGAGCACATGCACGGTCGCGCCTTCGGCCAGCGCGACCTGCGCGGCGATGTGCGCCGAGGCCCCGAAGCCGTAGATGCCCAGTCGTCCACCGGACGGCAGATCGCTGCGGCGCAGCGCGCGGTAGCCGATGATCCCGGCGCACAGCAGGGGCGCCAGGTGCACGGCGTCGCGGCCCTCGGCGTCCTCGGGCAGGGCGTACGCGTAGTCCTCCGGGACGCTGGTGAAGTCCGCGAAGCCGCCGTCGGCGTCCCAGCCGGTGTAAAGGGAGTGCGGGCACAGGTTCTCCCGGCCGGACCGGCAGTAGGCGCAGCTTCCGCAGGTGCCGCGCAACCAGGCCACGCCGACGCGGTCGCCCTCGGTGAAGCGGTGGGCGAGCTCACCGGTGGCGATGACGCGCCCGACGACCTCGTGCCCGGGGACGGTCTCCCGGCGGTGCGGGGGAAGGTCTCCCTCGGCCAGGTGGAGATCGGTCCGGCAGACGCCGCACGCCTCGACGCGCAGCAGCAGCTCCGTCGGTCCCGGTACCGGTTTCGGCCGTCCGACACGCACCAGTGGCTCCGTGATCATGGGCCCGGGCCGGTCGACCACCCAACCGCTCAGCATGCTTCCAGTCTGCGGCCCAGGGCCTTGGCCGTGCACGGCGAAACCCGTCGGGGACGGCCGCGCTGCGACCACTCGCGCAGAAGGCCCCCGACGACTTCCGGAACGGAAATCGTCGGGGGCCTTCGCCCGAAAGTGAGGCGCCGCTCAGGCGATCCGGTCAGGCGGCCGCTCAAGCACTCCGCAGCACTCCGCTCAGGCGGCGGAGGTGCTCGCCGAGCTCGACGAGGAGCCGCCGGTGCCCGAGGACGAGCCCGTCGAAGAAGACGACGAGCCGGACGAAGACGAAGACGAAGACGAGGACGACTTCGACTCCGAGCCGCTGCCGGCCGTGGCCGCCGGGGCGCTGCTGGACGACGAGCCGCGGCTGTCGGTCCGGTAGAAACCGGAACCCTTGAAGACAACGCCGACCGCCGAGAAGACCTTGCGCAGGCGGCCGTGGCACGCCGGGCACTCGGTGAGCGCGTCGTCGCTGAACTTCTGCACCGCCTCGAGGCCCTCGCCGCACTCGGTGCACTGGTACTGATAGGTCGGCACTTGCTCCTCCTGGCACTCTGACTCAGTGAGTGCTAACGACGGTCAATAGTGCAGCATTCCGCGGCGTCAGTCCACCGTGACCGGCACTCGGTGACCGATACCACTGCCGTCGCCGCGTGCCGCGACCAGTCCCGCGGACCTCGGGGCGAGCCTGCCGCGCAGTGCCAGCAAGGTGATCAGGGCCAGCGCGGTACCGGCCAGGGGCACGGTGAATCCGGCGCTCGCGCCGATGCCGTCAGCGAGCCGGCCGGCGGCCGTCGCCGCCACCGCCTGCCCGAGCGCGACCGCGCCCGTCAGCCAGGTGAACGCCTCCGTGCGGATCCGCGCCGGCACCAGCGATTCCACCAGGGTGTAGCCGGTGATCAGCGCCGGGGCGATGGTCAGCCCCACCAGCAGCCCGAGTCCGCCGAGCAGCGGAACGGCGTGTGCCGCCCAGAGCATCGAGGTGGCCGCGGTCAGCGCGGCGTAGCCGACGACCATCCGCCGCCGGGGCCCGGACTTCCAGGCGATCGCGCCGCAGACGATGCCCGCCAGCATGTTGCCCGCCGCGAAGGTGCCGTACAGCAGGCCGTTGATGCCCGGCCGCCCGATCTCCTCGGTGAAGGCCGTCATCGAGACCTGCATGCCGCCGAAGACGGCGCCGATGCCGAGGAAAGCGACCGCGAGCACCCGCACGCCCGGCACGGCCAGCGCCGAGGGCGGCCGCTCGCGGGCGCCGCCCGCGCCACGGGCGGCCGGCTCGGGCGCGGTCCGTCGCTGCACCGCGAAGATCAGACCGCCGGCCAGGGTCAGCGCGGCCTCGGCCAGCAGCCCCGCCGCCGGGTGGACGCCGGTGCTCAGCGCCGTGGCCAGCACCGGTCCGATGACGAAGGTGAACTCGTCGGTCACCGACTCGAAGGCCGCGGCGGTCTGCAGCAGCGGGGACCCGGCCGGCAGGGTGGCCGCCCAGCGTGCGCGCACCATGGGCCCGATCTGCGGAACCGAGGCGCCCGCCGGCACCGCCACCGCCAGCAGCGCCCACAGCGGGGCGTGCGCGAGGGCGAGCAGTGCCAGCAGCGTCACGGCCGCCGAGTGCACGATCACACCGGGAACGAGCACCGCGCCCTGCCCGAAGCGGTCGGCGAGCTTGCCGCTCTGCGGGGCGAACAGCGCCATGGCGACGCCGGTGACCGCGGAGACCGCCCCCGCCGTGCCGTAGGAGCCGGTGGTGTGCTGCACCAGCAGCACGATGCCGATCGTCAGCATCGCGAAGGGCTGCCGGGCCGTGAAGCCGGGCAGCAGGAAGCTCCACACGCCGGGCGTGCGCAGCAGCTGTCCGTAGCCGGGGCGCGCCGCGCCGGACGCGCGGTCCCGGAGGTCCCGGTTCCGGCGGCCCCGCCGGTCCCGGCGGGGCTTCAGCGGCGAACGACGGGAGGATCGAGTGACCGTGGATGCCACGGCCCGGGCCTTTCTGCCGCCTGGTAGCGCACCCTGGACGCCTGGTCGCGTGCGGTGCGCCGAGAGCTGTCCTCTCGCGCTTGACCGAGGTAGATACCGGGTGTCCGGCCGCCGGGCGGTCGCGCCAGCTCTGCGTCAGGCAGAGTTGGTGGTGACTGTCGAGCACCCATGTTAACGGCTGGTTTCGCGGCCCGATTCCAGCCATCCGGCCAGCTTGCCGCCCCGACCGACCGCGCGGAGGCGCGCCTCGGCCCGGTCGCGCACCGGGTCGGTCGCGACGACCAAAAGCTCGTCGCCGGTCCGCAGCACGGTCGTCGGCAGCGGCACGAAGCTCTTGCCCTCCCGTACGACCAGCGTGACGGCCGCCCCCGGCGGCAGCCGCAGTTCGTTGACCTCCACGCCGTGCATGCGCGACCGCGAGGGGATGCGCACCGACAGCAGGTGGCCGCGCAGCCGTTCCAGCGGGGCCGATTCGATGCCCAGGTCCTCGGCCGCGCCAGGGTCGCCGATCCGCAGTGCCTTGGCGATCCACGGCAGGGTCGGCCCCTGCACGAGGGTGTAGACGATCACCAGCACGAAGACGATGTTGAAGACCCGCTCGCTCTGCTCGACCTTGGCCACCATCGGAATGGTGGCCAGCACGATGGGTACCGCGCCGCGCAGTCCCGCCCAGGAGATCAACACCTGTTCGCGGAAGGGCGTACGGAACGGCAGCAGGCTCGCCGTCACCGACAGCGGCCGGGCCACCATCGTCAGCACGAGCCCGACGACGATCGCCGGCACGATGTCGTCGCCCAGTTCGTGTGGGGTCACCAGCAGGCCCAGGAGGACGAACAGCCCGATCTGCGCGATCCAGGCGAGCCCCTCGGCGAAGCCGCGGGTGGCCGGCCGGTGCGGGAGCTTGGCGTTGCCGAGCACGACGGAGGCGACGTAGACGGCGAGGAAGCCCGAGCCGTGTGCCATGGCCCCGCCCGCGTACGCGACGACGGCGATGGCCATGACCGCGATCGGGTAGAGGCCGGAGGCGGGCAGCGCGACGTGGCGCATGGCGTACGCGCCGAGCAGGCCGACCGCGATGCCGACGACGGCGCCGATCGCCAGCTCCAGGATGATCTCGCCCAGCAGGACACCCCAGTTGTGCACCGGCCAGTGCTCGGAGAAGGCGACGACCAGGATGACCACGGGCGCGTCGTTGAAGCCCGACTCGGCCTCCAGGATGCCGGTCAGCCGGGTCGGCAGCGGCACCCGGCGCAGCACGGAGAAGACCGCCGCGGCGTCGGTGGAGGACACCACGGCGCCGATGATGATCGACTGCCGCCAGTCGAGCCCGACGAGATAGTGCCCGCCCGCCGCGGTGACGCCGACGCTGAACGCGATCCCGACGGTCGCGAGCGCCGCGGCGGCCGGCACCGCCGGCTTGATCTCCCGCCACTTGGTGCCCAGGCCACCTTCCGCCAGAATCACCACAAGCGCGGCATATCCCAGCACTTGGGTCAGTCCGGCGTTGTCGAATTTGACGCCGAGGCCGTCCTGCCCGATCGCGACGCCGATGCCCAGATAGATCAGCAGGGTCGGCAGTCCGCTGCGCGACGACAGGCGCACCGCGGCGACTGCGATGAGCAGCACGGCGGCGCACACCAGCAGGAGCTCGTTGAGGCGGTCGACAGTCAGGAGCCCGTCCTTTCACCGCAGTTCATTGCCTTACCTAATATTTTACCTGTGCTTGGGGTCGCTGCGATCTCTGCGGGCCGTCCGGGAGCCGCTGTCGCACCGCTTTCATCCCGCTTCCATACCGCTTCCGTCCTCGCTCCCGGCACCGCTTGGGAGGCCGCCGGACACTACGCCTAAGGTGGCCCCTAGCAATCGGTCCACCCTGCCCTCGAAGGACATCGATGCCCCCCAAGACAAAGTCCCGCCGCGTGCGCCTGATCGTGATCGGGGTCGTACTCCTGCTGGTGGCGGGCATCGCCTTCGGGTCGTACTGGAGCGTGGCGACCGTCCGCGCCTCCCTCCCGCAGACCACCGGAACCCTGCAGCTCAAGGGCCTGTCCGGGCCCGTCCAGGTCAAACGGGACGGCAGTGGCGTCCCGCAGATCTACGCGGACACCCCGCAGGACCTCTTCCGCGCCCAGGGGTATGTCCAGGCCCAGGACCGTTTCTACGAGATGGACGTGCGCCGGCACCTGACCGCCGGCCGCCTCTCGGAGATGTTCGGCAGCGGCCAGGTGGAGACCGACGCCTTCCTGCGCACGCTGGGCTGGCGCCGGGTCGCGCAGACCGAGTACGACGACAAGCTCTCGCAGACCACCAAGGACTACCTGCAGGCCTACTCGGACGGCGTCAACGCCTACTTGGCGGGCCACAAGGGTGCCGACCTGTCCGTGGAGTACGCGGCCCTGCAGCTGACCAACGACTACACGCCGGAGAAGTGGACGCCGGTCGACTCGGTCGCCTGGCTCAAGGCCATGGCGTGGGACCTGCGCGGCAACATGCAGGACGAGATCGACCGCGCGTTGCTGACCAGCCGGTTGAACGCGAAGCAGATCGCGAGCCTCTACCCGACATATCCGTACAAGCAGCACAAGCCGATCGTCGACACCGGAACGGTCAATACCGTTACGGGTGCTTACGAACCGCCCAATTCCACCACGAGCGGTGCATCTGGCGACACTTCGGGCACCGGTACGGGAACCGGCACCGGCACGAACGCCGACACCGGCACGGGAACCGGCACTGGCACCGATGCAGGCACCGGCACCACCGTCGACGAAGCCGCCGGCAGCCTGCAGTCCCAGCTCGCCTCGCTCTCCGGCACCCTCGACCAGATCCCGGCGCTCCTCGGCCCCAACGGCAACGGAATCGGCTCCAACTCCTGGGTCGTCGCCGGTGACCACACCACCACCGGCAAGCCGCTGCTCGCCAACGACCCGCACCTGGCGCCCCAGATGCCCTCGCTCTGGTACCAGATGGGCCTGCACTGCACGACGGTCTCCGAGGCCTGCCCCTTCGACGTCGCCGGCTACACCTTCTCCGGCATGCCGGGCGTGGTCATCGGCCACAACCAGTCGATCGCCTGGGGCATGACCAACCTGGGAGCCGACGTCACCGACCTGTACCTGGAGAAGCTGAGCGACGACAGCTACCTCTACAACGGCAAGCAGGTTCCCCTCGGTACCCGCCAGGAGACGATCAAGGTCGCCGGGGGAGCGGACCGCACGATCACCGTCCGCACTACCAACAACGGCCCGGTGGTCTCCGACCGCAGCTCCGAACTGCTCAAGGTCGGCGACCGGGCGCCGGTGCCCAACTCCGCCCCCGACCGCGGCGACGGCTATGCGATCTCCCTGCGCTGGACGGCGCTGGACGCGTCCAACACCATGGACGCGGTCTTCAAGCTCGACACGGCGACCGACTGGAATCAGTTCCGGGCCGCCGCCCGCGACTTCGCCGTTCCGTCCCAGAACCTGATCTACGCCGACAACAAGGGCGCCAAGGGCCACATCGGCTACCAGGCCCCCGGCCGGATCCCGGTCCGCGCCAAGGGCTACGACGGCACGTACCCGGCCCCCGGCTGGGACCCGAAGTACCACTGGGGGGCGAACGGGGAGAAGTGGATCCCCTTCGATGCCATGCCGTGGGAGTACGACCCCCCGCGCGGCTACATCGTCACCGCCAACCAGGCCGTCGTCGACGAGCGCTACCCCTACCTGCTGACCAAGGACTGGGGCTATGGCACCCGTAGCCAGCGGATCAACGACCTGATCCAGTCCAAGATCAAGGACGGCGGTCTGGTCTCGATGGACGACATGCAGAAGATGCAGAGCGACAACAGCAGCGAGATCGCCAAGCTGCTGGTGCCGGTCCTGCTGAAGATCGACATCAAGAACGACAAGGACGACTACGTCCGCAATGCGCAGAAGCTGCTGGAGACCTGGGACTACAACCAGGACGCGGACTCCGCGGCCGCGGCCTACTTCAACGCGGTCTGGCGCAACACCCTCAAGCTCGCCTTCGGCAACAAGCTGCCCAAGGAGCTGCGGCCGAAGGGGCAGTGCCTGACCGTGCCGGCGATCGACAGGTCCGGTCCGGTCGACGACCTCAGCGGCAAGTCCAAGCTGGTGCGGGAGTGCGGCCAGCGCGACGCGGACCAGGCGCAGCCGGACGGCGGCGACCGCTGGTTCGAGGTCGTGCGGTCGATCATCGACGAGCCGGACAACCCGTGGTGGACCACGTCCCCGACGGCCTTCTTCGACAAGGACAGCGGCAAGCCGCGCACGACCCGCGACGAGCTGCTCGCCCAGGCCATGAAGGACGCCCGCTATGAGCTGACCGCCAAGCTCGGCAAGAACATCGACACCTGGAGCTGGGGCCGGCTGCACCAGCTGACCCTGCGCAACCAGACGCTGGGCACCGGCGGCCCGGCCGTCGTCCGCTGGCTGCTCAACCGCGGCCCGTGGAACCTCGGCGGCGGCGAGGCGGCGGTCGACGCCACCGGCTGGAACGCGGCCGGCGGCTACGAGGTGGTCTGGGTGCCATCGATGCGGATGGTGGTCTCGCTGGACGACTTCGACAAGTCGCGGTGGATCAACCTCACCGGCGCCTCCGGCCACGCCTACAGCGCGCACTACTCGGACCAGACGACGAAGTGGGCCAAGGGCGAGCTCCTGCCGTGGGCGTTCACCCAGCGGTCCGTCGACGCGTCGACGGAGGACACACTCGCGTTGACCCCGTGAGGAGTTGACGCCGGAAGTACGTTGAGGGGCGGGCCCGGATGGGCCCGCCCCTCACGCGTGTTCAGCGGCTCTCGTGGCTCTCGTGGCTCTCCGGCCCCCCGAAACGCCGTACACCGTCCGGGGTGACCACCGCGTCCACCGGCCGGTCGTGCGGCTCGGCGGGCACGCGCTCCAGCACCTCGTGCCCGTACAGCAGGACCACCAGGGCCGGTGTCGCCCCGGCCGCCTCCAGCCGGGCCAGCACGCGGTCGTAACTGCCGCCGCCGCGCCCCAGTCGCAGGCCGCGCGCGTCGACCGCGAGGCCCGGCAGCAGCACGGTGTGGGCGCCCGTGACGGCTTCGGGGCCGAGGCGGGGGCCGGTGGGCTCGTACAGGCCGCGTTCGGTCCGCACGAGCGCGTCCGGGCCCTCGTAGCGCCCCCAGTCCAGATCGTTGTCCGGCAGCAGGACGGGCAGCAGCACCCGCTCGCCGCGCTCGCGCAGCGCCTCCAGCAGCGCGCGGGTGCCCGGTTCCGCGCCCATCGAGACGTAGGCCGCCACGGTCTGTGACGCAACCGACAGTTCGGGCGACTCCAGCGCGTGTCGCGCGATCCCCCGCTCCGCCTCCGCGCGGAAACCAGCCGTAAACTCACTCCTCACCTGGAGGAGATGTTCTCGCAACCCGGCCTTGCTACCGTGGCTGCCACTCATTTGGCCCACAATCGCCGCCTATCCCCTTCAAGCAACCGGAACTTCATCTTCACCTCATATGCAGCGGTTATTGTGCAGACCATGACTCACGCGCGTACTCGGATCAGCAAGGCTGTCATCCCCGCAGCCGGCCTCGGCACCCGTTTCCTTCCCGCCACCAAGGCGACGCCCAAGGAAATGCTGCCGGTCGTGGACAAGCCCGCCATCCAGTACGTGGTCGAGGAGGCCGTCGCGGCCAACCTCTCCGATGTCCTCATGATCACCGGCCGCAACAAGCGCCCGCTCGAGGACCACTTCGACCGCAACTACGAGCTCGAAGAGGCCCTGACCCGCAAGGGCGACGAGTCGCGGCTCGCCAAGGTCCAGGAGTCCAGCGACCTGGCCACCATGCACTACGTCCGCCAGGGCAACCCCCGGGGCCTGGGCCACGCTGTGCTCTGCGCCGAGCCGCACGTCGGCGACCAGCCTTTCGCGGTCCTCCTCGGCGACGACCTGATCGACCCCCGCGACCCGCTGCTCAGCACCATGATCGACGTGCAGGAGCGGCACGGCGGCAGCGTCGTCGCGCTGATGGAGGTCGACCCGAGCCAGATCCACCTCTACGGCAGCGCCGCGGTGGTCCCCACCGACGACGCGAACGTGGTCAGGATCACCGACCTCGTGGAGAAGCCCGCACCGGGCGAGGCCCCCTCCTCGTACGCCATCATCGGCCGCTACGTCCTGGACCCGGCCATCTTCGGCGTGCTCGGCAAGACGCAGCCGGGCCGCGGCGGCGAGATCCAGCTGACCGACGCCCTGCGCGAACTGGCCCAGGAGGGCGGCCCGGACGGGCCCGTGCACGGCGTGATCTTCAAGGGCCGGCGTTACGACACCGGAGACCGTGCCGACTATCTGCGTGCCATTGTCCGACTGGCATGCGAACGTGATGACCTGGGCCCGGACTTCCGGTCCTGGCTGCGTTCGTATGTCAACGAGGAGATGCAGGCTTGAGCAGAAGTACGGCCGCCGGTGCCGATCGCGTCTGGTCCGTCTCGGAACACCTCGACAACATCCTCCGGCAGTTGAGGCCACTGGAGCCGATCGAGCTGCAAATCCTCGACGCCCAGGGGTGCGTGCTGGTCGAGGACGTCATGGTGCCGGTGTCGCTGCCGCCCTTCGAGAACAGCTCGATGGACGGCTACGCGGTCCGCACCACCGACACCCAGGGCGCGAGCGGCGAGCATCCGGCCGTGCTCACCGTCATCGGTGACGTGGCCGCCGGCAGCGGCGAGCCACCGGCCGTCGGCCCGGGCGAGGCCGCGCGCATCATGACGGGCGCCCCGCTGCCGCCCGGTGCCGAGGCCGTCGTCCCGGTCGAGTGGACCGACGGCGGCAGCGGCGAGGCGGGCCCCGTCACCGGCATGCCCGCCGCGAGCCGCACCCCCGGCGCGTCCAGCGGAGAGGTCCGGGTCTACCGGCAGGTCGAGGCGGGCGCGCACGTCCGCGCCCGCGGCAGCGACGTGGCCGCGGGTGAGCTGGCCCTTGCCGCGGGCACGGTGCTGGGTCCGCCGCAGATCGCGCTGCTCGCCGCCGTCGGCCGGGCCGCGGTGCGGGTGCGGCCCCGGCCGAGGGTCGTCGTGGTGTCCACCGGCAGCGAGCTCGTGCCGCCCGGCGAGGCGCTCGGCCCCGGGCGCATCCACGACTCCAACAGCTACATGCTCACCGCCGCCGCGCGGGACGCCGGTGCCCAGGCGTACCGCGTCGGCGCGGTCGCCGACGACGCCGAGACCTTCCGCGCCACCGTCGAGGACCAGTTGATCCGCGCCGACCTGGTGGTCACCAGCGGCGGCGTCAGCGTCGGCGCGTACGACGTGGTCAAGGAGGCGCTGGGCGAGGAGATCGAGTTCCGCACGCTCGCCATGCAGCCCGGCAAGCCGCAGGGATTCGGCTTCGTCGACGCGGGCGCCCGCGCCGAGCCCCCGACCACCGACGCCGCCGCGGAGGACGAGGAGGCGGCCGCGGAGCCCGAGCGCACCCCGCTGGTCGCCCTGCCGGGCAACCCGGTCAGCGCGTACGTCTCCTTCGAGCTTTTCGTGCGCCCCGCGATCCGCACGCTGATGGGCGTCGAGCCCGTCCACCGTCCGTCGCTGCGCGCGGTCTGCACGACGGCCGTGGCCTCCTCGCCGAAGGGCAAGCGCCAGTTCCTGCGCGGCCGCCACGAGGCCGCGGCGGGCACGGTCACCCCCGTGGGCGGCGCGGGATCGCACCTGGTGGGGGCACTCGCCCACGCGAACTCGCTGATCGTGGTCCCGGAGGACGTCACGGAGATCGCCGCGGGCTCCGAGGTGGACGTGGTGCTGCTCGACTGAGCGGGTAGCGTACTGCCCACGCGAGCACGCGAGCACGCGCGAGCAGTGGGAGTGCCGGTAGCGATGACAGAACAGCAGCGTCTGACACACGTCGACGACGCGGGGGCGGCCCGGATGGTCGACGTCTCCGGGAAGGACGTCACCTCCCGCACCGCGCGCGCCACCGGCCGCGTCCAGGTCTCCCCGCGCGTCATCGAACTGCTGCGGGGCGAGGGCGTTCCCAAGGGCGACGCCCTCGCCACCGCGCGCATCGCCGGCATCATGGGCGCCAAGCGCGCGCCCGACCTGATCCCGCTCTGCCACCCGCTGGCGGTCTCCGGAGTGAAGGTCGACCTCGTCGTGGGCGACTCCTCCGTCGACATCACCGCCACCGTGCGGACCACCGACCGCACCGGCGTGGAGATGGAGGCCCTGACCGCGGTCAGCGTCGCCGCGCTCACCGTCGTCGACATGGTCAAGGCCGTGGACAAGGGCGCGGTCATCACCGACGTACGGGTCGAGGAGAAGACCGGCGGCAAGTCCGGGGACTGGAGCCGCAGCTCGTGAAGGCGCTCGCGATCACCGCGTCCAACCGCGCCGCCGCCGGGGTCTACGAGGACCGGGGCGGCCCCCTCGTCGTGGCCGGGCTCGCGGAGCTGGGCTTCACCGTCGACGGCCCGCGCGTCGTCCCGGACGGCGAGCCGGTCGGGCACGCCCTGCGGCAGGCGGTGGCGGAGGGCTACGACGTCGTCGTCACGACCGGCGGCACCGGCATCTCGCCCACCGACCGCACCCCCGAGGTAACCCGCGACGTGCTGGACTACGAGGTCCCCGGCATCGCCGAGGCCATCCGCGCCGCCGGCCGCGAGAAGGTGCCCACGGCGGTGCTCTCCCGTGGCGTGTGCGGGGTTGCCGGGCGCACCCTGGTGGTGAACCTCCCCGGATCCACCGGCGGCGTCAAGGACGGGCTGGCCGTGCTGGCCCCTCTGCTCGTGCACGCCGTCGACCAGCTCCGCGGCGGCGACCACCCTACGTCTGGGAGACCGAGCTGAACGTGTCCTGGCCGGCCGAGCTGGTGGACGGGGACGTCCTCCTCCGCCCGATAAAGATGCGCGACCAGCGCGCCTGGCGCGAGGTCAACCGCCGCAACCGCGACTGGCTGCGGCCGTGGGAGGCCACCGTGCCGCCCGCCCCGCCCGGCCACCTGGCGCTGCGGCCCACCTACCGGCAGATGGTGCGGCACCTGCGCCACGAGGCCGCCTCCGGCCGCATGATGCCGTTCGTCATCGAGTACCAGGGGCGGCTGGCCGGGCAGATCACCGTCGCCGGCATCACCTGGGGCTCCATGTGCAGCGCCCATATCGGCTACTGGGTCGACGAGGCGGTCGCCGGGCGCGGCGTGATGCCGACCGCCGTGGCGCTCGCGGTGGACCACTGCTTCCGCGCGGTCGGCCTGCACCGCATCGAGGTGTGCATCCGGCCGGAAAACGCGCCGAGCCGGCGGGTGGTGGAGAAACTCGGCTTCCGCGACGAAGGACTGCGCCCCCGCTATCTGCATATCGACGGGGCGTGGCGGGACCATCTCGTGTTCGCGCTGACGGCGGAGGAGGTGCCGGAGGGATTGCTTCACCGCTGGCATCAGGCACGACCCGGCACGGCTCACAAATAAAATATCTGTTCGAAATATGTCGCCGTTCCGACTCTCGCACGAACGCAATCAGAAAAAAATTTCGGCGTATCAGCCAGATCGTGCGACACACCGCGCCAAATTGCGTATCCACCGTCGTGAACCCCCCTACCGTGTGATGCGTGAGCAGCAGCGGCCTCATCTACGCAGTCATCGTCGGGGCCTGGGCTGCCTACTTGGTGCCGATGTGGCTCCGTAGGCAGGACGAGCTCAACGAAGCGCGCCCGACGGAACGCTTCAGCACCGCCATCCGGCTGCTGTCCGGACGCGCGGCCCTGGAGCGCAGGTACGCCAAAGCGGCGGACCCGGACGAGGAGGCCGAGGGGGACCCCACGGTCGACGTCCGGGACCTCGCCGTGCCCGCGCCCGAGGTGCCGGCCGAGCCCAAGCCGCTGCAGGCCAAGCCGCAGCCGCAGGCGCAGCCCGGGGCGCAGGTCCAGAGGAAGAAGCCCAATCCCCGGGCCAAGGTGCTCGCCGCCCGCCGGCGCACCACCACGCTGCTCTTCCTCACCTTCACCTTCGGCATGATCGTGGCCGCCGTCGGCGGCGTCGCCTTCCTGTGGGCCCCGGGCATCCCCGCGGTGCTGCTCACGATCTACATCGCCCACCTGCGGGCGCAGGAGCGCCGCCGCTTCGAGGTCAAGATCGACCAGCGCCGTGCCGCCGAGGCCGCCAAGCGCCTCCGTGACGCCCGTACGGCCCGCGAGTACGCTCCCGAGGCCCCCGAGCTGACCGAGCCCACGCCGCTCCCCCTGCCCGAGGAGCCGGCCACCGCCGACCGCCGCGCCCTCGTGGAGCAGACCGACCACGCCGAGTGGGTCGACCAGCAGCGCACCCCCACCGAGGACACCTGGGAAGTCCCGGCCCCCCGGCCCACCTTCTCCACCGCCCCCGTCGCCCCCCGCCGTACCCGCGACCGCTCCCGCACCCCCCTCTTCGACCAGCACACCGACCACGACCGCCCCCGCGCCGCCAACGAGTGACCCGCCCGGGGTGAGCGGAGCACCCCCGCCGGGATGCTAGAGTTTTCCTCGTTGCAAGGGCCTGTGGCGCAGTCCGGTAGCGCACCTCGTTCGCATCGAGGGGGTCAGGGGTTCGAATCCCCTCAGGTCCACAACACATGAAGATCCCATCCAGATCAGCTGTCTGGATGGGATCTTCTGCGTTTCAGGCTGGACACCCCGATACCCGGTTCTGGGAGTCTGCTGCGTGCTCGACGACTCCCCTCGGGTTGCAACACGGAGCGGCACCGGGCTTCAAGCCCGGTGCCGCTCGTTGCCGCTACCGGTCCGGTTGGCCGGTCCACGGCGTGCCGGCAGGTTCCTCGAGCAGGTCCGAGGTCTCCCCGCTGCGGAGGTGGTGGACGTCTGCCTGGCGTGTGGCGGCGTGCGCTTCCCGCAACCATGTGTCGGCCAGGCCCGTTGCGTGGGGGGCCGGGGGATTCGGCACCTGCGCGGGCGCAGGCTGGGGTCGCGTTCCGGCCCCCGGCACGGAGAGGCTGCCGTATCGCTCCATGCGCTGCCAGCGCAGCCTCGATCCGGCGACCGCGGTCACCACCGACTGGATGACCACGAGATACATCAACTGCCGGTACACGAATTGCTGTAGTGGCAGGCTCCACAGGGGTCCGGCATGTTCGCCGTCGAGCCGGAAGGCGTAGACGCCCATGGCGCCCTGGAGCGCGAGGAAGCCAAGCCAGAGCGCCAGGATCCGGACCGGGTCGAGGAAGACCAGGCCGTAGACGGCGAAGATGTCGACGACCGGGGCCAACAGCGGCAGCAGGACCTGGAAGAGCAGCAGGTAGATCACTCCCCGTCGGCCCAGCTTGCCTGCCGCGCCGCTCTGCAGCAGGGCGCCGCGGTGCTTCCACATCGCCTGCAGGGTGCCGTAGCACCAGCGGTAGCGCTGTCGCCACAGCGCGCCGAGCGAGGCCGGCGCCTCGGTCCAGGCGACCGCGTCCTCCTGGTAGACCACCCGCCAGCCGTCCCGGCACAGCGCCATGGTCAGGTCGGTGTCCTCGGCGAGGGTGGCGTCGCCGACGCCGCCGACGCGCAGCAGGGCGCCGCGGCGGAACGCGCCCACGGCCCCGGGGACCGTGGGCATGCATTGGGCCAGGTCGAACAGGCGGCGGTCGAGGTTGAACCCGACGACGTACTCGATGTGCTGCCAGCGGCCCAGGAGGCCGCCGCGGTTGATGACCTTGGCGTTGCCGGAGACCGCTCCGACGCGGTGGTCGGCGAACGGCTGAACGAGCGCGCGGACGGCGTCGGGTTCGAACACGGTGTCGCCGTCGACCATCACGAGCAGATCGTGGGAGGCCGCCGCGATCCCGGTGTTGAGCGCAGCGGGTTTGCCCGCGTTGGGCTGCCGGATGACGCGGACGGACGGGAGGCCGAGGGATTCGACGAGGTCGGCGGTGCCGTCGGTGGAGCCGTCGTCGACCACGATGATCTCGACCGGGTGGTCGGAGGCGAGCAGCGAGTGAACGGCGGCCTCGATACCGGCGCTTTCGTTGTACGCCGGGACGATGACGCTGACCGGTTCGGTGACCGACGGCCCCCATGCGATGCGGCGCTTCCGGACGTGCCGTCGGGCGGCCACCACTACGGCGGCGGCCCGCAGGACGGCGAGCGCGCCGGCCGCATAGAGCAGCCAGCCGAGGATCCGCAGGGCCCACGCGGTGCCGTCCAGGGTCGCGATGAGGCCGAGACCCAGCCAGTGGTCCTGGGGGGCGGCGGATTTCACGGCCTGTGGGACGCCCACGGCCTCGCCGACCGTCGTGACGGTGAATCCCCGGGCGCTCAGCCGCGGCAGCAGCCGGTCGAGGGCGGCCACGGTCTGCGAGCGGTCACCGCCCGCGTCGTGCATGAGCAGGATCTGGCCGGCGTTGCCGCGCGGAGTGGCGTTCGCCACGATGCGGTCGGTGCCGGGGCGCTGCCAGTCCTCGCTGTCCTGGGTGCTCAGGACGGTCAGGTAGCCGGCCTGCCCGGCCGCGCGGATCGCGTCCCAGTCCTGGTTGTCCAGGGCGTCGTTGCCGGAGGAGTAGGGCGGGCGCAGCAGCGAGCTGGTCCGCCCGGTGGCTCCGGCAAGGGCCAGCTGGGCCTCGCGCAGTTCAAGGCCGCGCTGCCAGTCGGGGATCTTCCCGAGGTCGGCGTGAGTGAAGGTGTGGATGCCGATCTGGTGACCCTCGGCGAGGATCCGCCGCACCAGTTCGGGATGGGCGGCGACCTGGGTGCCGACGACGAAGAACGTGGCGTGGACGTGGTGGCGTCGCAGCACGTCCAGGATCCTCGGCGTCCACGTCGGATCGGGCCCGTCGTCGAAGGTGAGCGCGATGGTGTGCGGCCGGGGACGGGCGGTACGTGCCGGCACGGCAGCGCTGTCGATCACCGGGCCGCCCCCGGCGACAGCGGTGGGAACCCGGTCGGCGGGGCCGCCGCCCGCGACGGCCGCGTCGTCACTGATCCCGAACATGTGCTGGGTGTAGCCCTGGATGAGCAGCGCCGAGCAGAGCGTGAGGACCAGGGTGGTCAGCAGCAGCCAGTGGGTACGCACAGGTACGTTGCGCACATCGCCTCGGCGGCCTCGGCGTCTTCGCGATCGGGTGCTGTCGGGGGCGTGCGTCATCGGGGGGTGCTTCCTTCGCGGCGGGGTCCGGCTGCCGGAGTCATCCGTGGCCTCGGCCGGTGTGCTTGGGCCCGGGATGCGTCGCCGTGCTCTTGCCGTGGGTCACCGTGGGGGCGGGACTGGAACTGGTGGCGGACCCGCTCGGAGAGGGGGCCGGGGCCGGCGTTCCGGCCGTGCCGGTTGCGCTGATTGCGCCGGTTGCGGGGGTGACGGCGGGTCCGCCGCGCGAGCCGGTACCGGCCGGGCGGGTTCCCGTGCCGGAGGACGGCATCGGGTGAGCCGTGTTCGTAGGTGTGGGCTTGCCCGAGGCGGAACTGCCGGCGCCGGGACCGGACACGGCGGGGGATCGGTCGCCGGCCTCGGGCAGGGGGAGGTAGGGGGAGGACACTGTCGGCCCGCCGAGGGCCGCGCTCAGCAGCAGCGCGATGTATCCGACAGCCGGGACGACAAGGAACCAGCCGGAGCGTCGCACCCACCGCTGCCGCCGTCCCGAGGCGTCGACGAATACGGGCCGGGCGGTGGCATGCCGGCGTACGACACGTCCCTGGGGATTGTCGGCCGTCGTGTCGGTACCGGAGGTGGTGTGCACAGCCGCGCACCATACAAGCCATGTTGGCCAGTTGGCGACGCGAAGGATATATCGGATATGCCCCGATATGAAAGCCGGCTTTCATCTGGACCGCGCTCGGTGTAACACATTTGCGAAGCGCTGCGCCTTCCGTATGAGCCGCGCCGTCCGCGCGGACGGTTGCGATGAGCGGAGAAGCGCGATGGAGCACGGCGTGAGAAAGCCACCGGCGATACCCGGCCCTCGTCTCGCTGCGGACATCGTGACCGTGGTGCGGGAGGGGGCCAGAATCCGGCTCGACTACTCGCCGGCAAGTCTGGCCCTTGTCGATCGCGTCATCGACGGCATCCGGCGCGAGGGACCCCCCGCCGAGGCGGTCAGCCGCACACTCCTCGGCTTCGGCGCTTACACCGGCGAGGTGCTGGTGCGCGGGTCGGGGGCGGCCTGGGTGGAGTTCGACGCGGAGCAGCGCGGTACATTCGGGCAGTCGTTCGGTATCCGTACGCTCGACGGGCGCGTCTGGAACCCGCTCGGAAAGGCTCTCAAGAGGTACGAGAACGGAGCGGCGGACAGTTTGCGCCTCTTCTATCTCTCCGTGGTGGGCCAGGCCCGGATGTGACGCTGGACGGACCGCAGGGCTGAGGCCGGACGGCCGGGTCCTACGGTGAGACTGAGACTTGGCACGGTGTCGGCGAGCACGAAGAGGACGTAGTGGGCAAGGCGGAGGTCCGTCGGCGCAAGCGGATGGACGACGGGGAACTGGGCGAGGCCGTCCAACGGGCCCGCAGCGGGGACGAGTCGGCGTTCGGTGTCCTCTACCGGGAAGTCCATCCGCTGCTCCTGGGCTATCTGCGCGGCCTGGTCGGCGACGAAGCCGATGACGTCGCCTCCGAGACATGGCACGACATCATCCGCGATCTGCGCGGCTTCCGCGGCGACGGAGTGGCGTTCCGGGGCTGGGCGGCCACCATCGCCCGGCACCGCGCGCTGGACCACCTGCGCAGGATCAAGGCCAGGCCGCGAACCACGGCGCTGGACGAGAGCACCGCCGAGCCGGTGGCGGGCCAGGATTCGGAGCGTGCCGCGCTGGAGAACCTCTCCACCGAACGTGCCCTGGCCCTCATCGCCGCGCTGCCGCAGGACCAGGCCGAGGCCGTGCTGCTGCGGGTGGTTCTCGGGCTCAACGCGCCCACCGCAGCGAAGGTACTGGGCAAGCGGCCGGGTGCGGTACGGATCGCCGCCCACCGAGGCCTCAAACGCCTGTCGGACCGCCTGAGCGGCGCCAGGGAGAAATGACGGATGAACGACAGCCGAGAGCACGAGGAATGGATGGACGCGGCCCTCGTCGAGCGACTGCTCGACGGGGACGACGTCGCGCAATCCGACGACCGGGTGGCCGATCTGGCGCGCGTCCTCACGGCGGCGGCCGAACCGGTACCGGGCAACCCGGAACACGAGCGGGCGGCGCTGGCGGCTTTCCGTGAGGCCCGGGACGCCTACCAGGAGGGCGCGGCACGTACGGCCTCCTGGCGCCCCTGGCGCGGCCGCCAGGGCGGGCAGAAGACCCGCAGGCAACGACGTCTCAAGGCGGTCATCGGCGGCGCCGCCGCAGTCTTCGTGCTCGGCGGGGTGGCCATCGCCGCGCAGACCGGCACACTGCTGCCAGGCCCCCTCCCCTCAGGCCCCGGCACTCCAACGCGGGTACCTTCCGCCACCGCGTCCGGTGTCGGTACTGCCACCGCGCACCCCCACGCGACCTCTGGCAGCGCCCCGGCCACGGCTTCGCCCCGCACATCCCGGCGGACATCGCCGGCACCCACGCACCCGGGGGGCGCCCCCGTCACACCTCCGGCAGCGGCACTGAAGGGACTGTGCGAGTCGTACGTCAAGGCGGCAGCGCACGGCAAGTCCCTGGAGTCCTCCTCCAAGGCGCGGCTTGAGCGGGTCGCCGGCGGCAAGGGCGAAGTCGCCGCCTACTGTGCCCGGCTGACCGGCACTGTTGCGGGCCACGACGGTGGCGCGACCACCACCCGTGCCGCCCAGCCGTCGCACCCCGCCGGCCCGAAGGCGTCGCCGCCCGGCGGGCCGAAGTGACCGATCGCAGACGCCAGGGCCGGAGGGCGTGGTGCCGCCGAGGCTGCCATGTCCTGTCAGGCTGAGAGAGATGCTCCAGGTTCGGCTCAGCGACGTAATGCTTCGTGGCAAGGTCTCCCCGCCCTGGCTTTCTGTCCGATCCACCCAGGAGCGTCCAACACCCGCTACCTCACGGCTATTTGCCCGACTTGATGTGGTTGATCCAGGGGCGTGAGAGGCGGGCGGTGCGTCTGGTACAACGATGCGCGTCAATTCGATGCTCAATGCACGCGTATCAGGGGCGGGGCGATATGAGACACAGGCGGATACGCCTGCGCGGCCGGGCATGGATCGCGGTCGGTGCGGTCCTCCTCGGCGGTGCCGGGGCGGCTACGGCCGTGGCCGTGCAGGAGAAGCCGAAGCCGAAGCCGGTGACGGCGGGCAAGAAGCCTGTGCCGAGCGCCGTGCACACGATGAAGCTGGAGGGCACGGGCGGGAAGCGCGATCTTCCGCAGCGCCGTACGGATGACTTCGGCATGCTGGGCGTGACGTGGACCGACCCGGACACGCAGCTCAAGGGCACCGTGCAGGTGCGGACCCGGTCGGTGGAGAGCGGTAAGTGGTCGGACTGGCACTCGGTCGACCCTTTCAACGACGAGCTCCCGGACCCGGGCAGTGAGGGCGCCGTCCGGGGCGGCTCGGCTCCGGTCTACGTGGGCCTGTCCAACGGCGTCCAGGTCAAGATGGTCGGGAAGAACGGCGAAGCCGGTCTCCCGAAGGGCCTGCGGGTCGATTTGGTCGGCGACGCGGATCAGGCCACCGGCGACATGGCGATGGCTCCCGCGGCCTACGCCGTCGACGCGGACGTCACCGACTCCGCGTCCCCGACCAGCACCGACCCTGCGGTGACCGACTCCCCCTCGGACACCGTCTCCCCGTCCGCGAGCGGCTCCACGTCGCCGTCGGTCTCGGCCCCGCAGTCGAGCCCTCCGGCGAGCAGCAGCGCACCCGCCACCTCCGCGAGCGCCACGAAGAGCGCGTCGGCGAGCCCGACGTCCACGCGGCCGACCGCTCCGGCGTCCAGCGTGGCGAAGCCGTCCATCGTGACCCGGGCCGGCTGGGGCGCCGACGAGACGATCCGCGAGTCCGGCGACCCCGACTACGCGGACAAGGTGAGCGTCGTCTTCGTCCACCACACCGACACCCAGGCGTCCTACGACTGCTCGGACTCGGCCGCGATGGTGCGGTGGATCTACGCGTACCACGTGCAGAGCCTGGGCTGGCGCGACATCGGCTACAACGCTCTTGTCGACAAGTGCGGCAAGATCTTCGAGGGGCGCTACGGCGGCATCGACCTGCCCGTCATCGGCGCGCACACCTACGGCTTCAACACCCGCGGCTGGGGCATCGCCGCCCTCGGCACGTACCAGGTCATCGACGGTGTCCCAGCCACGCCGATCACCTCGCAGATGCTGGGTTCGGTCGCCGCGCTGTCCGCCTGGAAGCTCGGCCAGTACGGCATCAACCCCAACCCCGGCAGCAAGACGCAGTCACTGGTGGAGGGCGCAAGCGACAGCTACGGCTTCACCAAGGGCACGACGTACCACTTCAACCCGATCTCCGGGCACCGCGACGGCTTCGCCACCGCCTGCCCCGGCCAGGACCTCTACGACAAGCTGGGCACGATCCGCTCGTACGCCGCCGGCCCCGTCGCCGCACCGACCCTGACCGGGGTATCGGGCGGCGCCGCGCTGTCCGGTTCCTCGTACTACACAAAGGGCGCGGCCACCGTGTCCTGGAAGACCACGACGCCGTCCGCCGTCATCAAGCGCTTCGAGGTGCTGGTGGACGGCACGGTCGCGGCCACGGCAGGCCGTACCGCCACCTCGGCGGCGATCACGGTGCCGGCGGGCAAGCACACGGTGACGGTGCAGGCCGTGCACATCAGCGGCAAGACGTCGGTCTCGGGGTCCTCGTACACGATCGTCGGTGACACGACGAAGCCGACGTTCACCATCGCGCCCGAGGTGAAGATCCGCAACGCCACGGTGTCCAGCACCGTCGTGCCGGTCTCCGTAACCTGGAAGGCCGCCGACAACGGCGCCCTCAAGAGCGTCGCGGCGACCGCGCCGACCGCGGCCACCTTCGGTCTCACGACCACCAGTTGGAGCACCACTGGTAAGCCGTCCACCGCGGTCGCGTACGGCCTCAAGGCGACCGACATGGCCGGCAACTACGGCACCGCCTCGGTGAGCCGCACGACGGCGATCCTCCAGGAGACCTCGGCGACGAGGTCCGGGACGTGGACGGCGAAGAGCTCCACGAGCTACCTGGGCGGGAAGTCGCTCACCTCATCGTCCAAGAACGCCGGCCTGACCTGGACGTTCACCGGACGCTCGGTCGGCTGGGTGGTGTCCCGGGCATCGACGTCCGGGCAGGCGTACGTCTACGTGGACGGAGTCAGGAAGGCCACCGTGGACCTCAAGTCCAGCACCACGCTGTACCGGCAGACCATCTGGTCCACGTCCTGGACCACCAGCGCCAAGCACACGCTGAAGATCGTCGTGGTCGGCACTACGGGTCGGCCGACCATCACGACGGACGGCATCACGTACATCAAGTGACAAGCCGGTAAGAGGGCATAGGTCCGGGGGACGCGCCGAGCGTTCCCCGGACCTTCACTTTGCGCCGGGACCGCACGTGCGTGGGGCGATCTGCTGGTCTCTGCCGCTCTCATCGGGTGCCTGAAGGACCCGGACGGCGGTGATCTTTCCGTCGGTGAGGGTGGCGGATACCTGCACGGTCCCGTACCGGGTGTCGACGGGCGCGCCCGTGAAAACAGCGGTGGGCTGTGCGACGGCGCAGGCAGCGGTGGACGCGTTGCCAGAGGGACGCTGGTGCTGCCGCAGGGCCCCTCCCGCATCGGCAGCGCGACACGAGAGGGCGCGCGGCTAGGCTGGAGTCGGTAGCACTATTCGGAGGCTGCTATGGACGCCGGCGACATACTTCGGCAACGCCCCGCGAAGCGACTCTTCGGACGTGACGACGACCTCGCGGTCATCGACTCGATCGTGTGGGGCAACGCCGGGCAGGCCGGCGTGCTTCTTCTGGTGGGCGAGGCCGGTGTCGGCAAGTCGAGCCTGCTGGACGCGACCGCGGACCGAGCGGAATCCGACGGAAGCCGGGTGCTGCGGGCCGCGGGGAATCAGTTCGAGAGCCACATGGGCTTCGCGGGGCTGAACCAGGTCCTCCATCCCCTCCTCGGTGAGATCCACCGTCTGGGCCCGGCGCGGTCCCGGGCGCTGGACATCGCTCTCGGCCGGGCTGTCGGGCCACCGTCGGATCAACTGGTCGTCTCGCAGGCGGCGATGGACCTCGTCGTTCAGGCGGCCGCCGAGAGCCCCCTGTGGATCGTCATCGACGATCTCCATTGGCTGGACCGTGCCAGCGCCACCACGCTGGCCTTCATCGCCCGCCGGTTGGCCGGTTCCCGGGTGCGCCTGCTTGCCGCGGCACGATCGGAGGAGGACACCTTCTTCGCCGGCAGCGGCCTGCCGGAACACGAGGTGTACCCCCTCGACGACACCGCCGCGGCCGAACTGCTCAGCAGCCGCTTCCCCGCCCTGTCGCCGCGCGTCCGCCGGCGTCTGATGGCCGACGCCCAGGGAAACCCCCTGGCCCTACTGGAGTTGCCCATCGCGCTCAGCCGCATGAAGGCGAACTCGAAGAGGCCGCTGCCCGCCGTGCTGCCGCTGAGCCGGCGCCTTCAGGCACTGTTCACGTCACGCATCGAAGCCCTGCCGGCCGCGACCCGCCATTTGCTCCTGCTCGCCGCCCTGGACCCCGCCGGGGACCTCCTCACCCTCGGCAAGGCCGCCGAAGGCGTCGCTCTCCTGGACGATCTGGCTCCGGCCGAACGTGTGGGACTGGTCGAGGTGGACCACGAGACCTCCCGCCTGGTCTTCCGCCACCCGCTGGCCCGCTCGGCCGTCGTGGAGCTGTCGACCAGCGACGAACGCCGGCGGTGCCACAAGGTGCTGGCCGATCAGTTCCTCGACCAGCCGGAGCGCCGGGTGTGGCATCTCGCCGACGCGCTCGTCGGGCCCGACGACCATGTCGCCGGCCTGCTGGACGACACCGCCTACGCCGTACTGCGTCGTGGCGACGCGCTCGGTGCCATCACAGCGCTCGTCCGCGGCGCGGAACTCAGCACCGACGGGACCGCCAAGTCCCGCCGGTTCGCCGAGGCCGCCTACATCAGCGCACACGTGACCGGGGATCTGAGCAACGTACCGCGCCTGCTGGACAACGCTCTGCGCGCCAGCCCGGAGCGGACGGAGTCGCTGACCGCCGCTGTCGCGGCCGCCAGTCATCTGCTGAACGGCGACGGGGACGTCGACACCGCCCACCGTCTCCTGGTCGCGGCCATCGAGATGTATCCGCACCCGCACCGCGCGGACGACAACACCCTCGTCGAGGCGCTCTACACCCTGCTCCTGGTGTGCTTCTACGGCGGGCGCAGCGACCTGTGGGCCCCGTTCGACGCGGCGGTCGGCCGCCTGGTGCCAGAGCCCCCCAGTGTCCTCGGCGCGCTGGCCGGCGCCTTCGGTGACCCGGCCCGGAGGGCCGATCCGGTCCTGGGCGACCTCGACACGCTGATCGACGGTCTGTACCCGGAGGCCGATCCCGCCCGCATCGTGCGGATCGGCAGAGCGGCGGTCTACGTCGACCGGCTGCCGGGTTGCCGCGGCGCCCTGTGGCGGGTGGTGAGGGACGGCCGCGCCGGAGGCGCCGTCGCCTCGGCCATCGAGGCCTTGTTCATGCTGGCCAACGACGCCTTCATGACAGGGAAGTGGGACGAGGTCGATCCGCTGGCCGAGGAGGGCCTCGCCCTGAGCAGGGAGCACCACTACCAACTCCAGGCCTGGCCGGGACTGTTCGTACGCGCCCTGCTGGCCGCCGCGCGCGGCGACAACGCCACGGTCAAGGACCTGACCGACAAGATGATCTCGTGGGCGGCCCCACGGGGAGTGCGGGCGGTCCAGATCTACGCCTCGCACGCCCGGGCTCTCACCTCGCTCGGACGCGGCGACTTCGACAGCGCCTATCACCACATCACGGCCGTCAGCCAGGCCGGGGAACTGGCGCTCCACACCCCCCACGCACTGTGGCTGGTGATGGAACTCACCGAGGCCGCCATGCGCAGCGGCCGCTGCGAGGAGGCCGCCTCCCATGTCGTCGCCGCACGACAGGCGAACCTCCCCGCCATCTCGCCACGCCTGTCGTTGATCACGGCAGGGGCGGCGGCCATGGCCCACCCCGACTACCTCGAGCGCGACCTGTTCGAAGCGGCCCTGGCCACCCCGGACGCCGACCGCTGGCCGTTCGACACCGCGCGTATCCGGCTCGCCTACGGTGAGAGGCTGCGCCGGGGCCAAGCCCCGGCCGAGGCCCGCACGCACATCACCGCGGCACTCGACACGTTCCAGCGTCTCGGCGCCGGGCCCTGGACGGCACGGGCGGCCAATGAGCTGCGGGCCGCCGGTGTAGCCCCCGAGCAAGTCCCCCTCACCGACGTGTCGCTGACCCCGCAGCAGCGGCAGATCGGCGAGCTCGCGGCGACCGGCCTGACCAACAAGCAGATCGCCGAACGGCTGTATCTCTCGCCCCGTACCGTCTCGGCCCACCTGCGTCAGCTCTTCCGGAAACTCGGCGTCACCAGCCGCGCCGCGCTGCGCGACGCGCTCGAGGCCCTGGACTCCAATCAATCGCTCCACTGAGGCACGTCGCGGCGGGTGCCGGACCCGCAGGCCCGGGCACCCGCTGACCAGCCCCTCGGCCTCGAGCGCGGTGAGGCCGGTCGCGTTTCAGGGGGTCACGGAACTCCCACGGTGGTCTGCGGCACGCCCGGCAGAGCGGCCATGACGACCGGCTGAGACAGATCGTCGAGTGCCCGCCACTCGTGCCCGACAGCGGTCTCCCAACCGCCTTCGGCCGTCAGGCCGTACTCCTCGCGGCGGGAGCCGATGTAGGCACTGGCAAGGATGCGGTAGAGCCAGACCTGGAGGTCAGCGCCGGGGAGCAAGCCCCGAAAGGAGAGGTATGCCCGCTCGAATGTCTCCAGTACCAGGTCTTCCGCAGAGGCCGGGCTTCCCGTCAAGCACAGCGCGGCGTGATACATGGGATCGAGGAGGGCGAGCACGCCCCGTTCGAAGTCCCGATCGAGGGGGTCGGGGCAGGGCCTGAAATCCTCCTGGGGCGTCAGGAGCGCCGGCGATTCCATCCGGTTGCGAGGATCGGGACTGTGCCCGAGGAGTGACGGGGGAACGACCCAGTGAGGACAGGGGAATTCGGCGATCGCGGCGCCCTCATGAGGAGCCGGTTCCTCCTCGGCGACCCGGTATCGATGTCGGCCGCTGCCCGGACCGAATGTCGCCATCCCGCTCCGGACCGTGTGCTGCAGGTTCGCCAACCAGTTGGGCATTGCTGTTCTTTTCCTTGAAGGTATTCGCTGCTCTTGAGAACGGTGTGGACAACCTTCACTGCTCCACGGCGGACAGCCCGCCCGCTTGCGGGCGGGCTGCCACAGTGGATCGAACCGGATGAGATCAGCGCGTACCGCGGTCGGCGTCCTGGATCAGCTTCTCGACCGCTTCGGGGTGGCTGATCATGACGGAGTGGGACGCACCACGGACTTCCATCGTTCCGCGGGCCTTGGCGCGCTGGTACTCGAAGCGCTCCAGAGCCGCGGGAATGGCCTTGTCCTCGGACGCGACGAGCCCCCAGGAGGGAATCGTGCGCCAGGCGGCTTCCGTGGTCACGTCGGTGAAGGAGTTCGCGCTGAACGGCCGCTGAGCCGCGAACATGATGTCGGTGTCCCGCTCCGGAAGGTCGGCCGCGAACGCGCTGCGGAACTTGTCGGCCTTCAGGTACAGGTCGGTCCCGGTGGTGCCGTCGGGGTTGGTGTACGGCACGGGGCTGAGCCCGGCCTCGATCTCACTGCCCGGGAACTTGTTGATGAGCTCGCCGAGCTTCTCCCCCTTGTCCGGAACGAACGCGGCGATGTAGACGAGCGCCTTGATGTTGGGGTTGTCGGTCGCGGCGTTGGTGATGACCGCGCCGCCGTACGAATGGCCGGCGAGGATGATCGGGCCCTTGATCGACTTGAGTACGCTCTTCAGGTAGGGCGCATCGGTCGGCAGGCCGCGAAGCGGGTTGGCGGGCGCGACCACCGGGTAACCGTCGCGCTGGAGCCGCTTGATCACGTCGTTCCAGCTCGCGCTCGCGTCGGCGAATCCGCCGTGGACGAGCACGACCGTCGGCTTGGGGCCGTCCGTGTGGTGCAGGGGTGCCGGGGCAGCGGAAGCGGTGGACGCCAGAACGGCTGCTGCTGCGGTGGCGGTGGCGCCGGCGGCGATCATCCCGCGGCGCAAGGTCTTTTTACGCATGCCAAGGACTTCCTTCTCTGTGGTGGTAGTTGCTGCGCAATTCGCGCGGCGAAAAGCGATGAGCGGCGTGGGCGTATGCCATGCGGGCCGCAACGCGAAGCTCGCGAATACGCGCGAGCTCGGTCACGCGTATTGACAACGTGTGACACGATTCCTGCCGCCGTGCGGCAGGATTGATGCCCCGCGGCTGCTGTGCCTCTCGGAACAGGCGGCGGGGTGCTTCGGGGTGCTTCGGGGTAACGCCCTTCTGGGGCGGTGTCAGACCGTGCCGGACTACGCCTGATGGCCGGCGGCGGCCTGCTTGATCAGCTCTGCCACGGCCTCCGGCCGGGAGACGTAGACGGCGTGGCTGCCGGGGACTTCGTGCACGGTGGCGCCGGCCCGGTCGGCCATGGCCCGCTGCGCGGGCGGCGGGATCATCTTGTCGTCACCTGCGACGAGGTACCAACTCGGCTTGCTGCGCCAGGCAGCCTCCGTGACCACGCCGCCGAGCGCGTCCACGCCCCAGGGCACCTGGGAGTCGGCCATGAACCGGGCGTCCTCGGGCGCCACATCTCCCGCGAACGAGGCGGCGAACTTCTCGCGGTCCAGAAAGAGGTAGCCGTCACGCGGGGGCAGGATCGGGGGCACCGGCGCCCCGGGCGGCGGGTCGGCGAGGAGGGAGTTGACGGACTCGCCCGCATCCGGCGCGAAGGCCGCGATGTAGACGAGCGCCGCCACACTCTCGTGACGGCCGGCCTCGGTGATCACGGCGCCGCCGTAGGAGTGGCCGACCAGTACCGCGGGGCCGTCCTGGACGTCGAGGATCTGTCGGGTGGCCTTGGCGTCGCCCTCAAGGGAAAGCGTCGGGTTCTGCACAACGCTCACGTTGAAGCCCTCACGGGTAAGGAGCCGATGGACCGGCTGCCAGCCGGAACCGTCGACGAACCCTCCATGCACGAGAACGACGTTCTTCACTGTGCTCATGTGATCGCTCCTGTTATGACCCGGACGTCTTCCGGGCCGGGAGTAAAGCTAGGCTGCACTGGTCTTCTCGGGCTTCGACTGAATGGCCTAGTTCGCGGCTGTCGTTGGGAGCCCCGACTTCGGCCCTTTGGCCGCCGCACGCGGGGCATCGCGCGGGGCATCGCGCGGGGCATCGCGCGGGGCATCGCGCGGGGCGAGGGCGCATCGACCGGCGAGTGCGTCGGCACTTCGTCGGCGTCGCCGCCTGAGGCCGCCTCAACTGCAAGTTGCCTGCGGCCGCGTCCAGGGCGCCGCGGGCCCTCCCACCTGAGCACGGCATATATGCGCGGAAATCCGCAGGTTCCCGGAACATGGGATCTCGAACATCCCGGAATCCGGACAATGGGCGACTGAGACCCGCAAACAGCGACGTGGAGTTGCGTCTCCGCAGGCGCGCCGACCGTGTCCAGATGGAAGTAAGGGACTCCGACGTGAGCCCTCCGGTGTTCACGCACTACGCCTCGGAAGAGCTCGGAAGAGGAGGAGCAGCAGTCCGAGCACGGGCGCGGCCTCGTCATTGTCGATGCGCTCGGCGTGACCGAGAGGGCCTTTTCGCAGCTCAGCGCGCCGCCCTAGTCACGTATGACGAGGAGGCCTCCGATCACGAAGGCAAATACCAGCAAAGTCCCCACTGCCACGATGGCGACAAGGAGGCAAGCCACACCGGCACTCACTGCCAATCCGCCCCGTGCCATGGCGTTACCCTGCTCGGCGGCAGCCTCGTACTCGGGATCGCTGTCCCAGTTGTCCGTGCGCATGGGGCACCTCCGGCCAGACGGTACCGCGCCCTTCCCCATGGCGATCTCTCGGGTCACGACCTACAGCGCTCGAAGTCCGCCGAGGTCCAGGAGCTCGTTTTCGAAGCCGTGGGCCGTAACTGCGTCGAAGCTTGGCGGGTCAAGTCGCGCCAGCCGGTTCGCCCCCGGGCGAAGCACGCGTGAGCGTCGCACCGGGCGTGCTTCTTGGCGGCAGCCCGAGCGGCATCCTCGCTGTCGTACCGCGTCACGTTGCGCCGCTTCGAGGGGTGATCTGACAACGGCAGCCGGGCCCGCTGAGTCGCCGGGTCAGCCGTCATCCGCATACGGCGTCTTCCGAACCGGGGCTCCCAGGAGGTGGTGAGGGGGGTGGGATCCACGGCCTGCGACATAGTCCCGAGGTGGCTCCCGGGGACCTTTGTGCCCACCCCCCTTGACCGCGGACCTCTAGGGTTCTCTGACCGGTCTCTCTCCGCTACGAAAGCTAGCAGGGGCCACCGACAGCGGTCAGATGCCAGTCCTCCACGCCGGTGACGGTCGCCTCGGAGGCACCATCTGCCGTGGCCGTGATCAAAGTCGACCGGTGCCTCGTCAGCAACCGGATAGTGGCGGGACTAGGATCCCAGCCGGGCGAAGCCGTAGCGCAGAGGCAGTCGCGCGCGGTCTCCAAAATCGCGAGGACGCCGGTTCGAATCCGGTCGGCTTCGCCTGCCTCGGCTGTGCATCCAGGGCGAGCAGCGACCGTGCCGGAACGGCCGGCTGACATCACCGCATGTTGTGCGGACGTCAGTCACTGTTGCCGGGGCGATGGCGGCTGCGCGGTGGCGGCGTGCCGGGCGGTGCGTCCTTGCGTCGTGGGGCGATGGCGCGTTCGGCGAGGTGCCGGGTGACCACCTGGGCCAGGACTCCCATGGCGGCTTGGGCCTCCAGGTGGTCAAGGGCGTCCATGCCGTCGTTCATCAGCGGACTGTCGGTGGACATGGTGGTCCAGCCCGTTTCGTCGACAGCGAGGTTCACCGTGACGGTCTCGCCCGTCGGCACGGTCACCGTGAGGGTCACGGCGTCGGTGACGGCGTTCCGGCCGGAGTGCAGGATCGCGCGGCGCCGGAAGTCGGCTGAGGCCGCGAGTTCTTGAGACGTGGCGATCCCGGCCAGCGCACGGTGGGCCTGATGGGACAACTCCTGCCCCTGCCCGGCCAGGTTGGGGAGGGTGTCCTTCGGATCCCAGCCCGGTCCCTGGTCCGTCGGCGGGTTCATCGCATCGGCGACGCCCTCCAAGGCGTGGGATGCGGCTCGGGCGGCACGCGTGAGCGGGTCGTCCGGAGCGTGTGCCCAGGCGGGCAGAGTGACCGCGTCCGCCACGTGCGCGACCGCGCGGACCGATTCCGAGTTGAGCGGCGTGCCCTGACCCGTCAGCGGCCCGGCGATGCCCTCGTCTCGCTTGCTCACTTCGACACCCCGCGCGGTGAGATCGGCGTAGACGGTGTCGCGTGAGACGCGGGCCGCCCTGGCCAACTCGGCGACGCTCCTGGTGCCCGTACGCCAGGCGCCGGCCATGAGATCGGCTCGGTCGGATGACAGCCGTTCCCTGCGGTCGGCCCAGCCGATGAGCGCGGACAGGGCGGTGATGCGTTCGGCTTCGGTGTACGGGGTCACTCACTCAGGCTATGTCGACTCACTCGACATGTCGAGTGAGTCGACATGATCGAAGGGTGGCGCCGGGGTGGCCCGCCGGCCCATGGGGCGGGTGGGCGATGCCCCGCACCGCATGCGGAGGAAACAGATCGGTGTACAGTGGCGACGGCCAGGAAACAGATCTGTTTCCTGGCCTCCAGGAGCCACCGCTCCTCTTCATCGAAAGGCACGTACAGAGATGACCCGACAGATCCACTTCACCGAGACCGGCGGCCCCGAGGTCCTGCGCCTGCGCGAGGTCGAGCTGGGGGCGCCCGGTGCGGGTGAGGCGCTGATCCGGGTGGACGCCATCGGCGTCAACCGGGCCGACGTCATGTTCCGTCTGGGTCGCTACTTCTACCTCCCGCGGTTCCCCTCCACGCTGGGGTACGAGGCCGCGGGTGTCGTCGAGGCGGTCGGTGAGGGCGTGACCGAGGTCGTCGTCGGCGACAGCGTGGCCGTCATCCCGGCCTTCGAGCTCACGGAGTACGGCACCTACGCCGACCGCGCGATCGTCCCCGCCCACGCGCTGGTGCGTCGCGCCGCCGACAGCGACCCCGTCGAGGCGGCGGCGACCTGGATGGCGTACGTCACCGCTTACGGCGCGCTGGTCGAGGGCAGCCCCGTGGCCGCGGGGGACCACGTGCTCCTGCTCGCGGCCAGCGGCGGTGTCGGCCTGGCGGCTCTCGAGGTGGCGAACCGGATCGGCGCCGTCCCGATCGCGACGACCCGCTCCGCCGACAAGAAGCAGCGCCTTCTCGACGCCGGTGCCGCGCACGTGATCGTCACCAGCGAGGAGAACCTCGCCGAGCGGGTCCGCGAGATCACCGGCGGGCGCGGCGTCGTCACCGCGATGGACCCGGTCGGAGGCCCCGGCATCGTCGAGACCATCGGCAGCATGGCACCGGGCGGCCGCCTGCTCCTCTTCGGTCTGCTCGACCCGCGCAACGACCCCTCCCAGGCGCTGCCGACCGTCCCGGGCGTCGAGCTGAGCGTCTACACCCTGTTCCCCGTCACTGCCGACCCTGAGCGTCGCCGGGCGGCGATCACGTTCGTCGAGGCCGGGATCGCCGACGGTGCGTTCCAGCCGGCCGTGGACCGCACCTTCGACCTCTCGGAGTACGTCGAGGCCCACCGCCACATGGAGTCGAACTCCCAGTTCGGGAAGATCGTCCTCACCGTCCGGCACTGAGCGCTGTTTCCGTCAGCCGAGGGCGGAGCCCGCCTGCCACTGCTGCCAGGTCATGTTCCAGCCGTTGAGGCCGTTGTCGGGGGCGATGGTGTGATCGTGGGAGTGCTTGACGACGACCACGTCGCCGATGAGGGAGTTGTCGTAGAACCACGCGGCTTCCTGGCCCGGATCGCCGCCGCCCTGGACGTCGTTGAGGCCCACGCAGCCGTGGCTCACGTTGGAGTGGCCGAAGGTGGAGTCCGGTGCCCAGTAGTTGCCGTGGATGAAGGTGCCCGAGGTGGACAGGCGCATGGCGTGGGGGACGTCGGGGATGTCGTACTCCCCGGCGTATCCGACGCTGGCGCCGTCCATGCGGGTGGAGACGAGCTTCTGGGAGATCACCATCTGCCCGTTGTAGGTGGTGCGGCCGGGTGCGCCGGAGGTGATGGGGATCGTGCGGATGGTGTCGCCGTCGCGGACGACGCGCATCGTGTGGGTGGCGACGTCCACGGTGGAGACCTGGCGGCGGCCGACGGTGAAGCGGACCGTCTTGTCCTGGGTTCCGTAGGCGTTCGCGGCGCCCTTCACGCCGTCCAGGCGCAGCTTGAGGGTGACGTGGGCGTGGGCCTTCCAGTAGGCCCGGGGGCGCAGGTCCAGACGCTGGTCGCCGAACCAGTGGCCCACGACCTCCTGGCCGCTGTCGCTGGTGACGCGTATGCCGCGTTCGACGGCCATCTTGTCGGTGACCGGCTTGTTGAAGGTCAGCGAGACGGGCATGCCGACGCCGACGGTCGAACCGTCCTCGGGGGTGAAGGTGCCGATGAGGCGTTCGTCCTTCGCGAGCGTGGTGAAGGACAGGGTGCGCGTCTGCTTCCGGCCCGCTTCGTCCGAGGCGTGGACGACAAGGCGGTATGAAGTGCCGTAGGCCAGCGCGCCGTTGGGGGACCAGCGGCGGTGGTCGGCGGCCGAGGTGCCGGATACCGGCTGTCCTCCCGCGGCCGTCAGGCTGACGGACGTGATCTGCCCGCCGGAGACTTCGACATCGCCCCCGCTGCCGATGGCCGCGTGTCGATCGCCGTCGCCGGCGCCCGTGGTGAGCCGGAAGGCGGTGGCGGCCTGTGGCGAGGACGATGAGCCCGTGGACGATGACGTCCCGTGCGCGGCGGGCGTGGTGGCGGCCTGCTGACCCGCGCAGGCGGTGAGCACCGACGCCCCGAGGACGGCAAGGGCGATCATGGTGCGGTGGGAAAGGGACGACACGCTTGCTCCTGTGGGCCGCGGAATGGTCATCGGGCGAGAGAGGCCGCGTCGCCCATGACGACGACGGGGTGGTCGGCGGGGTCGAGGGCCCGCAGCAACTGCCGCATATGGCTCTTGGAGAGGCTGACGCAGGCGTGGGTGGGACCGCCGTGGTCGACGTGGATCCATATGCCGCCGCCGCGGCTCGCGCCCATCGGCTGGGCGCCGTTCATCGGTGACGTACCGGGTTGCCGGTTGTAGTTGATGGCGATCACGTAGTCGAAGGAACCCGCGAGCGGTTCGCCCTCGAAGCCGGTGCCGCCGATGGAGAAGGCACCGGAACGGTGGTAGGGCAGTTTGGTGCCGGGGTCGGCCAGCCGGCCGCCGGCGTCGGTGAGACCGAACACTCCTATGGGGCTGTGCAGGTCGCCCGCGTAGTGTTCGTCGGTCCAGCCCCTGTAGCCGTTGTGCGCGTCCCAGACCGCTCCGGGACGCCAGCCGCCGTCGGCGCGCTCGTAGAGCACGACCTTGGAGGACGCCGAGTTCTTGCCGGCTCCCGTGACCAGGACGACCTGGCGGGTGTGGGCGGGGATGTGCGACAGGGTCCTGGGGCCGAGCCCCGGCAGCCGGGCGGGGTACTGCGGCTTCGGCGGGACCGTCGTGCGGGGTGCGGCGGGAGCGGCCGCCTGCCGGCCGGTCGCCGGGGCGGCGGCGTCCTGCACGACCATGGCCCGATCGTGGGCCGGGGTGCGGTTCCCCTCGGGGACGTGGTGGTAGGCGGCGATGCCGATCAAGGAGACGATGACCGCCGCGGCCGCGGATATGTACGGCCTGTGGAGGGGCATGGGTACGGGCTTTCTCGAGAGAACGGGGGATCGAGTGCGGCCCCGTGGCGGAGCTCGCGGTCCCGGACGGCCGGGTGATGTGCGGGGGCGTTGCGGCGCGCCTGGCGCGGCTGCCCGCGTCGAGGAGGCGGTCCGGGCCCGCGGAGGTGCTCTCACACCCGTTCAACCGGGCGGATGCCAGTTCGGGTTGCCTGACGTTCGAGGACCGGGGCAAGCCGGTGGGCCCGGCGGCATCCGGTCACGGAGCCCGCGTCGGAAACCCTTTGCGGGCCACGGCGGCCACTGCTACGTTTCCGGAGGCCGTGCGAGAGAACGAGGAGGTGGTACCCGTGAACGCAGTATCGACATGGGTGCTCCCCTCCGGGGTCATGGTCGGGCGATAGGTCGTCCGGGAGCGCCGTTCAAGAGCACTCCCGAAAGGCACGACCATGCACTTCACTTCCGAACAGCGCCTCGACGACGGCGTCATCGAGCGCGAATTCACCCTCGGCGAGATCCCCGGCACCCTGTGGACGCCTGAATCCGCCGCGCCGGCCCCGCTGATCCTGATGGCGCACAACAACGGCCTGCCCAAGCGGGAACCCCGGCTGGTGGCCCGGGCCCGAATCACCGCTGCGTGCGGCTACGCGGTGGCCGCCATCGACGCCGCCGGGTGCGGTGACCGACCCCGTTCCGCCGCCGAGGAGCAGGCTCGCGCCGAGCTCCGCCGGGCGATGCAGGCCGGCGAGCCGGTCGATGAGATCTTCGAGTCCTTCGTCGGCCCGCTGGTCGAAAAGGCGGTCCCGGATTGGCGGACCACCCTGGACGCCCTCCTTGCGCTGCCCGAGATCGGCGGCCCGGTCGGGTACTCGGGGTGGACCGCCGTCGGCGTCCGGCTGGCGGTGGCCGAGCCGCGCATCGCGGCCGCCGGTTTCTTCGCCGGGGGTTACGTGCCCCGCGCCCAGCGCGAGGAGGCCCGGCAGGTCACCGTCCCGCTGCTGTTCCTGCTGCAGTGGGACGACGAAGGCAACCCCCGGCAGCGGGCCCTGGACCTGTTCGACGCCTTCGGCAGCAAGGAGAAGACGCTGCACGCCAACCTGGGCGGGCACACCGGGACCCCGCCGTTCGAGTTGGAGGACGGGATCCGGTTCTTCGGCCGGCACCTGAAGTGAGGCCGGGCCGCCGCCCGACTCTGGTGCGCCGCGCCGTCCCGCCGATCTGCACGACGCGGAACTGCTCACCGTAGGTCTCTGCGCCCACGCAAACGCCCCCGGACCGGTCGGCGCGGTCCGGGGGCGTGCGGCCGGAGCGGCCGGACTTCCACAGCAAGCGGGGCCGGCCACCCCCGCGGGCCCCCCCCCGGGGTTGGACCGCTGCAATCCGAATCAGTGATAGCGGATACTAAAGGGAGGCCCGG
>NZ_JBHXSO010000012.1:0-35145 GCF_042714775.1 Streptomyces sp. NPDC058691 | reverse complement strand
GGCCGGACTTCCACAGCAAGCGGGGCGGGCACCGGACGGTGCCCGCCCCGCTTGGTGGAACGGGTCAGATCAGCTGCTGAGAGCGGTGATCGTCAGGGTGGCGCGGTAGTCACCCTTCTGGACGCTGTCCGGGATCTTCAGATCCAGGTCGGCGCCCAGCTTGGCCGAACCGCGGGGGTGGCCCTGCTCGGCGGAGCCGAGACCACGCGAGATCGCGAGGCCCTGGCCCTGGTCGTCGTAGCCCGAGGCGACCGACGCGTTGGCCGTGGCGCCCGCGCCGGCGACCAGGACGCGCGGCGTCCAGCCGAGGAAGGAGGCGGCGAACGTCTTGTCGGCGTCCTTGAACGCGCTCACGTTGGCCGAGATCGACCACGGGGCGAGCGTGCGGCGGGTGTCCGAGACGACGATCGGGTTGATCTTGCCGTCGGCCTCGAAGTGGTCGCCGTTCTTCTCCTCGGCGGTGCCGAGGTCCACCAGGCCGTTGTAGCCGTCGATCGTCCAGCCGAACTCGCCCGGAGCCGGGTTCGGGACGTTGACCTGGAGGTCCTGCTTGTCACCGTGGAACGGGTGCACCGTGACGTCGTCGACGTGCGAACCGACCGGCTGGTCGGCCCCGTTGGCGGCGCTGCGGATGTTCTCGACCACGAGCTTGTCGTTGCGCACCTGGACCTTGACGTAGGTGCGGACGTGCTCCTGGTTCTGGACCGAGTTGTACCAGTAGCTGTTCGGGTTGAGCGGGTCCGCGCCGTTGCCGGCACCGCTCGTGCCGCTGCTGTCGGGCTTGGTGATGTCGTAGTACTTCGAGCCCGACGAGGAGTTGGCCGTCACATAGAGGACGCCGCCGGGACCCGGGTACACGTCGGCGGCACCCGGCTTCTCGGCCGGGTTCTCCTTCGCGCCGTTCTTGATCAGGTAGCTGCGCGAGTAGCTGTGGTCGTGGCCCTGGAGGACCAGGTCGACGCCGAGCTTGGAGAACGTGGTCGGGAAGTCGACACGACGCGCCTTGTTGTCGCCGTCCTTGGCGTGGGACGCCGGCGAGTAGATGGAGTGGTGGTAGACGAGGACCTTCCACTTGGCCTCGTTGCCGTGCTTGTTGATGATGTCGGTGACGTAGCTGACGTGCGCCGCGTCGCCGCCGCCGCCGGTGGCGGGGTTGTAGCTGTTGCTGTTCAGGTCGATGAACAGCACATCCTTGTAGATGTACCAGTAGTCACCGCCGGACGTGTTCGACGCCGGGTTCCCGTTGGAGTAGAACGGGGCCGAACGGTCGGTGTTCGGGGTGGTGAAGTGCTGCTCGTAGGCCTTGCCGCCGACGTCGTGGTTGCCGATGGTGGCGGCCCACGGGTACTGACGCAGCTGGTCCGGGGCGAGGAAGGAGTTCCACTGGGCCTCGGTGTTGGCCGTCTCGACCTGGTCGCCACCCGACACCAGGAGCTCGGCGTTGGGGTTGGCCTTCAGCGAGACGTCGACCGTGTCCTGCCAGCCGGCCTGGTCGTTCGCCAGGTTGCCGGACGAGCCGATCTGCGGGTCACCGTAGAACAGGAAGTCGTAGTCGCCTTCGAAGTCCTGCGTCTTGAAGGAGTACGCCGAGGACCAGTTGCCCTCGGTGCCGACACGGTAGGAGTACGCCGTGCCCTCCTTCAGGCCGGTGATCGTCGCGTGGCGGTTGAAGCCGCCGCTGGTCGCGATGTTCGCCGCGCCGATGGCGTCGAAGGTGGTCGCGTCGGCCGGGAACTCGCCGTTGACGAGCTGCGCGGTCGGGACGACCTGGACCTTCTGGGCCGTGTCCGCGGAGGAGTACCACGTGACGGTGCGCTGCGACTCGTTCGAGCCCACGCCGAGGACGATGCCGGTGATCGTGGACGCGTCAGCGGCGCTGGCGGGGGTCGCCAGGCCACTGCCGAGGGCCACGGACAGGCCGAGAAATGCCGCCGTGGCGCCAGTGGCCACACGACGCCGCACGGCCCCGGAGGGCTGCGAGGAGTTCTTCGATCTCATGAGTTCCGGTCTCTGTTCCTTGTGCGCACGGGTGACCGTGCATGGGTGGAGAGACTTCACGCTCAGGCGACAAAGTAAAGTTCACATAAAAGCCAGGCCATCAGATGGTTGAACTTGGCACAAGATCGAACGCGGCATCAGGCGTCGGCGACCTCGGCCTCGACGGCGCGCACCGGGGAGGCGCCGGCCTCGGTGACCTCGGCCGGTGCGGTGACCTCGGCGGGTGTTGAGGGTGCTGAGGGTGCGGCAGGTTCGGCGGGTGCGCCGAAGCCGGCGGCGTCGGCGCGCGGCCGGCGATCGCTGCGGATGTCCCCGATGATGAGGGCGACAACGGCCGCGGAACCGACGAACTCCAACAGGTTCTGGGACGCGCCCACGAGGGTCTGCGACATGGCGCCCGTCGCGTACGCCCACAGCCCGGTGAACGCCGACGGCATCATGAACAGCGACAGGCCAACCGAGAAGCCGGTGGCCACGGGGCGCCGCCGGGCGGCGAGCAGCATGCCGGCACCGCACAGCACGGTCAGGCAGGCCCACTGGTACGCCGAGGACACACCCAGTACGGCCCGCCCGCTGCCCTTGCCGACGAGCAGGTCACCGAGCACGCCGGGACCGACGTCGAAGGCCGTCACCGCGTTCCGGCCGATGTAGAAGACGTTCAGCACCGCGAGCAGCAGCCCGGAGGCCGCGGCCGTCACCTTCACGGGGCGGACCCTTCCGCCGATCACGGCGCTCGCGGCGGCGGCCTCGTACTCCATGTGCCGTGCCACGAGCAGCAGAGCGCCGAGAACGAGAGCGACCAGGACGGCGAGGATGGCGGTGCCCCCGACGACACTCACCGAGGGGCCCGTCAGGGTGCCGAACCACGGATCGGAGGGGGAGTCGAGCAGGAAGTACCAGACGACGGGCAGCCGGAACCCGAGGGTCACGGTGCACGCGGTCACCAGCAGCCCACCCGCTGCCCGGGTCTGCTGAAGTGCGGCCAGTCCGGCCGCGAGTTGTATCGCCGCCAGGCCCAGGTCCAGGGAGGACGTCGCCGACAGCTCGTAGACGTCGCCCGACGTCCACGCGGTCCACGCGGTCGGCAGGCCGTAGACAACGATGTCGTAGACAAGCCAGAACGCCGTCTGGGCGAACAGCGCGAAGCTGAGCACGGCTATGGCGATACGGAGCTGATGGGGCGACACACCTGCCGCATTCATGGCGCGCTGGACCTTTCGACGGCAATCAGCGATTGATTGCGTAAACGACACAACGACGGGCCAGATCATAAACGGTCACCGGGCTCGCCTCAGAGCCGCGAACGTCGTCTTCACCCAGTGTTCGGCGGGGCGAAAGCGACGACGACACACATTCTATGATGAAGCGTCAGGCAAGGTGAGAGGGCCGGTTCACAAGAATGGCATGGCCATTCCATTCCCTGGCGCGGGCCTCCTACTGCGGCTCGAAGCCTTGTCAGCGCAGGGGGTTGGGCAGACGTGCCCACCGATCGCCGGGGGCCGGGGGCTGGAGGCGCATCAACGTCAGTGCCTTGACCGGGAGTTCGGTGGCGAACAGGGCCGTGCGGTCGGTGCGGGTGTCCGGGGTTTCCGGCAGGGCCTCGCAGGCGCGTACGGCCTCCGCGGCGACGGCGGCCCACAGGCGGGCCTCGGTGGGGCGGTGCGCCTCGCCGAGTGCGGAGACCAGGCTGCCGAAGGTGGTGGCCACCAGGGAGCCGTACACCTTGGCGTGCAGGACGGCCGGGTCGTCGCTCAGCCCGCGGCCCAGGGACGGCGTCACGAAGCCGTTGCGGGCCAGGCGGGCCGGGCTGATCCGTACGTCGGCCAGGTCGCGGTAGACCAGCCGCAGCGGCCGGGCCCGCCGGTCCAGGACGACCAGCAGGTTCTGGCCGTGGGCCTCCAGCGCGACGCCCCAGGACAGCAGCCGCAGCACCGGCGGCAGCGCGAGCCGCGCGAACGCGGTGAGCCATGCGGCGCCGTCCTGCCCGGAGTCCGCCGCGGACAGCAGGGAGCGGATCAGCGCCGGGCCGCCGTCCGCGGGACGCCCGATGAGAGCCGCCACCGGCAGCACGGTCTCCCCGGCGGCGCGGTCCGCGAAGCCCTCGGGGGACTCCCGCACCAGCGCGGCCAGGTCGGGGCTCGGGGTGCCCTCCAGCACCGCCGAGGCCGCCGCCAGATTCCGCGTCACGCGCAGCGGGCCGCCCTCCAGCCGCCGGGTCAGCCCGTCCAGCAGCGCCGACAGCCGGGCGCCGTCCGCCACCGACTGGGCCGAGATGTCCCGCACCGCGGACGTCATCCGCATGCTGAGCGCGGTCTTCAGGTGCGGTCCGCCGTCGAGCGGCGCGAAGGTGCGCACGGACATCAGCGGCCGGGCGTCGATCGCCGCGGTGGTGTGGGGGCGCACCCCGAGGCCGGGCAGGACGTGCCGGGTCTGCCAGGGATGTACGGGCAGCAGCAGCCGGTCGCCGTCCCGCAGCCGGTCCGGCCAGTCGCCCGACACCAACGCCTGCGCGGCAGGCACGGCGACGAGGTCGAGGGAGACGACGGGCCGGTGCTCGGGGCCGTACGCCAGTTGCTCGTCCAGGGAGAAGCCGGGGCGGCTGCGGCAGCAGGGGTGGTAGGGATGCCCGTCGACCACGCCCTGCTCGAAGCCGGTCAAGGCAGCCCTGGAGCCGTCGGCTTGGGGCGCGCCCGCCCGCGAGAGGGCCAACGAGGCGACGCTGTGCTCCAGTTCGTCCCGCAGCGGACCGGACCCTGGCAGGCCCAGCGCCTCCAGCAGGGCGGCCGGGTGGTCGTGCGGGCGGCCGTCCAGGCGCAGGACCAACTCCTCCTGCGCGGTGCCGGTGCCGAGATCGTGCGGCAGGCGCGGCGGCCCGGTCAGCAGCCGGCCGTCGTCGAGGCGTACCTGCCCCGGCCCGCAGACGGTCAGGCCGGGCAGCGGTTCCAGCAGCAGGGCGCGCCAGAGGCGGCCGAGGACGGCCGCGCGGGCGCCGGGCAGCGCGGCCGCCCAGGCCTCGGCCAGGCCGGGGCGCAGGGCGGTCAGCCCGGTGGCGAACGCCGTCTCCGTGGGGCGCCGCGTCGCGGTCGTGGAATCGGGGTGCATGATGGATCCCTAGCCTACGCAGGAGGACGCCGCACCGTGGATCGAGCAGCGGGAGCACCGGCGGGGACCAGTCACCGGGCCGACGAACTGGCCGCCGCGGCCCTGCTGAACTGCCTCGTCCGCGAAGTCGCCGAGTCCGCGGAACCCGCCGAGCCCGCCGGGCGGGACGTCCTGCGGCTCCCCGCCACGGGCCGGCTCCTGCGGGTGCGCCCCGGCCGCCATCCCTCCCGCCCCGAACTGCTCGACCCGGACGGCGACTGGCACCCCCTGACGTTCGACGCGCTTGTCGACCTCACCGCCGCGGAACTGACCGCCCGCACCGGCACGGCCAACACCGTGCTGCCGGCGGAGATCCGCGACAGCCGCGACGTGCTGGCCGCGCTGCTGGCGGTCCGGGAATCCGTGCCGCCGCCCGCCGATCCGTATCTGCGCTCCGAGCAGGCCCTCGTCGCCGGTCACCGGTACCACCCCGCGCCCAAGGCACGCGGCGGGGGCGCCCCGGCGAGCTGGCTGCCGTACGCGCCCGAGGCGCACACCTCCTTCCCGCTGACGCTGCTCGCCGTGCGCGCCGACCTGCTGGCGGGGGCGGGCGACACCTCCGCCATCGACCGCCTCCACGACGGCGTGCCCGACGGCTACCGGCTGCTGCCCGCCCACCCGTGGCAGCTGGAACTCCTCGGCGACCTGCCCGCCCTGCACGACGGCCGCCTCCTGCGGCTCGGCCGCACGGCCGTCCCCGCCGTGCCCACGGCGTCGCTGCGCACGGTCTACCTGCCGGACGCGGACCTCTTCCTCAAGTTCAGCCTCGACGTGCGGATCACCAACGACATCCGGCGGCTGTGGCGGCACGACCTGCGCTGGCTCGGCCCGGTGGACGAGGTCCTGCGGACCGTCAACGGCGCCGAGATCCTCTCCGACCGCGGCCACCGCACCGCCGACCTCGGCGGCCGGGACGCGTACGAGGCGCTGGCGGTCCTGGTCCGCGACGGCCTCGGCGGCCATGTCCGGCCCGGCCTCACCCCGCTGCTCGCGGCGGCGGTCGCCGAGGGCGGCTTCGAGGGCGACCCCCTGGAGGCCGCGCGGCGCGACGAGCGCACCGCCCTCGCCTGGTGGCAGGCCTACCTGGAAAGCGTGGTGCCGCCCGTGCTCGCGGCCTGGTTCGGGCACGGCGTGGTGCTGGAGGCCCATCTGCAGAACGTCGTGATCGCGGTGGACGGCGACGGGCTGCCCGCGCAGGCGGTCTTCCGCGACCACGAGGGCGTCAAGCTCGACGAGGACCGGCACCGCGAGCTGCTGCGCCGCCACGCGCGCGGCGGTGAACCGACGCCCGGCGTGAGCCCCGCGTACGGCTGGGAGCGGCTGGTCTACTGCCTCGTCACCAACAACCTGCTGGAGATCGCCGGCTCCGTCGCCGACGGCCGCCCCGCGCTCGCCCCGCGGCTGTGGGCCCGCGCCCGCGCGTTTCTCGCCGACTGGGCCCGCGCCCACGGCGACCCGGCGCCGGTACGGGACCTCCTCGGCGCGCCGCACATCCCGGCGAAGACCAACCTCCTGCTGCGCTGGACGGACGCGGACGGCGCCGCCGCGCGCTACGTGCCCCTGGCCAGCCCGCTGCTCCCCGTGAACGCGGCCGTGCCCGCCGCGCTCACGCAGTGACCGGCACAGCCGGGTGCGCGCAGGGCACTTCGGCGCCCCGATGCCGGCCGGTCACACCTTCACGGCGGTGACCTGGCCACCGCACAATGCGGTGAGGTCCTCGGGGCCGGAAGTGAGGACCTTGAACCTCCGATCCTCCTGGTGCAGGGGGGGGCTGGTTCGACGGCTAGCGTTCCTCGCCGGCCTGGTCGGGGACGAGGCGTTCCAGGACGTTCTGGAACTCCTCGCCGACGGTGATGAGGAGCCCGTCGCCGTCCTTCTCGCTGAGCTGGGTGAGGACGCCGTCGCGCCACCAGTAGACGTACGGACTGATCGGCCCGACCGCCTCCTCGTGGCCGGCGGCCGCGAAGCCCGCCATGCCGTTGAGGGCCGGGATGACCGCGCTGTCGCGGATGGCGTGGAAGGCCAGCTGGTGGCGGAACGGCATGGCGACGAGCGCGCCGTCGCCGGTCAGCGGCGCTCCGGTGACGCGTTCCACGAGCTCGTCGAGGGCCAGGACCCGGGCGGCGGTGAAGAAGGAGTCGCCGACGAGGACGTCGAAGCGCACGTCGGCGTGGCGGACGACCTCGTGCCGTTCCACGGGCAGGTCGCGGAGGTTGAGCAGGGCCCGGCCGCGCAGTTCCCGGATGTCGCCCAGCGGGGCGAGCGCGTGGTCGGCGAGCGTCATGACGCTCTCGGGGAGGTCCAGCGCGAGTACTTCCAGCAGCCCGGGGGCGGCGATCCGGGCGTACCGGAAGGTCTCCGGGTCGATCATGTCGGGGGTGACCAGCCGCGGGTAGAGCCGCTCGCGGATCTCCTCGGGCGGCATCGTCTCCAGCGGGGAGGGGCCGTCGAGGGTCCGCAGCACGGCGCCGACGTGCTCACGGGCCAGCTGCGGCCACACGCGCGGGCCGCGCCGGTCGTTGTGGCACAGCGCGGCCAGGTTGCCGGTGCCGAACTTGCGGCCGGAGCTGTCGGTCACCAGGTCCGCGAAGACGGTGACCTCCAGGCCGAGTTCGGCGAAGGCCTCACGCACGTGGGCGCGAAAGCGCGCGCCCTCGTCCACGGAGAAGAAGGCGTACTCGGGGTCGCGAGGCGTGTCCCGCTGGTCGCGCTTCGGCCCGCGCCGGAAAATCCCCACCTCTGCAACTCCCTGGACCTGGACTGAACGGGCAAGGCGCGATCCTATCGGCCGATCGCGCCTTCCCGATGGCGAAGCGTCCTCCGTGCGGCGCACGGTGCTGATCGTCGGCTACTGGTCCCGGTACGCCTCCAGCAGCCGCAGCCAGATCTCGCTGACGGTCGGGAACGCCGGGACGGCGTGCCACAGCCGCTCCACCGGCACCTGGCCGGCGACGGCGATGGTGGCCGCGTGCAGCAGCTCGCCGACGCCCGGCCCGACGAAGGTGACGCCGATCAGATGGCCCCGGTCCAGGTCCACGACGGCGCGGGCGTGACCGCGGTAGTGCTCGGCGTGCAGGGAGGCGCCGGAGACGTTGCCGATCTCGTAGTCGACGACCTTGACGCGGCGCCCCGCGCGCTCGGCCTCCGCCGCGGTGACGCCGACCGCGGCGGCCTCGGGCTCGCTGAAGACGACCTGGGGGACGGCCTCGTGGTCCGCGGTGGCCGCGTGCGCGCCCCAGGGGGCGGTGTCGAGCTGCTCGCCCTTGGCGCGGGCGGCGATGGCGGCACCGGCGATCCGTCCCTGGTACTTGCCCTGGTGGGTGAGGAGGGCGCGGTGGTTGGTGTCGCCCGCGCAGTAGAGCCAGCCGCCGTCGACGCCGCGGACCTGGCAGGTGTCGTCCACCTCCACCCAGGAGCCGGGGGTCAGGCCGACCGTGTCCAGGCCGAGGTCGTCGGTGTGCGGCACGCGGCCGGTGGCATAGAGGATCTCGTCGGCGGTGAGTTCGGAGCCGTCGGAGAGCGTGGCGGTCACCTGGCCGGAGTCGCCGTCGCGCCGCACGGCGGTGACGGACACGCCCGTCCGCAGGTCCACGCCCGCCGTCCGCAGCCCCTCCGCGACGAGCTCCCCGGCGAAGGGCTCCCAGCGCGGCAGCACGCCGGAGCCGCGGACGAGCACGGTCACTTGCGAGCCGAGCGACTGCCAGGCGGTCGCCATCTCCACGGCCACGACGCCGCCGCCGACCACCAGCAGACGCCCCGGCGCCTCGTGGGCGCTGGTCGCCTCGCGGCTGGTCCAGGGACGCACCTCGGCGAGCCCGGGCAGGTCGGGCAGGAGAGCGCGCGTGCCGGTGCACACCGCGACCGCGTGGCGGGCGGTCAGCAACCGCTCGCCGCCCTCCGGGGTCCGTACGACGACGCGGCGCGGCCCGTCGAGCCGGCCGAGGCCGCGCACCAGGTCGATGCCGACCGACTCCAGCCAGCCGACCTGCCCGTCGTCCTTCCAGTCCCCGGTGAACCAGTCGCGCCGGGCCAGTACGGCGGCCGTGTCCAGCCGCCCGCCGGCGGCCTCGCGCGCGCCCGGCACCGCGCGGGCCGCCTCCAGGGCGGCCTGCGGGCGCAGCAGGGCCTTGCTGGGGATGCACGCCCAGTACGAGCACTCGCCGCCCACCAGTTCGGCCTCGACGATCACGGTGCTCAGCCCGGCCGCCTGGGTGCGGTCGGCGATGTTCTCACCGGTCGGTCCCGCTCCGATGACGATGACGTCGTACGTGTCCGTGCTGGTGTCTGCGCTGGTCCGCGCCGCGGTGGTCATGGTCCCACCGTAGGCAACGCCGGGCCGTCGCACAGCCGGAACGGGCAGCCTCGTGCGGCAGGGGGCGGCGCCGTCCCGCCGGATGGACGACCTCGCCGCCCGGCGGGGCGCGGCGCGGAGCGGGGGCCGCCGGCTGCGCCGTACGGGCGTCCGGGGGGCGTCGTACCGCGAGGGGAGCAGCTCACGCGGGCAGTTGCTGCTCGGTCCAGATGACCTTGCCCTGCTCGGTGTAGCGGGTGCCCCAGCGGCGGCACAGCTGGGCGACCATGAAGATGCCGCGGCCGCCTTCGTCGGTGGTGGCGGCGCGGCGCAGCCTGGGGGAGGTGCCGCTGGCGTCGGCGACCTCGAAGACCAGCGCCCGGTCGCGTACCAGCCGCGCCTGGACTGGGCCCTGGGCGTGCCGGATGGCGTTGGTGATCAGCTCGCTGGCGATCAGCTCCGTGGTGAAGGTGAGTTCGTCCAGGTCCCAGGCGCGCAGCCGACGGGTGATCGCGGTGCGCAGCGCCGAGACGGCGGCCGGGTCGTCCGGCACGTCCCAGCAGGCGACCTGGCCGCCGTCGAGGGCGCGGGTGCGGGCGACCAGCAGCACGATGTCGTCGGCCGAGGGCACCGGGCGCAGCGCGGACTCCACGGCCGCGCACAGCTCCTCCGGCGTCCCGTCCCTGGGCGCGGCGGCCAGCGCCCGGCCGAGTCTGCGCATGCCGGCCTCGGGGTCGGCGTGCCCGCCCTCGATGAGGCCGTCGGTGTAGAGGACCAGGCCGGTGCCCTCGGGGAGGTCGAACTCCGTCGTCTCGAAGGGGACTTGCCCGAGCCCGAGGGGCGGTCCCGCGGGCAGTTCGGGGAAGCGCACGTCGCCGTCCGGGCCGAGCAGCGCGGGCGGCAGGTGCCCGGCGCGGGCGAGCTGGCAGCGCCGGGCGACGGGGTCGTACACCACGTACAGGCAGGTCGCGCCGGACAGTCCGGCGTGCGCGCCGCCCTCCTCGTCGAGCCGTACGGCCAGGTCGTCCAGGCGGCCGAGCAGTTCGTCGGGGGGCAGGTCCAGGGCGGAGAAGTTGTGGACGGCGGTGCGCAGCCGGCCCATCGCGGCGGCCGCGTGGATGCCGTGGCCGACGACGTCGCCGACGACGAGGGCGACCCGGGCGCCGGAGAGCGGGATGACGTCGAACCAGTCGCCGCCGACGCGGCCCGGGGCGGGCAGGTAGCGGTGGGCGACGTCCACGGCGTGCTGCGCGGGCAGGCCGTGGGGGAGCAGGCTGCGCTGCAGTTCCAGGGCGAGGTGGTGCTCGCGGGTGAACAGCCGGGCGTTGTCGACGCAGACGGCCGCGCGGGCGGCCAGTTCGCGGGCGAGGGTGAGGTCGTCCTCCGCGAAGGGCGTGCCGCCCGCGGCGCGGTGGAAGGTGGCCACCCCGAGCGGCGTGTCCCGGGCGCGCAGCGGCACGGCGATGAGTCCGTCACCGGCCCGCACGGGGCCGTCGCCGGCGAGGGCCTGGGCCTGCGGGCCGTCCGGCGCGGCCAGGACGGGATCCCCGGGCGGCGCGGATGTCGCGTGCCGCGGGTACGGCGAGGGCGGCCCCGTCGCCCCCGTCGCGCCCGCCCCGGCGTCCGCCACGCGGCACAGGACCGGGGCGGCGGTGTCGGCGGGGTCCGGGGTGCCGCCCCGGACGACGGGGGCGAGGAGGTCCACGGTGGCCCGGTCGGCGAAGCGGGGGACGGCGGCCTCGCACAGTTCCGCGGCCGTGCGGACGACGTCGAGGGTGGTGCCGATGCGCAGGGCGGCGTCGCTGAGCAGTTCCAGCCGCAGCCGGGCGGCGACGGCGAGCCGGCCCACCCCCGCGTCGCCGACGAGCAGGGGCCGGCGGACGGCCCGCGGCCCGGCGTCGTCGGGGAGGCTCACCTCGACCACCGCGCCGTCCGCGAGCGGCCGGCACATCAGCACGGCCGTACGCCCCTGGGAGAGCGGCAGTTCGACGGCGTCACGCCGCCCGGCGGCGATGAGGCCGGTGGCCGTCTCGGCGAGTGACGCCTCGTCGCTCGCGGTGAGTCCGGCCGGGGCGCCCAGGGTCTGGATGCGGCCGTCCGCGTCGAGCCGCAGCGAGGCAGGGCTGCGCATGCGGCGTTCGGCCGCCAAGTACGAGTGCAGCATGGCGCGTTCGCGGCGGCCGGAGTCCTCCAGCAGCCGGTGCTCGATGGCCAGGGCGGAGCCGCGGGCGAGCTGCGGCATGAGGGGGTGGGCCTCGTCCTCGAGGCTGGTGAGGTCCAGCACCCCTTCGATGCGGCCGCTGACGGGATGCCGCAAGGGCACGCCGAAACAGGTGAAGCGGCGCAGGGCGGCGCAGAAGTGCTCCTCGCCGCTGACCCGGACGGGGTGCCGGGCGGCGAGCGCGGTGCCGATGCCGTTGGTGCCGGCGCCGAGTTCGTGGTAGCCGAAGCCGGGAGCGAGGCCGACGTCGTCGAGGGCGGGCAGCAGCGGCGGCCGGGCGGCCCTGCGGTCCAGCACGAGCCCGCTGCCGTCGGTGAGCAGGACGGCGGTGCCGGAGCCGGCGAGGGCGTCGGCGAGCCGGTCGAGGACCGGCCGGGCGGCCCTGGCGAGCGGGCCGGCGAGGTCGATGTCCCGGGTGTACGGGACGTCGAGGCGTTCGGGGTCCAGGCCGGCCGCCTGGCAGCGTTCCCATGACGCGAGGATCGGCACCCGTACGGATTCCTCCACCTGGCTCACTCCTTGACGTCCTCGTCCTCTTGCGAACGTAGGACCGGCGGCGACCGGGCGGGGGCGGGACCGTGAAATCCCCGCGTACAGCCACTCGTGTGGGTGACGGTCCGTTTGACAGGGGCAACACGCCCGCGGAACGGCCGGGGATCACATCGCGAAGCGGCGGCCCGTGGTGGAGACTTGGACCCGCCGCAGGCCGGCGCCCAGGTGCCGGAACGCCGTACATGCCCGGGGAGCGCTCCGGAGGCGAACCGAGCCACACATCGGAAGGATCCACCATGACCACGCCCAGCGAGACCACGCGCGTCGCCCACACCGTGTGGGACGGCTCCCTCATCGAGGGAAGCGGAGTTGTCACCCTCGACTCCTCCGGCATCGGCGAGTACCCGGTCACGTGGGTCGCCCGCTCCCAGGAGCCGGGCGGCAAGACCAGCCCGGAGGAGCTCATCGCCGCCGCGCACTCCAGCTGCTTCTCCATGGCCCTGTCCGCCGGCCTGTCCCGGGCCAAGACCCCGCCGACGCAGCTGCGCACGCAGGCCGACGTCACGTTCAAGCCGGGCACCGGCATCACCGGCATCCACCTGACCGTGGTCGGCGAGGTGCCCGGTCTGGACGAGGCGGAGTTCATCAAGGCTGCCGAGGACGCCAAGGCGAACTGCCCGGTGAGCCAGGCCCTCGCGGGCACCGCGATCACCCTCACCGCGTCGCTGGCCTGAGGCGCCCGTCCGGGCCGCCCCGCCGGGCGGCCCCGCACGGCCCGGACGTCCCCCACCGCCCATCGAAACGTTTCGGTTTCGGTGGGCGGTGCCATATTGTCGTTGGATACGAAACCGTTTCCCAGGGGACGAGAGACGGAGAGCCGAGATGACCACGGACGCGAGCGCCCCGGCGCGGCGTACCCGCCTGACGCCGGAGCGCGAACAGGAGCTCTACGAGGCGGTGATCGAACTCCTCCGCGAGGTCGGTTACGAGGCACTGACCATGGACGCGGTCGCCTCCCGCACCCGGTCCAGCAAGGCCACCCTCTACCGGCAGTGGAAGAGCAAGCCGGAGCTGGTGGTCACCGCGCTGCACTGCACCAAGCCGGCGCACGCCCCGGTCGACACCGGTTCCCTCGACGGCGATCTGCACGCGATGGCCGACGGGTTCGGCGACGGCTCCGAGGTGGACACCTCGCTCATCAGGGGGCTGGCGCACGCCTCCGCCACCAGTCCCGACCTCGCCGAGGCGATGCGCGAGCACCTCGTCGACCCCGAGCTGGCCGGGATGCGGCAGCTGCTCGCGCGTGCCGCCGACCGCGGGGAGATCCCGGCGGACAACCCCGCGGCCGTCTTCATGCCGCACATGATGCTGGGCGCCGTCATCACCCGCCGCCTGCTGGAGGACGTGGAGGTCGACGCGGACTTCATGCACCGCTACATCGACGCGGTGGTGCTGCCGGCCCTGGGCTTCCGCCGCTGACACGGCGGGCCGCGCCGGCCGGCCTCAGTCGCTGACCACGCTGCGGGGCGTGTACTCCAGTTCCTGGTACTCCGGGTGGTGGGCGATCCAGCCCGCGATGAAGGGGCACGCCGCCAGCACGCTCTGCCCGCGCTCCCGGGCCTCGTCCAGCGCCTGCCGGGCGAGCGCGGAACCCACGCCGCGGCCCTCGAACTCCGGGTCGACCTCGGTGTGCAGGAAGGCGATCATCTCGGGCGTGCGGATGTAGGCCGAGAATCCGGCCAGTCTGCCCTCCACGCGCGCCTCGTAGCGGCGGGTCTCGGGGGAGTCGGTGATCGTCGGCACGGCGCTCACGACTGGTAGCCCTCCACCGTGCCGGAGGGCCGCACGCGGGCCTGCCCCGGGTCCTCGCCCACCTCGGTCTTCGCGCGGCGCTGGCGCAACAGGTCCCAGCACTGGTCGAGTTCGCGCTCCAGTGCGTCGAGCCGGTCCCGCTCGGTCACGCCGTCGATCCGGCCCGCGGCGAGCAGTTCGCGCAGCGTCCGCTCGTCGGAGACCATCGCGCTGATCCGTTGCAAAATCGCCTGTTCCGGGCGATCTCCCGTGTGCTGGTCGGCCACGGCACGCACCTCCTCGTTCGCTTCGCACCCACTCTAGGCAGCGCGCCGCGGCCATGCGATCGAAACTCTTGCGTTTCGATGGATCGGGGCCTAGGCTCCAAGTGTACGAAACGGTTTCGTATCGCCGATCGTACCTCCACGACCACCCCTGTCCAACGCCTCTTCCGAACGACGGGAGCACGTCCCCATGTCCCAGAGCACCGCCGAGCCCCGCGCCGGCGTCGCCGCACCCCCCGCCGAGGGGACGCGCGGCGATCACGACGGCCACGCCAGGCGCTGGTGGGTCCTGGCGGTCATCGGCGTCGCCCAGCTGATGGTCGTGCTGGACGCGACCATCGTGAACATCGCCCTGCCCTCCGCGCAGGCCGATCTCGGCTTCACCGACGGCAACCGGCAGTGGATCGTCACCGCGTACGCCCTCGCCTTCGGCAGCCTGCTGCTGCTCGGCGGGCGGATCGCCGACCTCTTCGGCCGCAAGACCGCCTTCCTCATCGGCGTCACCGGCTTCGCGGCGGCCTCCGCGCTCGGCGGCGCGGCCGGCAGCTTCGAGATGCTGGTCACCGCGCGCGCCCTGCAGGGCGGATTCGGCGCCCTGCTGGCGCCCGCCGCGCTGTCGCTGCTGACGACGACCTTCACCGAGCCCAGGGAACGCGCCCGCGCGTTCGGCATCTACGGCGCCATCGCCGGATCCGGCGCGGCCGTCGGCCTGCTGCTCGGCGGCGTCCTCACCGAGTACCTGAACTGGCGCTGGACCCTGTACGTCAACCTGGCCTTCGCCGTGGTCGCCTTCCTCGGCGGCATGACCCTGCTGCAGCGCGGCCGCCGCAGGCCCGGCGCCACCATCGACCTGCCCGGCACGCTGCTGGTCACCATCGGACTGTTCGCCCTGGTCTACGGCTTCTCCAACGCCGAGAGCCACGACTGGAGCTCCGTGCAGACCTGGGGCTACCTGGTCGCAGGCGCGCTGCTGCTGAGCGCCTTCACCTGGTGGCAGACCCGGGCCGCGCACCCGCTGCTGCCGCTGCGCGTGCTGCTCGACCGCAACCGCGGCGCCTCCTTCGCCGCCTCGCTGGTCTCCAGCGCCGGCATGTTCGCGGTCTTCCTCTTCCTGACCTACTACCTGCGGCTGACCCTCGGCTTCTCGGCGGTCAGGACCGGCCTGGCCTTCCTGCCGCTGGTCGCCGCGCTGATGGTGGGCGCCCAGGTGGCCACCGTGGTGCTGGTGCCCCGCATCGGCCCCAAGCCGGTGGTCCCGGTGGGCTTCGGTCTCGCGGCCGCCGGCCTGGTCTGGCTGACCGGCCTCGGCCTGGACAGCGGCTACGCCACCGACGTCCTGCCGCCGCTGCTGGTGATCGGCCTCGGCATCGGCCTGATCTTCCCGCCCGCCATGAACCTGGCCACCACCGGTGTCAGCGCCGAGGACGCGGGCGTCGCGTCCGCCGCCGTCAACGCCATGCAGCAGATCGGCGGCTCGATCGGCACCGCCCTGCTCAACACCCTCGCCACGAGCGCCGCCACGGACTACGTCGCGGGCAAGGACCCGGCCGACCCGCTGGTGAAGGCGAACGCCGCGCTGGAGAGCTACTCGACCGCCTACTGGTGGGCGGCCGTCTTCTTCGGGGCCGGCCTGGTGATCAGCTTCCTGCTCTACCGGCGCGGGGTGCCGCGGCAGGACGCCGGCGCGGCGCCCGTCGTGCACATGTGACGCGGATCTCCCTCAGCTGCGGGACCCCCCTAGAGCGGTGGGACGGTCCCGTGCGCGCCCACCCGTGGGGACGGGGTACGGCGCGATGAACGGCCCGGTGACGGCCTCCGTAGATCTCTACGGAGGCCGGAACCGGGCCGTTCGTTTGGCTTTTCGGGCAGACAGCGCGTGCGGTGCGACACAAAAGGGAACCGATGGTCGGTTAATGTGCGTTTTTACGGGTCCATACGGTTTCGGGAAAGGCCTCTCGGTTGAACCTGCTCGACCTGTTGCTGATCCTGCTGACGGTCGCCTACGCGGTCGCCGGTTACCGGCGCGGACTGGTCGCGGGCACCATCTCGCTCGCCGGCTTCCTCGGTGGCGCCGTGATCGGTGTGTGGCTGCTGCCGTACGTGCTCCAGTACGTCGAGCCGGGCACCCCCCGGGCCACGCTCGTCGCCCTGCTCACCGTCCTCATCCCGGCGGCCGCGGGCCACGCCGTCGCCTCCGGGGTCGCCTGGAAGGTGCGCACCGGACTGGACTGGGGGCCGCTGCGCTGGCTCGACGGGGTCGGCGGGGCGGCGGCGAACGCGGTCGCGGTGCTGCTGGTCGCCTGGGTCGCCGCGAGCGTCCTGGTGACCGCCTCCTCCAACCTGCTCGCCCAGTCGATCCGCGGCTCCGCGGTGCTCGGCGCCGTCCAGGACACCATGCCGCGGCAGGCGCCCAGCTGGTTCAGCAGGGCGACCGGCGCGCTGGCCCAGGCGGGCTTCCCGCAGGTCTTCAACCCCTTCGAGTCCGAGCCCGTCAACGGGGTGCCCGCGCCGTCCGGCGACAGCGTCACCGACGCCGCCACGCGGGCCGCCGCCCGCAGCACGGTGAAGATCGAGGGCATCGCCTTCGTGGACGGCCGCCGCCAGGGCCAGGAGGGCACGGGCTTCGTCTACGCGGACGAGCACGTCATGACCAACGCCCACGTCGTCGCGGGCGTCGACACCCCCGCCGTCCAGATCGGCGGCGCCGGGCGCGCGTACCGGGCCTCCGTCGTGCTCTTCGACCCCGGCAAGGACATCGCGGTGCTGAACGTCCCCGGGCTGCGCGCCCCCGCGCTGGACTTCACCGACAAGGCCGAGCGCGGCGACGGCGCGGTCGTGGCCGGCTATCCCGAGGACGGCTCCCTGGACCTGCGGGCGGCGACGGTGGCGGGCCGCATCCGCGCCACCGGCCAGGACATCTACGGTGACGGTGTCGTCACCCGCGACATCTACCAGGTGCGCTCGGTCGTGCGCCCCGGCAACTCCGGCGGCCCGCTGCTGGACACCGCGGGCCAGGTCTACGGGGTGGTCTTCGCCCGCTCCACCACCGACGCCACCACCGGGTACGTCCTCACCGCCGACGAGGTCCGCGACGACGCGCGCCGGGCGGCGTCCTCCACGCGGGCCGTGGACACGGGCAGCCGCGCCGCCCTGTGAGCCCGGGCGGTGCCCGTGCGGACGACGTTAGACTGATCCTTTGACCGGACATCCGGGGCGTAGCGGGCGTTACTGGCACCGCGGACAAGTCCCGAGCCGGACCAGGAACGACCCAGCGGAGGCACGGGAGTGGTGCAGCCGACATGATCCTGTCGGTCCTCTTCGCCGTCATCGCGGCGTGCAGCAACGCGCTCGGGACGGTGCTGCAACGACAGGCGGTGCTGAAGGTCCCCGCCTCCACCTCGCTGCGCCTCGGGCTGATGCGCGACCTGCTGCGCACCCCGGTCTGGCTCGCCGGCATCCTCGCGGTCATCGGCGCCGCGGTCTTCCAGGCGCTCGCCCTCGGCACCGGCTCCCTCGCCACCGTGCAGCCGGTCTTCATCCTCGAACTGCCGCTGGCCCTGGTGATCGGCGGGGCCGTCTTCCACGTCGACCTGTCGAACAAGGCCTGGCTCTGCGTCGGCTGCATCGCCGTGGGCCTGGGCGTCTTCCTGTTCTCCCTGGCGCCCGCCGGAGGGCGCGAACAGGTGCCGGGCAACTGGTGGGTGCCGACGCTGCTCATCGTCGGCGGGCTCGGCGCCGCGCTGGTGCTGGCCGGGCTGCGGCGCCCCATCGGCCTGACCCGCGCGGCCTGCCTCGGCGCGGCGGCGGCCGTGGGCAACGCGCTGACGGCCGCGCTGATCAAGTCGTCCATGGACATCCTGGGCCACCAGGGCATCTCGGCCTGGCTGCTGTCCTGGCAGACCTACGCCTTCGCCGCCGCGGGCGGCTTCTCCCTCTTCCTGCTGGGCACCGCCATGCAGGGCGGCCCGCTCATCGCCTCCCAGCCCGCCCTGACCCTCTGCGACGCCGTGGCCGGTTTCGCCCTCGGGGTGATCCTCTACGGGGAGCAGCCGCGGACCGGACTGTGGCTGCTGCCCGCGGTGCTGGGCTTCGCCCTGCTCACCTACGGCGTCTTCGCGCTCTCCCGCACCCAGTGCCTGTACAAGTGTGTCCACCCCGAGGAGAACGAGCCGGTGGCGGCGGGCCAGCCGGCCGGTTCGGCGATGTGAACGCTGAACGCCCCCGGAACCGCGCGGTTCCGGGGGCGTTCGCGTGCCTGGGGCGCCGGTCGTCAGTGGCGCGGCGCCTTGTAGGCGCGGGGCAGGCGCATGCCGCGCTCGGCCATGATGTCCCGGACGCGGTTCGGGTAGTCCGTGATGATGCCGTCGATGTTCATGTCGAGCAGCGCCTTGATGGTGGCGGGGTCGTCACAGGTCCACGGGATGACCCGCAGGCCGCGCCAGTGCGCGTCGTCCACCATCTTCTTGTTGACGTAGAACTTGAAGTTCGGGTCCGCCACGGTGCCGTTCTGCGGCAGGCCGTAGACCGGCGAGAGCGCCGTGACACCGGGGATGGCAGCGGCGGCCTTGACGAAGTCGCCGTCGTAGTCGTCGGCGTCGATGCCGCCGAGCCACGGGGAGGCGCCGGGCTTGCCGACCTGGAGGAAGTCGAAGTTGGTCAGCGCCACCAGCGGGTACTTCGGCGCGAGCTTGTGCATCTCGTTCAGCGCGCCCCAGTCGAAGGACTGAATGGTGACCTGCTTCTCGATGCCCGAACGGTGGATCTCCTCGAAGACACGGCGCACGAACAGCTCGCGGGGCGCGGTCTGCGTGGGCGCGCCGGCCTCCACCTTGGTCTCGATGTTGAGCTTGACCTTGTTGGCCCGGTAGCTCTTGACCAGGTTCAGGACGTCCTTGAGCTCCACCATGCGGAAGCCCTTGATCTGCTCCTGCTCGGGGAAGCCGGGCAGCTGCTGGTAGCCGCAGTCCATGGTCTTGATCTGGGCCAGGGTCAGGTCCTTGATGTACTTCCCGACGTAGGGGTACATCGGGTCACCCGGCGTGACCGGAGCGGTGTCCTTGCACTTCTGCGCGCTGATCTGCCGGTCGTGGTTGACGACGACCTTCTCGTCCTTGGTGACGTGGGTGTCCAGCTCCAGGGTGCTCACACCGAGGCGCAGGGCCTTGCCGAAGCCCTCCAGGGACTCCTCGGTGGTCATGCCCAGACCGCCGCGGTGGGCCTGCAGGTCGAAGTGGTTCTTCTGGGACGGAACGTGGTGGTGATGGTGGTCCGTGGCCGCCTGGGCGGTCGCGGGGACCACCAGCGCGGGCACCACTGCCAGGGCGGCGACTGCATGCCGGAGGGACATTTATACCTCGTCTACTTCGGGCGAACTGAACTTCGCGAAGGTAGGACGCAGGTAAAGCCCGCACCAAGCATCGGCATGAGGACATGGTGAACGCCCGGGGAACGGTCGTTCCCCGGGCGTCGGCGGAAGGAGGGCCCCCTCAGTCGAGCGCGCCGTCGTAGTCCGGCAGTTTGAACGTCCGCTCGGCGTGGCCGCCCACCAGGTCGGTGGTGTTGTTGCCGATGTTCGCGATGATCGTGTACCCGCGCTTCTCGATCGCGGCGCGCTGTGCCGTCTTGTAGGCGCTGACCTCGGCGAAGAGGTCCGGGATCGAGCGGCCGTACAGGCCCGCGACCGGGTACCCCTCGTGGTCGAGGTTGTAGTACGTGGCCGGGTAGATGAAGTCCGGCCGCGCCGTGACGAAGAAGATGTCCACGCCACGGGCGTCCGCGTAGCGGGCCAGGTCCCGGGTCGGCGCGACGGCCTGCGGGAACCACCAGTCGAAGTAGGTCTCCAGCGAGGTGTTGTCGATGTCCAGCACGATCGCGAGCTTCTCGCCGCCCGCGGGGTTCGTGGTGCGGTCCTGCACGTAGGTGTGCGCCTGGTCGATGACGGCGCGGACGTCCCGCTGCCAGGCGGCGTAGTCGACGGACGCGCTCGCACTCACGCGCGGGGGCGCCTCGGCGGCGTGCGCGGACGCGGGAAGCGCGAGGCCGGTCACCCCGGCGGCCACGATCGCCACGGTGACGGCGGCGCGTCTGAAGCTGAAGGGCTTGAGGGTTGTCATGCCCTGTACGCTCGCGTGCCCGGGTGAGCGGAAGCCGACGCGGTGATTACCGCTTGGTAACTATCGCCCCGGCGGGGCTACTTGCGGCGAACGCGACGAACGCGGCCCACGCGTCGGGCGCGAACGAGAGCGTGGGCCCGGTCCGGTCCTTGGAGTCCCGCACGTGCACGGCGGCCGGGCAGGCCGCGACCTCGACGCACTGGCCGCCGTCGCTTCCGCTGTAGCTGGACTTGATCCACACGAGTGCGCTCACAACTCGCCCGCAATCTGCTCGATCAGCTTTGCCGAGTCCTCGGGGGTCAGGGCCTGCGCCCGGATCATGCCATAGCGCTGGTGAAGGAGGCTGACCCTTTCCGGGTCGTCGGTGAGCAGCCCACCGGCCTGACTCTCAGCGTAGGCCAGCAATTGGCGATCCAGGCTCTCAAGGAAGGTGAAGGGACCGTCGAACCCGGCGTGCACCTCGTATTGGGACGGCATGATCTGGATCTGGACGTTGCGGCGCCCTCCGAGCTCCAAGAGGTGCCCCAACTGCTCCTTCATGGCCTGCCGTCCGCCCACGGGACGGCGCAGCAGCCACTCCTCCAGGACGAACGACAGCATGCACACCGGCTTCCGCGTGATGAGCGCCTGGCGGGCGAGCCTGCCCTCCGTCCAGCGGTCGATCTCGTCCTCTTCGAGTGCCGGGCAGCGGGCGTTGAACACCGCGCGCATGTAGGCCTCGGTCTGCAGCAACCCGTTGACCACGTGGGCGTCGTAGAAGCCGATGCTGGTCGCCCGGGCCTCCTCGTCCGCGTACTCGCCGTAACCCGCGGGCAGCTTCTCGCGCGACAGGTGCGGCGCCACCGCCCGCAAGGCCCCGGCGGAGCCGAGCAGTTCCTCCGCCTTGTCGATGAACGCCTTGCTCGCGAGGCGTTCGCCGGACTCGATCTTGACGGCCAGGGACTTCGAGTAACCCGTGTGCGCGGCCAGTGCGTCGAGGGTGACGCCCCTGCCCTCGCGGAGGGCCTTGAGGAGGTCGCCGAAGATCGCCATGCTCACGGATCGCTTGTCATTGGGCACCGTCACGTCAACCCCCGTCTGTGAAGTCACGGTCACTCTGGGTAACGGTAGCTTCCCCGGGGGTCGGCGCGTGGGCTAACCCTTGAGTTCCTCGCGCAGCCGGCGGTCCATCGCCAGCGCGAGTTCCGCCTCGACGACGGCCTTCACCAGCGGGCGCAGCCGGGCTATCGCCTCGGTGAGGCGGGTGGTGTCGCCGGCCTGGAGGTCGGCCTCGGCGTCGGGGAGGACGTGGGTGTGGGCGAGTTCGACGAAGAGCTCGGCCAGCAGGTCCATGCGGTGGCGCATGTCGCGGCCGGCGGCCAGCACCTCGGCGAGCGGGATGCCCTCCTTGACCAGCGCGGACGAGGCCTCCAGCAGCCGGCGGCTGACGTGCACGACGTCATCGCCGTCCACGGCGATGTAGCCGATGTCCAAGGCGGTGGCCAGGTTCTCGGCGGTGGCCTGTTCCCCGTAGAAGTCGGCCAGTCCCTCGGGGGTCAGCCGCAGCGGCTCCTCCTCCGACCAGGGGGTGTTCAGGACCGGGTCCAGGCCCAGCAGTTCACCGACGTCGTGGCGGCCGCTCTCCCAGGCGTCCATCAGTTCGGCGATGCCGCCGAGGGTGTGGCCGCGCTCCAGCAGGGCCGTGATCGTGCGGAGCCGGGCGAGGTGGTGCTCGTTGTACCAGGCGATGCGGCCCTCGCGGCGCGGGGCGGGGAGCAGTTTGCGCTCCCGGTAGAAGCGGACGGTGCGGACGGGCACTCCGGCGGCCTCGGCCAGCTCGTCCATCCGGTACTCGCGCTCGTGCGTTGCCACGCCCGCCAGCCTATGCGGTGCGCCGGGGCAACTCGCGCGGTCCGACCTCTACCGCTGGTAACGCTCTCTGGTCTACCCTCCGACCATGCCAGTGAACACTGGCGCGATCAGGCTCAAGGGCGGCACCGAGAGGCGGCGGCATGGCCGAGCGCAGCGAACACGTACGGGTGGCAGTCATCGGATCCGGCTTCGGCGGGCTCGGCGCGGCCGTGCGCCTGCGCCGCGAGGGGATCACCGACTTCGTCGTGCTGGAGCGGCGCGACTCCGTCGGCGGCACCTGGCGCGACAACAGCTACCCGGGGTGCGCGTGCGACGTGCCCTCGCATCTGTACTCCTTCTCGTTCGCGCCGAACCCGGAGTGGCCGCGCACCTTCTCCGGCCAGCCGCACATCAGGGCGTACCTGGAGCGCGTCGCCGACACCTTCGGCCTCCGCCCCCATCTGCGGCTGGACACCGAGGTCCGCCAGGCGCGCTGGGACACCGAGGCGCAGCACTGGCACGTGACCACCTCGCGCGGCGAACTGACCGCCAACGTCCTGATCTCGGCGGGCGGCCCGCTCTCCGACCCCAGGCTGCCGGACATCCCGGGCCTGGACGCCTTTCCCGGCGCGGTCTTCCACTCCTCGCAGTGGGACCACGACTACGACATCAAGGGCAAGCGCGTCGCCGTGATCGGCACCGGCGCCTCCGCCATCCAGATCGTGCCGGCGATCCAGCCCGAGGTGGAGAGCCTGACCGTGGTGCAGCGGACCCCGCCGTGGGTGATGCCGCGCATGGACCGGGACATCACCCGGGCCGAGCGCTGGCTGCACGCCAGGGTCCCGGCGACCGCCAAGGCGCGGCGCGGAATGCTGTGGCTGCTGCGCGAGTTGCAGGTGGGCGCCTTCACCAAGCGCCCGGCGCTGCTGGGCGGCGTACAGCGGCTCGCCAGGTCGCACCTCGCCAAGGCGGTCAAGGACCCGGCGCTGCGCGCGAAACTCACCCCGGACTACCGGATCGGCTGCAAGCGCATCCTGCTGTCCAACGACTACTATCCGGCGCTCACCAGGCCCAGCACCGAAGTCGTGGCCTCCGCGCTCACGGAGGTGCGCGGCTCGACCATCGTCATGGCCGACGGCACCGAGCGCGAGGTCGACGCCATCGTCTTCGGCACCGGCTTCCACGTCACCGACATGCCGATCGGCGACCGGGTCCTCGGCGCCGACGGGCGGTCGCTGGCGGAGCACTGGAAGGGCGGGATGGCCGCGCTGCGCGGCTCCAGCGTGGACGGCTTCCCCAACCTGCTGTTCGTCATCGGGCCCAACACCGGTCTCGGGAACAGCTCGATGATCCTGATGATCGAGTCCTCGCTCAACTACATCGCCGGCTACCTGCGGGCCCTGGACACCACCGGCGCCGCCGCGCTGGACGCCAGGCCGGAGGCGGTGCGGTCGTGGAACGAGGAAGTGCAGCGCCGCATGGTGCGCACCGTGTGGAACACCGGCGGCTGCGTCAGCTGGTACCTGGACGACCAGGGCCGCAACACCACCGTCTGGCCGGGGACGACCGCCGAGTTCCGGCGCGCCACCCGCCAGGTGAGGCTCGACGAGTACACGATCGTGACCGCCGGCGCCCCCGAGCAGCGCCCGGCCCCTGTGGAGGTGGCTTCGTGACCAGCGGCGTCTTCGACCTGCCCAAGGCCCGGCACGCACACTTCGTGCGCTCCGCCGACGGCACCTCGATCAACGTGGAGGAGTACGGCCCCGAGCCGGGCGCGGCGCCGACCGTCGTGCTGATCCACGGCTGGACCTGCAACACCCGGTTCTGGGCGCCGCTCATCCACGAACTGGCCGGTGAGTACCGGGTCGTGGCCTACGACCAGCGCGGCCACGGCCGCAGCGGCACCCCGCACCGCGGCGGCTACAGCACCGACGCGCTCGCCGACGACCTGACCGCCGTGCTGGAGTCCGTGCTCCCCGCCGACGAGCAGGCGGTGCTGGTCGGGCACTCGATGGGCGGCATGACGGCGATGGCGGCCGGCGACCGGCCCGCGATCCAGTCCCGTACCGCCGCGGTGCTGCTGGCCAGCACCGGCAGCGGGCGGCTGCTCGCCGAGACGCTGCTGCTGCCGCCGCGGGTGCGCGCCAAGCGGGTCCGTGACGCCTTCCACCGCTTCCTGCTGATCAGCGCGGCGCCGCTGGGCCCGCAGTCCGCGGTGACCCGGGCCGCCCTCAAGTACGGCATCCTGGGCGCGGATTCGAGCGCGGAACTGGTGGCCGCGACGGCCCGGATCGTGCACGCCTGCGGGCGCCGTCAGCGCGCGGCGTGGGGCCGGGTGCTGGCCGGGCTCAACCTGGACGCGGGGGTGGCGGCGCTGCGCGTGCCGACCGCCGTACTGGTGGGCACCGACGACAAGCTCACCCCGCCGGTGCACGCCCGGGGGCTGGCCGCCCGGCTCTCCCACTTCGCGGGTCTCACCGAACTGCCGGGCCTCGGCCACATGACGCCGCTGGAGGCCCCCGCCGCGGTCGCGGGCGTCGTCCGCGCCCTGATCACGGACCATCTGCGGCCGCAGGCGCAGGTCAAGGAGGAGACGGCATGAGCAGGTCGCTGAACGGCCAGGTCGTGGTGGTGACCGGCGCCGCCCGCGGGGTGGGCGCGACGCTCGCCCGCACACTCGCCGCGCGCGGCGCCCGCCTGGCGCTCGTCGGTCTGGAGCCGGACGAACTCAAGGCCGTCGCCGCGGAGATCGGCTCCGGCACCGGGCACTGGACGGCCGACGTCACCGACCGGGAGGCGATGGCGCGCGTCGCCGAGGAGGTCGTGGAGCGCTACGGACGCGTCGACGCGGTGGTCGCCAACGCCGGTGTCGCGACCGGCGGTCCGTTCCTCGCCATGGACCCGGCCGACTTCGACCGGGTCGTCCAGGTCAATCTGCTGGGCGGCGTCGTCACCGCCCGCGCCTTCCTTCCGGCCCTCATCGCCTCGCGCGGCTACCTGCTGCAGATCGCCTCGCTCGCCGCGATCACCCCGGCGCCGCTGATGACCGCGTACTGCGCGAGCAAGGCGGGCGTCGAGGCGTTCGCGCACTGCCTGCGCGCCGAGGTGGGCTTCAAGGGCGTGAAGGTCGGCGTGGGGTATCTGAGCTGGACCGACACCGACATGGTGCGCGGCGCCGACGAGGACGACGTGATGCGCGAGGCCCGCCGCCGGCTGCCGTGGCCCGCCAACCGCACGTATCCGCTGGAGCCGGCCGTGGAGCGCATCGCCGACGGCATCGCGCGCCGCTCGCCGCATGTCTACGCCCAGTGGTGGCTGCGCGGCATGCAGTCCGTGCGCGGGTACCTGCCGGGGCTGATCGGCGGTGCGATCGGGCAGCGCGAAATGCGCCGCCTGGAACCGAGGATCGCGGCGGCGGGCGGCATCCGGCACGGTCTGGTGGGCCCAGGAGGCGCGGCCGACGAGCGTGCGCGGTCACAAAGGGCCCTCTGACCAGCACTGTTCACGCAGCGCATTCGTCCGAAATGCGTAGCGTGTCCGGACGTGTCAGCCTGGTCGAGGCCCAGTCCACACATCACGAAGGAGTGATCATGGGCAAGAACGACCCCACGCGAAGCAAGGCCGGGCAGCAGCGCCAGCAGGACCGCCCGCAGGAGCGGATCGGCCAGACCCGGGACAAGTCCCAGGGCATGACCGACGAGCAGATGCGCCAGCAGGGCGAGCAGGGCAGGACGCAGCAGCGGCAGCCCGGCCAGGGTGGTCAGTCCGGCAAGCAGTCCTCGCCGTCGTCGCCGAAGGGCACCGGTCGCGAGCAGTCCGGGACGCGGGACGAGCGGCAGCACCGGGACCACTGACCGCGTGGTTCAGGCGTGAACGCCGAGGGGCGCGCCCGTGAGGGCGCGCCCCTTCCGCGTGCCTGCGGCCTGCGGCGGGCTGTTCCGTGCGGCGGTCGTGGTCGCGGCGGGTGCGCGAGCCCGGCGCGCGGGGCGGGGGCGCTGCGGGGGGATTGCCCCGGCTCGCCAGTGGGTTGTCGGAGCCGCTGGGGAGCGGGTGCACCGTCTCGAAGTGCGTCGGGCCGATGCGGACGTCGTCGATGCCCCAGTGCGTGCCGAGCTCGAACGGCGTGGCCCGTGGCACGGATCCGTGGGTCACGGTGTGGCGGCCAAGCCGGGTCCGGCGCAACGCCATAGGCGTCATGCGGCGGGCACTTGGGGCGGGATTTCGCCGGGACCGGCCCTCAGCGGCGCGGGGGAAGCGGCGGACGCCGGCGGTCCGGGCGGTCGGACAGGTCGGGCGGTGTGGCGGCGGGATGCTTCTCCAGCAGGTCCAACGCGGTCTGGACCGCCACCTCCAGGTCGGTGCGCCGGCCCTCCGCCCAGTCCAGCGGGGTGCGGATGCAGGGGATGTCGGGCTCCACGCCGTGGTTCTCCACCGACCAGCCGTAGGCCTCGAACCAGGCCGCGTTCATCGGTACCGTGATCACCGTGCCGTCGCCGAGGCGGTGCCGCCCGGTCATGCCGACCACCCCGCCCCACGTGCGATGGCCCACCACCGGGCCGATCGACAGCAGGCGGAAGGTCGCCGTGATCATGTCGCCGTCGGAGGCGGTCGCCTCGTCGGCCAGCGCCACGATCGGCCCGCGCGGCGCGTTGCCCGCGTAACTCACCGGCTGTGCGTCGCGGATCCAGTCCCAGCCGAGGATCTTGCGGGTCAGGCTCTCCACCACCAGGTCGCTGATGTTGCCGCCCGCGTTGCCGCGTACGTCGACGAGGAGCGCCGGGCGGACGACCTCCATGCGCAGGTCGCGGTTGAACTGCGCCCAGCCGGAGCCGCCCAGGTCGGGGATGTGCAGATAGCCGCACTTGCCGTCGCTCAACTCCCGTACCACCGCGCGCCGTTTGGCGACCCAGTCCTGGTAGCGCAGCGGCCGCTCGTCCACCAGCGGCACGACCGCGACCCGGCGCGGATGGCCGTCGCCGGGCGGCACGAACGTCAGCTCCACCGTGGTGCCGCCCGCCGCCGACAGCAGCGGTCCGGGACCGGCGACCGGGTCCACGGCGCGTCCGTCGACGTGGGTGAGCGTCGCGCCCTCCAGGATGCCGGTGCCGGCCAGCGGCGACCGCGCCTTGGAGTCGGAGGACTCGCCGGGCAGGATGCGGGCCAGCACCCACCGTCCGTCCTTGGTGTGGGCGAAGTTGGCGCCCAGCAGCCCGATGGGCCGCTGGTAGTGCGGCGGTCCCTCGTTGCGCCGGGCCGGGGCGACGTACGCGTGCGAGGTGCCGAGCTCGCCCAGGACCTCGCGCAGCAGGTCCGCGAACTCATCGGGTGTGGAGACCTGTTCGACCAGGGGGCGGTACTGGTCGAGCACCGCGGGCCAGTCGATGCCGCACATGTCCGGGGCCCAGAAGTAGTCGCGGATGATCCGCCCGGCCTCGGCGTACGCCTGGCGCCACTCCGCGGGCGGGTCCGCCTCGTGCAGCACGCGCCGCATGTCGACGTAGACGGTGGAGTCCATGTCGCCCGGCTCGTAGGCGGGCACCACCGACAGTTCGCCCTCGTCGAAGACCACCAGTTGCGTGCCGTCGCCGCTGACCCGGTACCAGTCCATGTGCCGGACCAGCTCGACCCGCTTGGACTTGGCCAGGCCGAAGTACTCCAGCGTCGGCCGGGCCGAGGGGTCGGTCGGATTGACGAACGTCTCGCCGAGCGCGCCCGAGATCGGCCAGCGCAGCCACGTCAGCCCGCCGCGCACCGCCTCCAGCGAGCTGTACTTGGAGGCGGGCACCGGGAACGGCGTCACCCGCATCGGCAGTCCGGCGGCCTCCACCGCCGGCGGGCCCTCGGTGAAGCCCGCCGGGTCCAGCCCGCCGCCGGGCGGGCGGCCCTCCACGGGCAGCGCGAAGGGCGACGGCGTCGCCGAGTGCAGCGGTACCAGGTGCGGGCGGCAGCCCAGTGGGAAGGACAGGTCGCCGGTGTGCACGTCGTACACCGGGTCGAAACCGCGCCAGGACAGGAAGGCCAGATAGCGGCCGTCCCGGGTGAAGACCGGCTGCTCGTCCTCGAAACGGCCGTTGGTGACGTCGATGACCGTGCGCTCGCCGCTCTCGGGGTCCGCCGCCAGCCGGGCGATGCGGATCTTGCGCAGCGAGCGGCCGACCACCGGCTGGGACCAGGCGAGCCACGCCGAGTCCGGGGAGAAGGCCAGGTCGCGCACGGGGCCGTTGTCCGAGCGGACGAGTTCGGTGACCGCGCCGGTCTCCGCGGAGACCATGAGCAGCCGGCCGTCGTGGGCCGCGACCGCCATCGTCTCGCCGTCGGGGGAGGGGACCAGTTCCTGCACCCGGCCGATCTCCCCGCACGCCAGGCGCGCGCCGCCGCTGCGGCACGGGGCGCGCGCGCCCTCGCCGGCCGCACCGTCCTGCTCCTCCGCACCGTCCGCACGGTCCGTCCCGTTCCCGTCACCCTCCTCGGCCGCCCGCAGCGCCTGCGCCACGGCGTCGTCCTCGTCGGCGATCTCCGCGACGGCCAGGGCCGCCGGCCGGCCCGGCAGAGCGGCGATCTCGATCGCGTCCTCGCCGTCGGCGTCCGTGACGAAGGCGATCCGGCCGGTGTCGCCCAGCATCGCCGGCAGCCGGACCCGTGAGCCGGGCTCGTCGGAGATGGTGCGGGCGGGGCCGTCGCGGTGGGTGAGCCAGTACAGGCTGCCGCGCACGCACACCGCGCTCGCGCGGCCCGTGCGGTCCACGGCCAGCCCGTCCAGATAGGCGGCGGCCGGGACCTGGTAGGGACGCCGTCCGGCCCGGGTACCGCCGAGGTCGATGTCCAGGCGGCGCGGGACCGAGTCCGAGGTCAGCTCCTCGACCATCCACAGCGCGCCCGCGCACTGGTAGACCACGCGCCGGCCGTCGGTCGCCGCGTGGCGGGCGTAGAAGTCGGCGTGGTCGGTGTGGCGCCGCAGGTCCGTGCCGTCGGGCCGGCAGGAGTAGAGGTTGCCGATGCCCTCGTGGTCGCAGAGGAAGGCGATCCGGTCGCCCACGAACATCGGGGACTCCAGGTGCCCGTCGATGTCCGGCACCAGCAGCTCGCCCTGCAGCCACAGCCGCCCGGTCGCCCCGCCCCGGTAGCGCTTCCAGGAGGCGGGCTCGTGCGGCGCGGTCGCCGCCAGCAGCAGCGTCTGGTGCTCCCCGCCGGGGCTGTCCCGCACGGCGATGTCGGACACAGGCCCCCACGGCAGCCGGCTGCCCGGACCGCCCTCGGCGGCCACGGCGTACGCCCACGTGTAGTGCGAGAACGGCTCACCGTGCGACGAGACGGCCAGGATCCGGCCGTCCGGCGTCCAGGACCGTACGCGGGTGTCGGGGCTGCCCCAGTAGGTGAGCCGGCTCGCCGGCCCGCCCTCCACCGGCGCGAGATGGACCTCGGGGTCCAGCGAGCGCCAGCTGTTGAAGGCGATCACCGAACCGTCCGGCGAGAAACGGGCATGGCCCACCCGGGTCCGGTCGGCCGTCACCCGCCACGCGCGCCCCTCGTCCAGGGGCGCGACCCAGATGTCGTCCTCGGCGACGAAGCACAGCCGCTCGCCGTGGACATGCGGAAACCGGAGGTACGCGGCGTCGCTCACCCATCCATCGTTCGCGGGTCCCGGAGCCCGGGCAACTTGTGGCGGATCGCGTTGCGGGAATCGCGCCGGCGTTTCCGCCCGGCGTCAGCGCAGGCACTCCCGCACCGCCCGCACCAGCGCCTGGGCGCGCGGGTCGGCGGTGACGTTCTTCTGCATGCCGTTGGTGACGTAGCCGAAGCCGATCCCGGCGTCCGGGTCGGCGAAGCCCAGCGAGCCGCCCCGGCCGGGATGCCCGAAGGAAGCGGGGGACAGGAAGGGCGAGGACGGGCCGTGCAGCATGTAGCCCAGGCCGAAGCGGGTGTTCACCACCAGGACCCGGTCCGGGCCCTCGGACTCGGCGGTGCGCGCCGAGGTGAGCGTCGCCGGGGCGAACAGCCGGGGGCCGCCGTCCTCCAGGCCGCCGACCAGGGCGGCGTAGAAGCGGGCCAGCGAACGCGCGGTGGCGATCCCGGCGGACGCCGCGAGTTCGGCGGCACGGTAGCCGGGGTCGTTCTCGTCCGGCAGCGGGTCGATCGTGCCGAACGCGCGCCGGGTCAGCGACGCCGGGTCGTCGTACGCCTCGGTCACGTTGCGCTTCGGACGCGCCCGCAGTCCCGCCGCCGGCGGCGCCTCAGGGGCCTGGATCGCGGCGATCCTGCCGACCCGGGCCTCCTGCCCGGCCGGCAGGCCCACCCACAGGTCCAGGCCCAGCGGACGGGCGATCTCCTCGGCCACGTAGCGGCCGATCGACCGGCCGCCGCTCGCCCGCAGCACCAGCTCGCCTATCAGCCAGCTGTAGGTCATCGCGTGGTAGCCGTGGTCGTCCCCCGGCGTCCAGAACGGGGCCTGCGCCGCGATGGCCCGCGGGCCGCTGACACCGTCCGTCGCCTGCGCCGGGGTGAGCGGGATGTCCAGCGCCGGCACGCCGGCGCGGTGCGCGAGCGCGTCGCGCACGGTCACCCGCTCCTTGCCGGCCGTCTTGAACTCGGGCCAGTACGTCCCGACCGGGGCGTCCAGATCGAGCTGCCCGCGCTGGTGCAGGAGGAGCAGGCAGGCCGCGGCCACGCCCTTGGTCGCGGAGCGGACCACCTGCGCGGTGTCGCGCGCCCAGAGCGCCCCGGAACCCTCGCGGTCCGCGTCGGCGTCAGCATCGGCGTCCGCGGCGCCGGCCCACAGGTCCACGACCTTCCGGCCGTCCCGGTACACCGCCACCGCCGCGCCGACTTCCCCGCGCTCGTCGAAGTTCCGGACGAAAGCCTCCCGGACCGGCTCGAAACCGTCCGCCACCGCCCCCTGGACGTCCACCACTGCCCGTACTCCCGCCTTGCGCCGCCGCCACTGCTCCCCTCCATGGTGCCTCCCGCGCGCGGCGTCCACGGACCGGGGTCGCACACCGGTGCGACGCGGCAGGGCGAGGAGCGTGCCGCCGCTCAGGCGGTGGCGGCGGCCGCCGCGCGGCCGGCGGTGCGACCGGAGAAGATGCAGCCGCCGAGGAACGTCCCCTCCAGCGAGCGGTAGCCGTGCACCCCGCCGCCGCCGAAGCCGGCCGCCTCGCCCGCCGAGTACAGGCCCGGCAGCGGCTGCCCGTCGGCCCGCAGCACCCGGCTGTCCAGATCGGTCTCCAGGCCGCCGAGCGACTTGCGGGTCAGGATGTTCAGCCGCACCGCGATCAGCGGGCCCGCCTTCGGGTCCAGCAGACGGTGCGGGGCCGCGGTGCGGCTCAGCTTGTCGCCGAGGTAGTTGCGGGCCCCGCGGATCGCGGTGACCTGGAGGTCCTTGGTGAAGGTGTTGGTGATCTCCCGGTCGCGGGCCACGATCTCTCGGCGCAGCGCGGCCTCGTCGATCAGATCGTCCTTGGTGACCGCGTTCATGCCGCGCACCAGGGCCGACAGGTCGTTCTCGACGACGAAGTCCACGCCGTGCTCCTTGAACGCCTCCACCGGGCCGGGGGCGCCCGGCAGCACGCGGCGCAGCACCTCGCGCACGCTCTTGCCGGTCAGGTCCGGGTTCTGCTCGGAGCCCGACAGCGCGAACTCCTTCTCGATGATTTTCTGGGTCAGGACGAACCACGTGTACTCGTGGCCGGTCCGCATGATGTGCTCCAGCGTCCCGAGCGTGTCGAAGCCGGGGAACAGGGGCACCGGCAGCCGCTTGCCCGTCGCGTCCAGCCACAGCGAGGACGGGCCGGGCAGGATGCGGATGCCGTGCCGGGCCCAGATCGGGTTCCAGTTCTCGATGCCCTCGGTGTAGTGCCACATCCGGTCGCCGTTGATCAGGTGGCCGCCCGCCTCCTCGGCTATGCCCAGCATCAGGCCGTCCACATGCGCCGGGACGCCGGAGAGCAGCTTGGCCGGCGGCGTGCCGAGCCGCTGCGGCCACGCCTTGCGCACCAGGTCGTGATTGCCGCCGATGCCGCCGGAGGTGACGATCACCGCCTGCGCCCCGAGCCGGAACTCCGACCGGATCTCCCGCGAACTCGGCCTGCCGCGCTCGGTGTCGCTGTCCACCAGCACCTCGCCCGCCACGCCGTCCACGGCGCCGCCGGTGGTCGTCAGCGCCGTCACCCGGTGCCGGAAGCGCAGCTCGACCAGGCCCTTGGCGACCGCCTCCCGCACCCGGCGCGCGAACGGCGCCACCACCCCCGGCCCGGTGCCCCACGTGATGTGGAAGCGCGGCACCGAATTGCCGTGCCCGGTGGCCAGGTAGCCGCCGCGCTCCGCCCAGCCGACGAGCGGGAAGAAGCGCAGGCCCTGCGCGTGCAGCCACGAACGCTTCTCGCCGGCGGCGAAGTCCACGTACGCCTCGGCCCACTTGCGCGGCCAGTCGTCCTCAGGGCGGTCGAAGCCGGCGGTGCCCATCCAGTCCTGCAGGGCCAGTTCGCGGCTGTCCTTGATGCGCATCCTGCGCTGCTCGGGCGAGTCCACGAGGAAGAGGCCGCCGAACGACCAGAACGCCTGCCCACCGAAGTTGGACTCCGGCTCCTGGTCGAGCAGGATCACCTTCCTGCCCGCGTCGGCCAGCTCCGCGGTGGCGACCAGCCCGGCCAGCCCCGCTCCGACGACGACGACGTCCGCGTCCAGCGCCATGGGTGTGCCTCTCCGCTCCCGTTTGGTGTGCGTGCACGTTACGCTACGCGCGAGTAGGGCGGCGAGAGGGGGCGCGGGACGAATCGCGTCCCGCGAGGGGCGGAAGGACACGCGCATGCGCAGGTTCGCGGGACACGTCGCCGTCGTCACCGGAGGCGGGCAGGGCATCGGCGCGGCCACCGCGCGGCGGTTGATGTCCGAGGGTGCCGCGGTCGTCCTCGCCGACCTCGACGCGGAGCGCGCGGCCGCCACGGCGGCCGCACTCACGGAACAGACGGCCGGCGGCGGCCCGGCCGTGGCGATCGCCTGCGACGTGGCGGACCAGGCCGCGGTCGACGCGGCGATGGCCCACGCCGTCGAGCGCTTCGGGCGCCTCGACGTCCTGGTCAACAACGCGTACGCGTGCCACGCGGACCCCGCGCTGTTCGAGGACCTCCTCGACGCGGACTGGTACGAGGACATCGAGGTCACCCTCACCGGCGCGATGCGCTGCGCGCGGGCGGCCCTGCCGTACCTCGCGGAGGCCGGAGGGCGTGGCGCGATCGTGAGCATCGGCTCCGTCAACGGGCACGTGAACTTCGGCAATCACGCCTACAGCGCCGCCAAGGCGGGCCTCGCGTCGCTCACCCGCACCCTCGCGGTGCACGCCGCGCCGCGCGGCGTCCGCGTCAACCTCGTCGCCCCCGGTACGGTCCGCACTCCCGCGTGGGCCGGCCGTGAGGACGACCTCGACCGCCTCGCGGAGGTCTATCCCATGGGGCGGGTCGGCGAGCCGGAGGACATCGCGTCGGCGGTCGCGTTCCTCGCGTCGGCGGACGCGGCGTGGGTGACGGGGGTTGTGCTGCCGGTGGACGGGGGCGTCCTCATCCACAACACGGGGTTCGACCGCGCGTGACGCTGCGCTGGCTGTGCGGGTAGGTTTTTTCCCCGCCGGCCCGCCCTCCCCCAACCTTCGGCCGGGGGTGCCCCCAGCCCTGTGAAGTCACGCGCCCCGGTCCACACGAAACGCGCGCCGGGGTGCCCTGACTTCGCAGGGCACCCGGGCGGGAGGGCGGGGGGGAAGGCAGGGCGGCTACTTGGGGCCGCGGCGGAACGACGACGCCGACCAGCGGTAGCCCAGCGCGGCCAGCGCCCCGCACCACGCGAGTGCTAGCCATCCGTTGTTGCCGATCTGCGTGCCGAGGAGCAGGCCGCGCAGGGTCTCGATGGCCGGCGTGAACGGCTGGTACTGGGCGATCGGCTGGAACCACCCCGGCATCGCGTCGATCGGGGTGAAGGCGCTGGAGATCAGGGGCAGCAGGATCAGGGGCATGGCGCTGTTGCTGGCGGCTTCGGCGTTGGGGCTGGCCATGCCCATTCCGACCGCGATCCAGGTGAGGGCCAGGGCGAACAGGGCGAGCAGGCCGAAGGCGGCGAGCCATTCCAGGGCGGTGGCGTCGGTGGAGCGGAAGCCGATGGCGACGGCGACGGCGCCGACGAGGACCACGCTGGCGATCGACTGGAGGACGCTGCCGATGACGTGCCCGATGAGCACGGACCCGCGGTGGATCGCCATGGTGCGGAAGCGGGCGATGATCCCTTCGGACATGTCGGTCGCCACGGAGACGGCCGCTCCGATGACGGTGCTGCCGATGGTCATGAGCAGGATGCCGGGCACGATGTAGGCGATGTAGGCGGAGCGGTCGCCGCCGCCCATGCCGGCGCTCATCACGTTGCCGAAGATGTAGACGAACAGCAGCAGCAGCATGACCGGTGTGAGGAGCAGGTTGAGAGTGAGGGAGGGGTAGCGGCGGGCGTGCAGGAGGTTGCGGCGGAGCATGGTGGTGGAGTCTCGTACGGCGAGGGACAGGGTGCTCATCGGACGGTCTCCTTGGGCTGGTGGGGGATGCCGGTGGTGTCGGTCAGGGCGAAGAAGACGTCGTCGAGGTCGGGGGTGTGGACGGTGAGTTCGTCGGCCTCGATGCCGGTGGCGTCGAGTTCGTCGAGGAGGGCGCGCAGGTCGCGTTGGCTGCCGTCGCTGGGGATCTGGAGGGTGAGGGATTCGTCGTCGCGGGTGGCTTTGGGCAGTGTGGTGGCAGCGCCGGTGTAGGCGGCCGGGTCGGTGAAGCGGAGCCGGACGTGGCCGCCGGGGATGAGGCGCTTGAGTTCTTCGGCGGTGCCTTCGGCGGCGATGGTGCCGTGGTGGAGTACGGCGATGCGGTCCGCGAGTTCGTCGGCCTCCTCCAGGTACTGGGTGGTGAGGAAGACGGTGACGCCGCCGGTGACCAGCTCACGGATGATCTGCCACATGTTGTGCCG